>CAYZCF010000018.1:0-25924 GCA_964476855.1 uncultured Chlorobiaceae bacterium
TCCGAGCTGATGGTGATGTTTTCTTCTCTTGTCAAAGAGAGACTGATGCGCTCTTTGTGCTTTTTCTGCAACCACAGGTCGGCGTTCAGGAAGTTGCCGCGAATCTTGCCGTTCAGATAGTCTGCCAGTACCGTATGTTCGATGCTGATGGGCAGGTTGAACAGCGATGACGGCTGTTCGAGTTCGACGTCGGTGGTCAGGGGGACGGGAGGCTTCGTTTTGAGGATCGTATAGCTGCGGTGCAGCCAGAAACCGAGTGCAGCCAGCAGGCTGGCCACGAGGCCGGTGACGAGAAGAGCTTTTTTCATTTTGCCTTTTTTCCCGATGGATGTCGGCAAAAACTGGTGAACTCCTTGAGTATTGTCAAAACATAATACCGATTCTCACTGCGGCTTCAAAATGGTCGAGGCGCTTCGGTATGCGCGCAACAGGACGTGGGAAACCAAATGCGGCGGCGGGACGTTCGGGCAGAAAGCATCGATGAACTCTACTCCATTCCCTCCATGAACACTTACCGTATCGCCGTGGTTGTTGGCAGCATCAGGCGTGAATCGCTGAACCGCAGGCTTGCCGACGCGCTCACGAGGCTCGCTCCGCCCGATTTTTCCTTCCATCACCTCCGTATCGACGACCTGCCGCTCTACAACCATGACGACGAAGAGCATCCGACCGAAGCGATGCAGCGGCTGCGGTGCCAGATCGGCGAGGCCGATGGCATCATGTTCGTCACGCCGGAATACAACCGCTCGATTCCGGGCGTACTCAAGAACGCGCTCGATGTCGGCTCGCGTCCCTACGGGCACAACGCCTGGGAGGGCAAGCCCGCCGGAATCATCGGCCTCTCGTCCGGCGCATGCGGCACGGCGATGGCCCAACAGCACCTGCGCAACATCCTCGCCGTGCTCGACGTGCCGACGCTCGGCCAGCCCGAAGCCTTCATCAGCTATTACGAAGGACTGTTCGACGAGGCTGGCAATATCGGTCCAAAAAGCCGCGATTTTCTGCAAAGCTGGATGAATCGCTTTGCCGCGTGGGTTAGGCTGCATGGTGGGCGGCGATAGCTGGTAACGCAATGCAATCTGAAGCATCACGGATTCATTGTACATGGAGGATATGGTGTGTACCGGTGATCTGATTGCATCGCATCAAAACAGTACGTTTGCCATTGGCGCAAACCGCTGTTGTCAAGTCAGCCGGGTTGTCGGACGACGGCAAGTTGCTGTTTTTCTTGCGGTTGCCTGGTGATTGTTCACAATGATGTTTCCGGGCTGTCATGATGGCGACACAATGAGGGAGGTAATTTCCGTAGCTGGAAAATCTGTAACCACCTCCAATTCATACACCTCGTTTCACCATGAATCGTTACCACCCTTACTCTTCGGCTGTTGCCGGTTCGTTGCTGTTGCTGGCAACGGCTGCGCAACCGTCTGTCGCATCGGCTGCTGATTCGGCCACGCAAACATCGATACCCTCAACTTCGAGAAGCATCGTGGGTACGATTGTCGATAAAAACGACAAGCTCCCTCTGCCTGGCGTGGCCGTCAGGGTCAAAGGCACGTCGCTCGGCGCAGTCACCGATCAGTCTGGACGTTACAGAATCGACAATATCGGTTCGGATTCAGTGGTGATTTCTGTTTCCTATATCGGTTATGTTGGCGAAGAATACCCGGTCTCCATGAACCGGCTGAAATCGGCCATCCTGAACATTTCGCTGACTCCCGGTCTCGTTGTCGGTCAGGAGATCGTTGTGGTCGGCGAACAGCTCAAGGGGCAGGCCAAGGCGATTAACCAGCAGATCAAAAGCGACAATATCACCAACGTCATCGCCGCTGACCAGATCGGCAAATTTCCTGACGACAACGCTGGCGACGCGCTCAAGAGAATTCCGGGCATCAGCGTGTTCAACGATCAGGGCGAAGCGCGGTTCATCCATATCCGCGGCACGGAACCGCGATTCAATTCGGTCATGATAAACGGCGAGCGGATTCCTTCCGCAGAGGCTGAAACCCGCACCGTGCAGCTCGATCTCGTGCCCGCCGACATGCTTCAGACCATCGAGGTCAACAAAACCCTCACTCCCGACATGGACGCCGACGCCATCGGCGGATCGGTCAACCTCATCACGATGGCGCCAAGTGAGAGGCGCATCTCGATCACGGCTGGCGGCGGCGCCAACCTGATCGAAGGTTCCGGCGGGCCAAGGTCGAAGTTCTCCGGCGTGTACGGTAACCGCTTCATGGATGGCAAACTCGGCGTCGTGGTGGCCGGATCGTATGAAGACAACCATTTCGGTTCAGACGATATCGAAGCCGAATGGAAGCGCAGCGGGACGACCGGTCAGATAAATCTCGATTCACAGCAGGTTCGTACCTATGATATCGAGCGTCTCCGCAAGAGCTTGTCCACCACGCTCGATTACCGATTCAATGAAAACCACACCCTGAAATTCTCCGGCATTTCCAACTGGCGAAATGACTGGGAGCAACGTTACAGAACGACCTATACCAGTTTGCTTGACGATGACAACAACTATCTGGACAAGGGCGAAATCCGGATGCAGAACAAGGGCGGTACCGACAAGGATGCCCGCCTCGAAGAGCAGCGAATGATGTCGTACTCACTCGGCGGCGAGCACCATTTCGGCAAGCTCGAAGTTGACTGGCAGGCAGCGTACTCGAAGGCTTCACAAGAAAAGCCGAACGAGCGCTACATCGACATCAGGGAGAAGAAACAGCCCTTCACGGTCGATGTTTCCGATCCAGGTAAACCTCTGGTCATCATGGACGCCTCTTCGGGAATTGCTTCGGGAGGTGACTGGAAACTGAAATCACTGACCGAAGAGCACGAATACACCGAAGATATCGACAAGGCGTTTGGTCTCGATTTCAAGTACGATCTGGCGGACAGACTGAAGCTCAAAGCTGGCGGCAAGATCAGGTACAAGAAAAAGATGAGCGATAACGATTATTATGAATACACCCCCGTCGATGAGGATGCCTTCATGAACGAGGTGTACAACCATCTGTACAGCCCGTCGAAAAAGCACTATCTCCCTGGCGATCAGTATGTTGTCGGTTCATATGTCGATCCCGCGTTTCTCGGCAACCTCGATCTGAACAATGCAACACTGTTCGACAAGGCGACCGCTCTGGCCGAACTGGCTGGCAATTACACGGCGAAGGAGGATGTCAAGGCGGCCTACGGCATGATGACCTGGGATGCTACCGACAAGCTTCGGCTGATCGGCGGCGTGCGCATGGAACACACGAGTAACCAGTACGATGCGTTCGTTTACGATGCCGATGCTGATACCCTGACGCCGGTGCATGGCGCGCGCGAGGATTACACCAACGTGTTGCCACACCTCAGCCTGCGCTACAAGCTCGACAGCGTCACCAACGTCAGGCTCGCCTACACCCATTCGCTGGCCCGTCCCAACTATTTCGATCTCGCTCCGTACCGCCAGATACTGGCCGATGACGAGGAGATTTATGTCGGCAATCCCTCGCTCAAGGCGACGCTGTCGAAGAACTTCGACATCATGATCGACCGGTACCTCGGTTCGGTCAGCCTGGTGTCGATCGGGTATTTCCACAAATCGATTTCGGATTTCATTGTCACCCAAAAATCGACCGACCCCGTCACCAGCTATGAGCTCTACCAGCCGGTCAACGGTGGAGACGGCAGCATCAACGGTCTGGAAGCCTCGGCGCAGTTCCAGCTTCCGTTCCTCAAAGGGCTCGGCCTGTACCTGAACTACACCTACACCGGTTCGAAGATCAAACACTTCAACATCGAAGGGCGCGATGGCGACGACCTGCCGCTGCCGGGAAGCCCGAAGCACACCTTCAACACCTCGGTCTCCTACGAAACCGGGCCGCTCGGGTTGAGACTTTTAGGCAACTATCACAGTGACTTCATCGATTCGGAAGAGGGGGCCATCGGCGAGAACGCATGGGAAGACCGCTACTACGACAGTTCATTCACGCTCGATTTCAACGGCACCTACCGCTTCAGCAAACAGGCGCAGATGTTTTTCGAGATCAGCAACCTGACCAACCAGCCGATGCGTTTCTACCAGGGCGAAAAGAAGTATGTGGCCCAGGAAGAGTGGTACGACCGCCGTTTCATGCTCGGTTTGAAGATGGACTTCTGAGCGGGCACGGCAATGTTTGCAACAGCCGAAGCATCGTGGCGGTGTTTCGGCTGTTCTTGTTATCATGAGTTTTCACAACCTGTCATGTCGTTATGAAAAAGACCATTTTGATGATTTGTTTGTCTGTGCAGCTTTGCCTTTTCATGCTTGCGCCGGTGGTATCCGCTGAAGCCGAAACGCCGCTCGAACCGGTTGCCATTACTGGCAAGGTTCGGTACGATTCGGATGATCCGGCCATCTGGGTCAACCGGGCCGACCCCTCGAAAAGCCTCGTTCTCGGCACTGACAAACATGAGGATGGTGCTCTGTACGTGTTCGATCTTGCGGGCAGGGTCATCGAAGAGAAGTGCGTTCGCGGGCTGGTTCGTCCGAACAATGTCGATGTTGAGTATGGCCTCATGTTGCAGGGCAAGCCGGTCGATATTGCCGCCGTTACCGAGCGCGGGCGGCGTATGGTGCGTCTCTACCGTTTACCCGACACGCCGCTCGATAACGGCGGCATCCGGGTTTTCGACGGCGAGGCGCTTGATGAGCCGATGGGCATCGCCCTCTACAAGCGCAGCCGCGACGGGAATATCTACCTGATCGTCAGCAGGAAAGAGGGGCCGAAAAAGGGGTACCTTTGGGAATACCTGCTGCGCGATGACGGCGCGGGCAGGGTGATGGCGACAAAGGTTCGCGCTTTCGGCGCATGGAGGGGCGTCAAAGAGATCGAAGCGGTCGCAGTCGATGACGGTAACGCTACGGTCTATTACTCCGATGAACGGTTCGGCATCAGGAAATACTCTGCCGATCCCGCCGCCGTCGATGCAGGCAAGGAGCTTGCTGTGTTCGGGCAGTCGGGATTCGCCGCCGACCGTGAAGGCATTGCCGTGACCCGGAATGCCGAAGGCGGCACGCTGGTGCTGGTTTCCGACCAGAGCGGCGGTGCGCTCAGAATCTACAGCTCGACGAAAGTGGACGAAAATCGCTATCGTTTCATCACCTCGGTGCCATATCGTGCAACGGAAACCGACGGCCTCGACCTCTCGACGGAAATCCGGACGCCGGAGTTTCCCGAAGGAGTGCTCGTCGCCATGTCGGACGACCGCACCTTCCAGTTTTACTCGCTCGGCGAAGTGCTGAAGCGGCTCGGGGAAAGGGTTGACGGGGAGTGATGCCCGAAAAGCCGCGACTTTCTGCAAGGCTGGATGGATCGTTTCGCCGCATGGGTTCGACTGAACGCCAAGCCGCGCAACGCATAAAGGTCACTGCTTTTTCTTCGCCAGCAAATCGTTGAGGTTGTCTCTGATTGTTATTGTCGTTGGATGTTTTGGACCGAGAGACTTTTCCAGAATCGCGAGCGCACGACGGTAGAGCGGTTCAGCGTCGTGGAATTTGCCCTGAGCTCGCAGCAATTCTGCCAGATTGTTTAGGTTTGAAGCAACATCAGGATGATTGGGGCCGAGAACTTTTTCATTGATGGTGAGAGCACGACGGTAGAGTGGTTCAGCATCGTAGTAATTGTCGTGAGCATGTAGTAGCGTTGCCAAATTATTCAAACTACTGGCAACATCAGGATGATTGATGCCGAGAGTTTTTTCCTGAATTTCGATGGCGCGTCGATAGAGCGGTTCGGCGTCATTGTAGTTGCCCTGATCTTGCAGCAAGCCCGCCAGATTGTTTAGGCGTGTGGCAACGTCGGGATGATTGGGGCCGAGCGTCTTTTCGCCGATAGCGAGAGCGCGACGATAAAGCGGTTCAGCTTCGGCGTATTTGCCCTGAGCAGAGAGTAAAAGCGCCAGATTGTTCAGGCGTGTGGCAACGTCGGGATGATTGGGGCCGAGCGTCTTTTCGCCGATAGCGAGAGCGCGACGATAAAGCGGTTCAGCTTCATCGTATCGCCCCATTTTCCAGAGTATGGTTGCATGAGCATCGAGATACAGCGAATTTTCATCCTCGATGGCGGCGGCTTTTTTGTAGTAGCGCTCGGCTTCGGGGTAGTTGATTTGCAGTTCGTAATTCTGGCCTTGCAGATAATCTACTTTTGCAAGGTCTTGGCGCAAATTGTTGTGTTTCTCCCGGAACTCGCTTAACAGGCGGTTGACTTCATCGTAGTTGAAGTCGTTTCTGGCGGCTTCGATTTTTGGAATCAGGGCTTTCAGTTCAGCGCCGACTGCCCCCTGTTTGACGACCTCGAAATTCTTTTCCGCTTCGGCAGCTCGCGCCAGAGCCTTCAGGACATTGTCCCATAACGTTATTAGTTCACCTTCACTCAACGCATCGAAAGACTTGCCGTAAATATTCTGCACGATCTTTTGAAACGCCGGATTGCTTCTCGCTTCAGCGACATTTTGCTGAAGCGCAATTTTTTCAAGGTTGGCCAATCGCTTGTCAATCGAACTCAGCCTCTTCGCGCTTGCCCCCTGATAGACCGTGAGATCGCGACCGGCAACGTTATTGCCCCGGCCATTGATGACCGTCGTGCCTGTCGGCGCGGCGCAGAGAGACGGTGGCGCGGCGCAGATGCAGGCCGAGATGCTGAACACCGCGCTGGCGGCAATGATGCTGATGGTGGATTTCATCATTTCTGTGCTCCATGAATCGTGACATTGCCGCCAGCATGAATATTATTGTCGCCGTTGATGATCGTGACATCTCCGCCATTTCCCTGAACGGATTGAGCTGCTGGCGCTGGCGCGGTAGCTGGTGGCGCAATCAAAGCTGGCGCGACGGGTGCGGGCTCCGGTTTTCTGGAGTTTACATATCCGAAAATGCCAGCGACGATCGCCGCAATGATGGTTGCTGCGGCAGCGATCAGCACCGGTTTTAAATCTGTTTTCATGAGGATGGACATTTAGGTTAAAAACAGCAAAACCCTAACGCTACAAGATAATGCGGAAATATTGCGTGAGCAAGATCGGACGGGTACGAGAAGGGCGTGCCTCTACAGGAGGTTGTTTCAGAATCAAAAGATGCCAAGCTGGAGCATGGCGCTCCCAGGGTTCTTACGGCACGATATACAGGTGATCGTAGTGAATGACCGGCTTGTGGCCTTTCAGGCCGAGCGTCGAGCGGGCTTTTTCGGCGGTACAGGAGGCCATGCCGTAGCCGATGACTTTGCCGTCTTCCGAGCAGATGCGGATGACGTCGCCGCGCTTGAACGAGCCTTCGACGCCGGTGATGCCGACGGGCAAGAGGCTCGTGGCTCGCTCGTCGGAGGTGAGGGCCTCCTTTGCGCCCTGGTTGATGATGACGGCGCCTTTTTCGAGTCCTTCGCTGAGCGCGATCCAGCGCTTTCGGCTCTGCTTCGGCTTCTGGGCGATGAACTTCGTGCCGGTTTTGCCGCCGCGGGCGATCGTCTGCAAAATGCCGGGGGTGGTGCCGTTGGCGATGTGCACGGTGATGCCGAGGCGCGAAAGTTTGTGCGCGATGTTGCACTTGGTGAGCATTCCGCCGCGCCCAAACTCCGATTTGCCGGGGCGGATGTACTGGCTGAAGTTCTTCGAGCCGGGATCGATCTCCTCGATCACCGGATTGCCTTCCGTCTGCGTGTCGAAGAGGCCATCCACGTTCGAGAGGATGATGTGCGCGTCCACCTGCAACATCGAGGCGATGAGGCCGGAGAGTTCGTCGTTGTCGGTGAACATCAGCTCCGTCACCGCCACGGCGTCGTTCTCGTTGACGATGGGCACGATCTTCTGCGCGAGCAACGCCTCGAAGCAGGTGCGCATGTTGAGGTAGTGCTGCCGGTCGCGGAAGTCTCCTTTGGTGACGAGAAGCTGCGCGCCGAGCAGTCCATGCTTTTCGAAGCGGCTGTTGTAGGCGTTGATGAGCCGGATCTGCCCGGTGGCGGCGAGCACCTGGCGCGTCTCGACGGGCGTGAGATTTCCGGAGAGCGACACGATGCCGCGCCCTGCACCGACCGCGCCGGAAGTGACGAGAATGACTTCGACGCCGCCCTGCATGAGCGCGGCGATCTGCTCGGTCAGGCTGTCGAGAATCGCCGGATCGAGCTTGCCGTTGCGGGCCGTGATGACGTTGGTGCCGACCTTGACGACGATTCGCCGGTAAACCGGATGTTGTTGACTCATGCCTGTGCGCCTTACTTCATGTGTTCCTGACTGAAATGCAACCCTGCGATGCCCACGATGATCAGGATCAGGGAGATCACCTTGAGCGCGTTCATCCCCTCGCCGAACCAGAGCACGCCGATGGCCGTGATGAGTGCCGTGCCGAGCGCCGACCAGATGGCGTAGGACATGCCGACCGGCAGCGTCCTGAGCGCCAGCGTGAGGAAGGTAAGACTCAGACCGTAAAAAACGAAAATCAAAACCGATGGCAGCGGTTTCGAAAAGCCCGCGGAAAGCTTCATGCTGGTGGTGCCAAAGACTTCGGCGACAATGGCGAGGATCAGGTAGAGCCAGGGCATGAGGGCGGTGATTTCAGGCGTTTTCCTTGCGTTTCTCCCTGGCCCTCTCGACGCAGGCCTCCCTGTCGGTGCATTCGCCGAAGAGTTGCAGGCTGAAGCTGCCGAGCGAGTAGCCGTGTTCGCCGCAGAGCTTTTCCATCATCCCGCCCAGCTCGCTGCTCGTGGCTTCCGACACCTGTCCGCACTTCAGGCAGATGATGTGCAGGTGGTTGGCCACGCCCCACGACTTTTCGTAGTGGGTGTGCTTGTGGCCGAGGTCGATCTTGGTGACGAGGTTGTACCTGAAGAGCAGGTCGAGGGTATGGTACACCGTGGCGCGTGAAATGGCGACTCCCTTTTCACGCAGCCGCACGAACAGCTCGTCGGCGTCGAGATGGGTGTTGGAACGGTAAATTTCCCTGAGCACGCTCAGGCGCTCCTGGGTGCATCGCAGCCCTTCCTCCTTCATGAATGTTTTGAAGAGGCTTTCGACCTTCGCCGCTGTATCGCCGCTTTTTTTGCTCACCGTATTTCTGTCGCTCTTGCGATTGGCTGTTGTTTGCGTTCCTTTGCTGCAATGTACCGTTTTTTCCCTGAATTCCCTGTCGATGCTGACCTGACGCGGTTCGGGGGATGCGTACGGAAAAAGGGTTGAAAATCGTACATTGCAGTTTTTTCAAGCCTGCTGAACGGGGCAACTATCAGGATGTCCAAAGGGTTTCTTGAAAGCGGACTGTATTTGTCCGACACCATGTCAGCAGGGCTGGCGCTTCAGGCTGCCGGCGCAATTCAGGAGAGAGAAGTATTATGATATTACCGATCAATACATACAGCGATCCGGTGCTCGCTTTGAAGGCCAAGCCTTTGAAAGGAGTCGATCCGGCAATCGAGGAGCTGATCGCCGAGATGTTCGACACCATGTACAAAGCACCGGGCATTGGCCTTGCCGCGCCGCAGGTGGGCCACTCGTTGCGTCTGGTTGTAGTGGATATTTCCACCATCAAGGAGTATGCCGATTTCAAACCGATGGTGGTTATCAATCCCCGCATTGTTGCCGTCCGGGGACGCAACATGATGGAGGAGGGGTGTCTCAGCGTGCCGGGCATCGCCGGTGACGTGGTTCGTCCGTCGGCGATCACCCTGCACTACCGGGACGAAAAATTCGAGGAGCACACCGCCGATTTTCACAGCATGATGGCCCGCGTGCTTCAGCACGAGATCGACCATCTCGACGGCACGCTTTTCGTTGACCGCATGGATAAGCGTGATCGCCGCAAAATCCAGAAGGAGCTTGACGCCATCGCCGAAGGACGGGTGAAGGCCGACTATCCTCTGGCCCGTGACGCCAGCCGTGTCGAAGCGGAGGCCTGACCGGTGGGGTTGAGAGTTGTCTTCATGGGCACGCCGGAGTTCGCCGTTCCGTCGCTTCGCCGCGTCGCCGCCATGACGCCGCGCTTTGAAACGGTGCTCGTCGTCACCGGCTGCGACAAGCCTCGCCGCAGCAAGAACTCGCCGCCCGAGCCGACGCCTGTCAAACAGGTGGCGCTCGAACTCGGCCTGCCCGTTCTGGAGGCCGACGATGTCCGCAGCCACGACTTTGCCGCGAAGGTCGCCGCCGCCCGGCCCGACGTGATCGTCGTTGCCGCTTTCCGCATCCTGCCGCCCGAGGTGTTCGAGCTGCCGCCGCTTGGTGCGTTCAACCTGCACGGCTCGCTGCTTCCGGCCTATCGCGGCGCGGCGCCGGTCAACTGGTCGATCATCGAGGGCGACGCCGAAACCGGCGTGACCACCTTTTTCCTCCAGCGGTCGGTCGATACCGGCAACATTATCACGATGGATCGCACGCCGATCGGGCCGGACGAGAACGCCTCGGAGCTGCTCGTCCGCCTCTCGGAGATCGGCGCGGGCACGGTGGAGCGCACGCTCGCGATGATCGCCGGTGGCGCGGTGAGGCCCGAAAAACAGGATGAATCACTCGCCACCAGAGCGCCGAAGCTGACCCGCGAGAACACCCGCATCGACTGGCGCCAGCCCGTCCGCCGCCTGCACGACTTCATCCGCGGCCTCGCCCTGAAGCCCACCGCCTGGACGACCTTTGGCGGCAAGAGCCTGAAAATCTACAAGGCCAGGCCCTTCGTCAGCGAGATGTCGCCCGACGAGCCGGGTACGCTTCGCATCGCGGAGGGGCGCTTGCTCGCTGCCGGAACTGACGGATGGCTCGAACTGCTCAGCGTACAGGCCGAGGGCAAAAAAGCGATGGATGGCGCATCGTTCGCCCGCGGCCTCCGCGCGGATGGCGAGATGCTTCGCTTTTTATGATCGCCGCCGGGAGGTACGTCACAATTTTCTTCTTATATTCACTGATTTTATTATTCTACGCCCGCCGCCGTTGCGGCGAAGCGGTTGTGTAACCACTATTACTCGTTAGAACAGATACTTATGCCTCCGACAGGAACAGAAGTCGGCATGATCAGAAACTTCTGCATTATTGCCCATATCGACCACGGCAAATCGACCCTCGCCGACCGGCTTCTCGAAGTGACCCATACCCTTGAACGCAACCAGATGTCCACCGCCCAGGTGCTCGACGACATGGATCTCGAACGCGAGCGCGGCATCACCATCAAGAGCCACGCGGTGCAGATGCGCTACCAGGCGAAGGATGGACAGGACTATATCCTCAATCTCATCGACACGCCCGGCCACGTTGACTTCAGCTACGAGGTCTCGCGGTCGCTGGCCGCGTGCGAAGGCGCGCTGCTCGTCGTCGATGCCACCCAGGGCGTCGAGGCGCAGACCATCGCCAACCTCTACCTCGCCATCGAGGCCGGTCTCGAAATCATTCCGGTCATCAACAAGATCGACCTGCCATCATCGAATGTCGAGGGTGTGGCACAGCAGATCATCGACCTGATCGGCGTCAACCGTGACGAAATCCTTCAGGTGTCGGCCAAGGCCGGCATCGGCGTGGATGAACTGATGGAGGCGATCGTGGCTCGCGTGCCCGCTCCGGCGGACAATCGCCAGCTGCCGCTCCGGGCGCTCATTTTCGACTCGGTCTTCGACGCCTATCGCGGCGCTATCGCCTATATCAGGATCGTCGATGGGGTACTGAAGAAAGGGGACCGGGTTCGCTTTTTCGCCAACGACAAGATCTTCATCGCCGACGAAATCGGCACCATGAGCCTGAAGCGCAATCCCTCGGACACGCTCGAAGCGGGCAACGTGGGCTACCTGATCTGCTCGATCAAGGATGTGAAGGACGCCAAGGTGGGCGACACGGTCACGCTGCTCGACAATCCCGCCTCGGAGCGCCTTGCCGGCTACAAGGATGTGAAGCCGATGGTCTTCAGCGGCCTCTATCCGGTCGAGTCCAACGAGTTCGAGAATCTGCGCGAATCGCTCGAAAAGCTCTCGCTCAACGATGCCTCGCTGGTCTATACGCCGGAAACCTCTGCGGCGCTTGGCTTTGGCTTCCGTTGCGGCTTCCTCGGGCTGCTCCACATGGAGATCATCCAGGAGCGTCTGGAGCGCGAATACAACGTCAACATCATCACCACGGTGCCGAACGTCGAGTACCGCGTGATCATGACCAGTGGCGAGACGGTCGAGGTGGACAACCCCTCGAAGATGCCCGACACGACCAAAATCAACTGGGTCGAGGAGCCATACGTTTCGATGCAGATCATCACCATGTCGGACTACATCGGCAACATCATGAAGCTCGGCATGGAGCGGCGCGGCGAGTACAAGAACACCGACTACCTCGACACGTCGAGGGTGAACATCCATTTCGAGTTCCCGCTCGGCGAGGTGGTGTTCGACTTCCACGACAAGCTCAAGTCGATCTCCCAGGGGTACGCCTCGATGGACTACGAGTATATCGGCTACCGCCGTTCCGACCTCGTCAAGCTCGACGTCTTGCTCAACGGCGAAACGGTCGATGCGCTTTCGTCGATCGTGCACCGCTCGAAAGCCTACGAATGGGGGCGCAAGCTCTGCCAGAAGCTCAAGGGAATCATTCCCCGCCAGATGTACGAGGTGGCGATTCAGGCGGCCATCGGCAGCCGGGTGATCGCTCGCGAATCCATCTCGGCGATGCGCAAGAATGTGCTCGCCAAGTGCTACGGCGGCGACATCAGCCGCAAGCGCAAGCTGCTCGAAAAGCAGAAAGAGGGCAAGAAGCGCATGAAGCAGGTTGGTCGAGTCGAGGTGCCGCAGGAAGCCTTCCTCGCCGTTCTGAATATCGATGAATAACGAGTTACAGAACAGAAAATCAGCACGATTTCGCTGGAACTCGGGCCGCTTGACGTCTTAAAGGTCGTTCATACGGTTTCGTATTCTGCTAATCTCTGTAAAAAATAAGTAAAGCGTGAAAAAACAGAAAACGACTCCCAAAGGGAATAACGGCAAGACGCAATCGCGTGAATGGTTCGAAGCCCTGATCATTGCCGCTCTTGTGGCGACGATTCTCAGGATGTTTGTTATCGAGTCGTACAGAATTCCGACGGGATCGATGGAAAAAACGCTGCTTGCCGGCGATTTTCTTTTTGTCAACAAGTTCGTCTACGGGGCCAGGGTGCCCTTTACTGATATCTCTCTCCCCAAAGTTCGTGACGTCGGGCGCGGCGACATTATTGTCTTCAAGTTTCCCCGAGATCGGAGCCTGAATTACATCAAGCGCTGCATCGCCCTGCCGGGAGACAAGCTCGAAATTCGCAACCAGCAGGTCTATATCAACGGCAAAGAGATGCAGCTGCCGCCCCACGCGCAGTTCATCGGCACGAAAATGCCGCCCGGCGTGCCCGAGTTCCAGATTTTTCCCGGCATGTCCGACTACAACAAGGACAATTACGGCCCGATCCAGATTCCGCGCAAAGGTGACGTGATCGACCTCACGGCAAGGACGCTGCCGCTCTATCGCGACCTGATCGCCTACGAAGGGCATACGGTCAGTCTCGTTGGGGAGCAGGTGTTCATCGATGGTGGCGCCGCAGATCGTTACACGGTTGACCGCAATTACTATTTCGCGATGGGCGATAACCGCGACAACAGCCTCGACAGCCGTTACTGGGGTTTTCTGCCGGAAAGCGACATGGTGGGCCAGGCCATGATGGTCTACTGGTCATGGGATCCCGATCTGCCGCTGGTGTTCGATCCGGTTGAAAAGATTGCCTCCATTCGCTGGCAACGCATCGGCCTTGCGGTTCACTGAACGCTGTTCGCAAGGATTGCATGGCAGACCTTGCGCAGCGAGAGCAGCTTGTCCGCCGGTCTGAACGGGAAGAAGCTGAGGTTGGGGCATTCGATCCGAAGTTCCGCGATTTGTAAAGCGGAGCTGTTCGTTCTTTGATTTTCGGCGTTGCTTATCGGAGTAAGCGCAAGATTTTTCAGCATCAGTGAATTCAGATCGGCGCCTGACCTGAGCGAGCCGATGTCGATCCGGTACTGCTGACCGGTTTCTGTGATAAAAATTTGCTTGAGATGGTGCTTGAAGGAGTGGTCAAGCCAGAGATTCATCGACAACCATACCACAAGGTATGCCAGAGCGAAAATCATTCCCGGCGAGAGCAAGAGTGCAGTGAACCACTTCCGGGAGGATTCGCGTGCAATTTTCATGGCGACAGCTCGCTGATTACTAATAGGAGAACGTCTGCGTAACGATCATCGCTCTTGATGATTGTCAGCAGCCTGAACACTATGCTGTATTCATATTACGCAATATAGAAACAGCGATGTTTTCATACTATGAATTTTTACCTTATCGTAGCATCCACTAATTCATGATCAGATCTCTTTCGGACCATACGGCCGGCCCGGTAGAGGAGCCGTCCTTTATCCTGACCCCTCTGGTCAGAGCCTTCCAGGCAGATACGGAAACCCCGGTATCGGTGTATCTCAAACTCCAGCGTCCTTACTCCTGTCTGCTCGAATCGGTCGAGGGAGAGGAGCGCATGGCGCGTTACTCCTATATCGCCGTCGATCCGGTGGCCGTGCTCAAGGGAATGGTGGGCGGCGAAATTTCTCTCGACGTGCGCGACAAGCGCTTCGCAGCGTTGTCCGCCATTGTCGAACAGGAGAGCGACCTTCGCGCCGTCGTCGATCGCTGCATGGCGATGTTCACCTCCGAAGAGCTGCCGCGCCGCAAGAGCGGTTCGCAGCAGATGAGCACCTCCGGCGTCTTCGGCTACTTCGGTTACGATACCATGCACCTGATCGAGCGGATTCCCTCACCGGAACTGCCCGATCCGGCGGAGATGCCAGACCTCTGCCTGCTCTTCTGTGATACGTTGGTCATCTTCGACAACGTGATGCGCAAGCTGTTCCTCGTGGCCAACTATCTCGACGACGCCGACCGCTCTCGCGCTGAACGCAAGATCGACGAGCTGGCGGCGCTCTTGCAGGAGCCGCTCGTGCCCGCCCTCGTGCCGTTCCAGCCGGAGCAGCCGGAGCCGGTCGTTTCCAACACCACGCGCGACGAATACTACGCCAAGGTGCTCAAGGCCAAGGAGTACATTCTCAGCGGCGACATCTTTCAGGTGCAGATTTCGCAGCGTCTGAAACGCACGCTGCACACCCGTCCGTTCGACGTCTACCGCGTGCTGCGCACGATAAATCCGTCGCCCTATCTCTACTTTTTCGACTTCGAGGATTTCCACGTTGTCGGCTCCTCGCCCGAACTGCTGGTCAAAGTCGAGCGCGACCACACCGGACGCCGCATCGTCGATACCCGCCCGATCGCCGGCACGCGGCGGCGCGGCGAGACGTTCGAGGAGGACGAGCGCAACGCCCGGGAGTTGATCTCCGACGAGAAGGAGCGGGCCGAGCACCTGATGCTCATCGACCTGAGCCGCAACGACATCGGGCGCATCGCCAAAATCGGTACCGTCGAAACCAACGAGATGATGGTGATCGAAAAGTACTCGCACGTGATGCACATCGTCAGCAACGTCCGGGGTGAATTGCAGGACGGTTTGACGGCGATGGACGCCTTCTGGTCGTGCTTCCCGGCGGGCACGCTCACCGGCGCTCCGAAGGTTCGGGCGATGGAGATTATCTACGAGCTGGAGACGGAGAAGCGCGGCCTGTACGGAGGCGCGGTGGGCTACCTCGATTTCCGGGGGCAGCTGAACACGGCTATCGCCATCCGCACGATGGTGATCCGCGATGGCGTCATCTATTTCCAGGCGGCGGGCGGCATCGTGGCCGACTCGACGCCCGAATTCGAATACGAAGAAACCATGAACAAAATGAGGGCCGGACTGACGGCTCTCGAAAGTATTGAGAAATCTCTCTGATCAACCTCAAAACTTCAACTCGGAATGAAGCAGAAACTGACGATGCTCAAATCGGCGGCGCTGGTATCTGTTGGCATTACAGCGGGAGCGCTCGCGTTTTCGAATCTCGATTTTTCGTTGCACGTAGGCCGTGACGGAGGAGTCGCGGTCGCCAACCATCCCCGGAGCGGCGTAGCGGCAGAGAGCCTGCGTAGCCATCCGATACGGACGCTCGCCGACCTCAACGACGCTTTTGTGGCGATTGCCGAATCGGCCACTCCTTCGGTGGTGACGATCTACACCGAAACCGAGGTCGAGCGCCGGATCATGACCCCTTTTGATTTCTTTGGCAAGTCGTTTGGCGGAATGTTCAATTTTCCTTCACCTGAAGAACCTGGTGGTCGCAAGCAGGTGATCCACGGGCTGGGTTCGGGGGTTGTTGTCAGCCAGGATGGCTACATTCTGACCAACAACCATGTGATCGAGAAGGCGGGCTCCATTTCTGTCATGACCTCTGATAACCGGAAATTTACAGCAAGGATCGTTGGTAAGGATTCCCGGACCGATCTTGCCGTGCTGAAGATTGATGCCAAAGGACTCAAACCGATCGCTTTTGGCGACAGTGAGAAGCTGCGGGTCGGGGAGTGGGTACTCGCCATTGGCAGTCCGCTTGGCCAGAACCTGGCTCGCTCTGTGACCCAGGGTATCGTCAGCGCCAAAGGGCGCGTCAATGTCGGACTGGCCGATTACGAGGATTTCATCCAGACCGACGCGGCCATCAATCCCGGCAACTCCGGCGGCCCGCTGGTGAACATCGGCGGCGAGCTGGTCGGTATCAACACGGCGATCGCCAGCCGCACCGGCGGTTTTGATGGCATCGGCTTCGCAGTGCCGTCGAACATGGCTTACCGGGTCTACACCTCGCTGCTTAAAAATGGCAAGGTAGAACGCGGCTATATGGGTGTCACCATTCAGGATGTCGATGAGAATATCGCCAAGGGGCTGCATCTCCAGTCACCCGAAGGCGTTGTGGTCGGTACGGTAGTACAGGGTGGCCCGGCAGCCAAATCGGGCCTGAAGACCGGCGATGTCATCCTCGAATTCAACGGGCGAAAGGTAAGTAGCGCGGCAGAACTGCGTAACCGGATTGCCTCCCAGGCTCCCGGCAGCAGCGTGGCTATCAAAATCAACCGTGACGGAATTGTCCGCACAATGACTGTACTCCTCGAATCACTGCCAGACAACGCAACTGCCTCGGCTGAGAGTTTCGAGTCTGCCAACGAGCTGCTTGGTTTCTCGGTCTCTCCGCTGACGGCCGACCTGGCGCGGAAGCTGAATCTGAAGGCAAATTCGCGCCGGATTGTGGTGACATCAGTCAGTCAGTCGAGCCAAGCCTTTTCGGTTGGCTTGCGTCCGGGAGACGTGATCATATCGGTAGATAAAAAGCCGGTGGAGTCGGTCGTTGCCTTCAATGCAATTGCCGGTAATAAGAAAAAGGGTGACTTGCTTTTCTTGCTGGTCGAGCGCGGATGGAGCCGGATGTATTTTGCGTTTAATCTGTAATGCCCTTTGCCCGCAGGATAAAGTTTCCTAAATTGGCGTGAAAGAAGTAAAGTCAGCCAGGCTGCTGACTTTACTTTTTTTGTTTGCCAAACCATCGCTGCTGTAACGTGTGGTGATCATTCGCTTTTCAGCATCGCCAACCAAAACCATGAACACTGACATGAGTGATCGAATTTATCTGACACGGGATGGGTACAATCGGCTCAAGGAGGATCTTCACCTGT
This sequence comes from uncultured Chlorobiaceae bacterium, assembly GCA_964476855.1. GTDB lineage: Bacteria > Bacteroidota > Chlorobiia > Chlorobiales > Chlorobiaceae > Chlorobaculum. The sequence continues at coordinate 17,611 of CAYZCF010000018.1, forward strand.
TGACGACCGAGACCCGCAAAGAGGTGCTCGAAAAGATTGCCGAGGCTCGCTCGCATGGAGACCTGAGCGAAAACGCCGAGTACGACGCCGCCCGCGAAGAGCAGTCGCAGCTCGAAGCGAAGATATCCGAACTCGAAAACAAGCTGGCTTCAGCGACCATCCTCGATCCAAAACAGATAAAAACTGACAAGGTTTATATTCTCACCTCGGTCAAACTGCGCAATCTGCAAGTCGATGACGAAATTATCGAATACACGCTGGTTTCATCCGAGGAGGCCGACATGGATCTCGGCAAAATTTCCGTGCGTTCTCCCGTCGGACGCTCGCTTATCGGCAAATCCGTGGGCGACAAGGTGAAAATCAGCGTGCCGAAAGGGGAGTTGCATTATGAAATCCTCGATATTTTTGTTAAATAGCGAGCCAAATCAAACACCATATCCATGGGCAAACGACAGATAATCTACACATCCCGTCAGATTGGCGGCGCTCGCGAACTGCTCGACAAGGAGATCAATCTCATCACCAAAGAGCAGCGTGTGTGGCACGGCTACGTCACGGCCATCGATCAGGACAAGATCGAACTCAAGGACTCCCGCTTCTGGAAGCACACCTTCAAGGTGGCCGATATCGATAAAATTTACAGTGAAGTCGTAACCGATTACTGATATGCGCAGAAAAATTGTGGTCGGCAACTGGAAGATGAACAACACCATTGCCGAATCGGTCGAACTTGCGACCGCGATTGCCGAGAAAGTCGGCGGCGACGGCGTCACGTGCGAGGTTGGCATCGCGCCGACCTTTCCGGCGTTGCACGAGGTTGGCAAGGTGATCGAGTGGAGCGGCATCAGGCTCTGCGCCCAGAACTGCCATTACGAGAACGATGGCGCGTTCACCGGCGAGGTCTCCACCCGGATGCTTGCCGCGGCGGGATGCAGCTACGTTATCGTCGGCCACTCGGAGCGCCGTCAGTATTTCGGCGAAACCAGCCAGATCGTCAACCGCAAGGTGCAGAAGGCGCTTGCCGAGGGTCTGTCGGTCATCATGTGCGTCGGCGAAACGCTCGACGAGCGCGAGCGCGGCGTGACGGATGAAGTCGTCGCCGCCCAGGTTGTCGAAGGGCTTGCCGAAGTGACCGACATCACCAATCTGGTGATCGCCTACGAACCGGTCTGGGCCATCGGCACCGGCAAAACCGCCACCAGCCAGCAGGCGCAGGATGTTCACGCGATGATCCGCGCCAAAGTCGCCGAACTCTACGGAGAGCAAGCGGCGGATCACCTCAGAATACAGTACGGGGGCAGCGTCAAACCCTCGAACGCAGTCGAACTCTTCGGAATGCCCGACATCGACGGCGGCCTCATCGGCGGAGCAAGCCTCAATGTAGACGATTTCATGGCTATCGTGCAAGCAGCGGGATAACGCAAGAGGTTGGAATATCAGCTCTCAGAAGGCTGCTTCGGTTTGACCGGGCAGCCTTTTTTGTTTTGGGGGAAATCGAAGAATAGGTCTTATAAGTCCTATAGGTCGTATAGGACTTAAAGGGAAAAGAGTTACGATTCGGCGGTTGTCTCCTGTGAGCGCGGGGGAGTGATGGGGGTTGGTTTTGTCAGTGGATTTGCGGTAAATTCTTTTTTTGCGAATGAACGCTGATCGGTCGGTCGCGTTTGAACAGATGAGTGTTCTGCTGATCCGTATAACACCGCAGAATAAAATTCGGTGATGGATGTAAGGGTTTGCAGTAGAATGTTTTATCTGATTTTATGACTGCGTATAACAGGCGGCTTATGCTGACACGAATCAAGAATCAGGTTTCTTATACGGAACCATATAAACACTGTTAGGCGTCACCAACTGCGTCACAAGTTTGAAAGCTCAAATGCCTCCACAAGACTACGATCAAACACTCGCGCGTTTCGGGCTTGAAAGCCTGAAATCTGAACTGGACTTACAGGTCACCAAAGGAGGCGACATCGCGGTCACTCGCGATGGTGATCTACAGATGGGCAATTCGCGCAAAAATGGGATGTTCAGATTTATTGAGCGTTGGCGTCAAAGCGAGTCCACTATCGCCGAACTGTTTTGGCCAATGACACGAGCTGCAGAAAAGCTGGAGAGCCTCTCCTCCGCAAGAGAAAATGGAACAGGGCCGTCGCTAAGCAGAAACCCAAAGGAATACCATGAGGCCACCGATTCGATTGTCGAAGCTCAGCTCGTTTCCGCCACACTGGCTGGAGCAATTGCGGTCATTCAATACAATCTTTTGGTTCGGCTGAAGCTTGATCTCAATGCATCAGAAGATGAGTGGCACAAGGCTTCTCCAGCATTCGGCGGGTATTCATTAGGAGAAGTTTTCTCTGCGGCAGCGGCAAATTTCCGCCACTACGACGAGTGGGCATCTACGAAGTCCCCAACAGCAAAGCAGCTTGCATCTATGGAGGTTCTTTGCTCACTGCTAAACATCCCCGTGCTTACAGCACATGGACACCCCAGCATTCGAACCAATGTTTGCGGCAGAGTACTTATGCTTCTATCGCGCGGCTCCATCGACATACTCCACCAACTTACCGTTGAATATGCCAAATCCCTGGCCAAACATCGCTAAGATCGTGCTTCCCAAAGTGCCGCCTAACCCATCAGTTGAGAGGGACGCCGAACGTAACAGCGCGGTGCCCCTCACTTTTACGTTCGGCGTCATCAGTGGCCCCAAAGAATGCGAAGGATAGCCATGCCCACAACCGATAACACCCACTCGCACATTAAGAGTCCGATATTACGCTGGTGCTTTAACGGCTTGGCCTGGGTTCTATTTTCAATTCCCAGAGCATCCATATTTTGCGGCTCTCTGGCGTTGATTTCGCTTTGGGCCGAGGTTGCCCGAGGCATTGACACGTTGTTTTCGTGCTCCGGAGCATTATTTACGTTGGCTGGATTGTTCTTGAATGTGAAGCACTCCTTACATTTCCATTTGAAGTTGCCAAAAGAGAATCTGGCAAACATGATTGGCGGCGGCGGGGTGTTCAGAATTGCACTGACGAAAAAAACTGCCGAATGGGTCGATTCCGTAATTCGCGATGAAATAGCTGGTGTGGTGTTCATCGTTGTCGGGACGCTCATTTGGGGCTATGGCTCATTTCTTGTGCAACTGATCAAATGACGCCAAACCCTGCGTTCGAGCGGACCGGCGCAAAAAACCGCGCAACTCCACGTTATGATCCATGCGATGAGCTACGATCATCAAAAACATCATTGACGTTCGATTCGGTTGGCCGAATATGATTATTCAAAAGGTAGTGCGTATTTCGTAACGATTTGCACTCGCAACGGTGACCTGATATTGTCAAAACCGCCAAAACTTATACTTGTTGTAGGGGTAGCCCTCGCGGCTACCCACTCTCCCGAAACGCCTCCCAACCCCGAAACCAACCACGAACCCGACTCTGCACACCTATTAGAACTGACGCCAATCGGTAAAATTGTGGATCGCAATTGGCGAACGTTGCCCGAACGTTTTCCGATGGTGTCGTTGGACGAATATGTGATTATGCCGAATCACCTGCATGGCATTGTGGTCATCAATGAACAGGATCAATCGGGGCAATGTGATGCCGGAAAGAGGGTAGGCGCGAGGCCTACCCCTACGCTTGGTGCGGTGTTTGGGGCGTTCAAATCGATGTCGATACATGATGTTCTTGCTCACATTGAAGAGAACGGTTTGGATATGATCGGGAAAATCTGGCAGAGGAATTACTTTGAACGGGTCATCAGAAATGAACGTGATCTGGACAAAATCAGAACCTATATCAGAAACAATCCCAGGAATTGGGAACGAGACGACGAAAACCCGGCAAGGTGATTGAAACGGCTACCCGATATTGACAAACCCGCCAAAACCGCAAAGACCAAATGTAAATGTAGGGGTAGCCCTCGCGGCTACCCATTCTCCCGAAACGCCTCATAATCTCGAATCCAACCACTGACGCCAATCGGCGCAATCGTCGATCGCCAAGATCAAGTGTGCGCTGATGGCCTTATAAGTCCTATACGACCTATAGGACTTATAAGAGGGGAGAGTTACATCCCGGCAGTCGTTTCCTGCGACCTTTTCATCGAGCAGAAGTCGGGGCCGCACATGGTGCAGAATTTGGCGGTGGCGGAGGTGTCGCCGGTGGCGGCCATGTTTTGGGCGTGGATTTGCCTTGTTTTGAGCGGGTCGAGGGCGAGGCTGAACTGGTCTTCCCAGGCGAAGGCGTACCGCGCCTTGCTCATCAGCTCGTCGCGCAGCCAGGCGGTCGGACTGCCTTTGGCGATGTCGGCGGCATGGGCGGCGACGCGGTGGACGATCACCCCTTCGCGCACGTCGTCGCGGTCGGGCAGGCCGAGGTGCTCCTTCGGCGTGACGTAGCAGAGCATCGAGCAGCCGAGGCTCGCGATGAGCGTGCCGCCGATGGCCGAGTTGATGTGGTCGTATCCCGCCGCCACGTCCGTCACGAGCGGGCCGAGCGTGTAGAACGGCGCTTCGTGGCAGTGCTTGAGCTGCATCTCCATGTTTTCACGGATCATGTGCAGCGGCACGTGGCCGGGGCCTTCGATCATCACCTGCACGTCACGCGCCCATGCGCGGAGGGTCAGCTCGCCGAGCGTCTTCAGCTCGCCGAACTGCGCCGCGTCGTTGGCGTCGCCGATGGAGCCGGGGCGGAGCGCGTCGCCGAGAGAGACGGCGACATCGTAGCTGCGCAGGATGTCGCAGATGTCGTCGAAATGCGTGAACAGGAAGTTCTCCTGCTTGTGGGCGCGGCACCAGCGGGCCATGATCGAGCCGCCGCGCGAGACGATGCCGGTCTGCCGCGCTTCGGCGTGGGGCAGCGTGGCGGCGAGAATGCCGGAGTGGATGGTGAAGTAGTCAACGCCTTGTTCGGCCTGCTCGACGAGCGTGTCGCGATAGACCTCCCAGCTCAAATCTTCGGCCTTGCCGCCAACCTTTTCGAGCGCCTGGTAGAGCGGCACCGTGCCGATCGGCACCGGCGAGTTACGCAGAATCCACTCGCGCGTCTGGTGGATGTTTTTGCCCGTGCTCAGATCCATCACCGTGTCCGCCCCCCAGCGGCAGGCCCAAACCGCTTTTTCGACCTCCTCGTCAATTGACGAACCGAGCGCCGAGTTGCCGATGTTGGCGTTGATCTTGACCCGGAAGTTCCGTCCGATGATCATCGGTTCGATCTCCGGGTGGTTGATGTTGGCCGGAATGATCGCCCGTCCCCGCGCCACTTCGTCCCTCACCATTTCAGGCGTGACCGGTGTGCCGCCGCGCTTTTCGATCCAGCTTTCCAGCGCCTGGTTCTCCCGGATTGCCACGTACTCCATCTCCGGCGTCACGATCCCCTTGCGGGCGAAGTGCATCTGCGTGACCGCCTCGCCCGACTTCGCCACGCGCGGCTTGCGCCCCGTCATCGAAAGTTCGCCACCCGCCGACTCCACCGCGCCGCAGTCGAAGCCCCAGCGGTCGCGCACAGGCTCCAGCCCTTTACGCACGTCATGCTCGCGCTCCGCGTCACCGAAGGGGCCGCTGGTGTCGTAGAGCGGCATCGCGTCGAAACGCCCGCCCTTGCACTCGTAGCCGCGGGTGAGGGCGACGCGCCTCATGCCGACCTCGATCGGGTAGATGGTGCCTTTGACGGTGATTCGGGATGATGCGGGGCCGAAAAAGTGCTTTTCGGGGCAGGATGCGTTCTCTTGGTTCATGGAGCGGGTCAGAAAGAAAAACAGGAATTCGGCCTCGGAAGGGAGGGTGAAGCAGGATTTGGGGATGCGTGCTTCATCTTTCCTTGCGTCAGCATTACCTGCATCAAGTTATAGGGGTGTGATCTCAGCTTCGGTTCATGGAACATGGCGAAGCACCCCCAAGATGATTTTCGACGCTCACGAGGAAGCGCCTTTTGACAAGTCACGATAACCAAATTCACCCTGATTTCCAAGGATGGCCGCCGGACGCACTCCTTGAGAAAGCGGGGGTTTTGTGTAAATTACGGCCTCGTTTGACGAAGAGGCTTCCATTCAGCTCCAATCTTGTATCATCGGCTCAATGAATAAATTCTTTCGGATTTTCAATCTTGCCAGGCTCTCGCTGTTTCAGATAGGGTTCGGCATCATGCTCGGTTTCGTGCAGGACATCCTGAACCGGGTCATGATCAAGGAGCTGTTCCTTCCGGCCACCACCGCGCTCGGCCTGATCAGCCTCAAGGAGCTGCTCGCCATTCTCGGCGTCAAGGTGTGGGCGGGCAACCTCTCCGACCGCCACAGCATCTTCGGCTATCGCCGCACGCCGTATGTGCTGATCGGCCTCTTGAGCTGCATCGTCTCCTTCATCCTCGCGCCGACGGCGGCCTACGAGGTGCGGCTCGATGGAACGGGAAGCCTCGTCAGCATCATTTTTTCTGCGCTGGGGGATGTCGGCCTCTGGAAGCTCAGCGCCATCTTCCTGATTTTCGGCTTCGGCCTCCAGGTCGCCACCACCGCTTATTACGCCCTGATCGCCGACATGGTTGACGAAAAAGACATCGGCAAAATTGCCGGAGCGAGCTGGACGCTCATGGTGCTGACGGCCATCATCTCGAACTACAGCATCGGCGTCTACCTGAAGGTGTTCACTCCGGAGCGGCTGACCCAGGTTGCCGAGATCGGCGGCCTCGTCTCGCTCATCTTCGGTCTCATCGCCGTGCTCGGCGTCGAGCGCCGGAATGCCGCGGTCGGAACGCATAAGGAGAAGCACAGCATCAGCTTTCCCCAGGCGATCCGCCTGCTCGCTTCGTCGCCCAATACCATGCTTTTCGCGTTCTACATTTTTATCTCGATCTTCGCGCTCTTCGCCAACGAGGTGGTAATGGATCCCTTCGGCGCGGAGGTGTTCGGGATGCAGGTCTCCGAGACCACCAAGCTCTTCAAGCCGGTGATGGGCGGCACGCAGCTCATCTTCATGCTGCTGACCGGCTTCCTGCTCTCGAAGATCGGGGCGCGGCGCGGCGCGTACATCGGCAATGTCTTCGGCGGAATCGGCTTCGGCCTGATTATCGCCGCCGGGTTCATGCACGACGTGCAGTTCCTGCGCATCGCGCTTGTGGTGACCGGCATCGGCCTCGGCGCGGCGAGCGTTTCGAACATCACCATGATGATGAACATGACCGCCGGACGGAGCGGCATTTACATGGGTCTCTGGGGCACGGCGCAGAGTCTCGCCATCTTCATCGGTCATTCCAGCGCGGGGGTGATTCGCGATCTCGTGTTCCACTTTTCGGGCAACCACATGCTTGCCTACGCGGCTATTTTCGCGCTGGAGATCATCGCCTTCACCGTCTCCAGCCTGGTGCTGCCGCATGTGTCGCGCGAGGCGTTCGAGGCGGAGAGTTCCGCCAAAATGTCGGAACTGGAAACCGCCGCGGAAGCGGGCTGATCGTCAATAGGAGCTTTGTTATGAACTACGTATTCGGACCGGTCTCATCGAAACGGCTCGGCCAGTCGCTTGGCGTCGATCTCTTGCCATCGAAGAGCTGCACGTGGAATTGCGTCTATTGCCAGCTTGGCCGCACCAAGGAGTACGTGACTGAGCGGCGCGAATTCTTCCCGAAAGAAGATATTCTGGCGGAGATTCTCGACGCGGTCTCGAGCGGCAAGAAGATCGACTGGATCACCTTTGTCGGCTCCGGCGAGACGACGCTTTACAAGGGGCTCGACTGGCTGATCGCCGAAGTGAAAAAGGCGACGACGATTCCGGTGGCGGTCATTACCAACGGTTCGCTGCTCTCTCTGCCGGAAGTGCGCCGGGAGCTGCTCGAAGCCGACGCCGTGCTGCCGTCGCTCAACGCCGGTTCGGCGGAGCTGTTCGAGCGCATCGATCGCCCCGCGCCGGGCTTCAGCTTCGAGCGGCACATCGAGGGATTGCGGCGCTTCAGGCAGGAGTATCGCGGAAAATTCTGGGTCGAGGTGATGCTCATCGCCAGGCTGAACGACTCGGAGGAGGCGCTCAAGGAGATGGCGAACGTGCTTGCGGAGATCCGGCCAGACATGATTCACCTCGTCATGCCGACCCGCCCCGCGCCCGAAAGCTTTGTCGGCATTCCGGACGAAGAGCTCGTCCAGCGAGCGGTCTTCATCCTGTCAGCAGCCGCTCCGGTGCTGCATCCCGCCAAGGGCGAAATGAAGCTCGGTTCGGCGGACGACCTGCTCGACACCGTTTCCGGTATCGCCACCCGCCATCCGGTGCAGGAGCGCGAACTCGAAGCGGCGCTCGGCAAGCTCTTCGATGGTGACGCCGCGAAAACCC
>CAYZCF010000019.1:0-25036 GCA_964476855.1 uncultured Chlorobiaceae bacterium
TGCGCTGGGAGATGCGCACCCGGCTGTTCCTGCGGACGACCGAGTTCCTCTGGCAGGAGGGGCACACCGCCCACGCCACGCCGGAGGAGGCGCAGGAGGAGGTGATCCGCATGATCAACGTCTACCGCACCTTCGCCGAGGAGTACATGGCCCTGCCGGTGATCGTGGGCAGGAAAACCGACAGCGAAAAGTTCGCCGGCGCGGACGCGACCTACTGCATCGAGGCGATGATGCAGGACGGCAAGGCGTTGCAGGCGGGCACCTCGCACAACCTCGGCCAGAACTTCGCCAAGGCGTTCGACTGCCAGTTCCAGAGCAAGGACGGCGTGCTCGAATATGTGTGGGCGACAAGCTGGGGCGTTTCGACGCGACTCATCGGCGCGCTCATCATGGCGCACTCCGATGACAAGGGGCTCGTGCTGCCGCCGAAACTCGCCTCGCGGCAGGTGGTGATCATCCCGATCCTCAAGGGCAACAAGGAGGAGGTTCGCGCCCACGCGAGGTTCATCGCCAGAGCTCTGAACCACCACGGCATCCCGACCTTCGTCGATGACAGCGAAAACAACTCGCCCGGCTGGAAGTTCGCGGAGTACGAGCTGCAAGGAATTCCGGTCAGGATCGAACTCGGCCCGCGGGACATCGCAGAGGGCAAGTGCGTCGCCGCCCGCCGCGACACGCTCGAAAAGACCGAGCTCTTGCTCGACGACACGCTCCCGGCCAACATCGAGGAGATTCTGAACAACATCCAGCAGAACCTCTACGACCGCGCCCTTCTGTTCAGGCAGGAAAACACGGTTGAAGTTTCGAGCTGGGAGGAGTTCAAGGCAAAGGTGGAGAAGGGCTTCGTCATCGCCCACTGGGACGGCACGGCGGAAACCGAAGCGCTCATCAAGGAGGAAACCAAAGCCACGATCCGCGTGCTCCCCACCGACGAGGACTATCGCGCCCAGTACAACATGGACGAACCGGGAACCTGTATCCGCAGCGGCAACCCTGCAGCTCAAAAGGTAGTGTTCGCCAAAGCGTACTGACGCGAATGATGAATTTTGAATGCTGAGTTATGAATTAAGAGAGAAGAAAAAGCAGTGATCAATCGGGGCGGCACACAAACCGCCCCTTTTTTCATCCCCCGTCCACGCCGTCCACCTCGTCCACAAAGTCCACCTCGCCCATCACAACAAAAAAAAGGCTCCCCCGCGATACTGCCTTGCGAGGAAGCCTTTAATTCGGGAGCATCCCGACTGGCGAGATGCCCTTACTAAAGAGCAAACACAGAGGTTCGCCCTTATATCCTTATTCCGCGAAGTACTCTTTCAAGCCCTCGTCGGTCGGTTTCATGGTCTTGTCGCCCTTGTTCCAGTTGGCCGGGCAGACTTCGCCGAACTCTTCGGTGAACTGGAGCGCATCGATAATACGAAGCACCTCGTCGATGTTCCTGCCAAGGCCGAGGTCGTTGACCACCTGGTGCTTCACCACGCCCTCGCGGTCGATCAGGAAGAGACCCCTGAGCGCCACGCTGCCATCCGGGGTCAGCACGTCGTAATCGCTGGCGATGGTCTTGTTGATGTCGGAGATGAGCGGATAGGTCACGCCCTGGATGCCGCCTTTGCTGCGCGGAGTGTTGAGCCAGGCGAAGTGCGAGAATTTGGAGTCAACCGAGCAGCCGAGCACCTCGACGTTGCGCTTTTTGAACTCGTCGATCTTCTCCTGGAAAGCGTGCAACTCCGTCGGGCATACGAAAGTGAAGTCGAGCGGATAGAAGAAAAGCACCACATACTTGCCGCGATACGCCGAAAGCTGGCAGGCATCGACGAATGTCGAGCCGTTGACGACGGCGGCTGCATTGAAATCGGGGGCTGAACGGCCTACGAGTACGCTCATGATTGTGTCTCCTTTGGGTGATTGCGTTTTGATGATCCTTAAATAAGACTTATTTAGTCCAATATAAAAAACCGGACGAAAGAGTCAAACAGGAAACTGAACTATTTTTGATTGCTTCGCTGTTTCGCCAAGGGTGCGCTCCCGGATAAGGATTCTGTCGCATTATTCGTATTTTTCAGCATTATCGGAACTTATCAGTTATCACACCCATGCGGAACTTCTTTGAATTCGACAGGCTCGGCGCGAGTTACCGGCAGGAGCTTCTGGCGGGGCTGACCACCTTTTTCACCCTCTCCTACATCATCGTGGTCAATCCGGCGATCCTCGAAGCGGCCGGAATGCCACGTGGCGCTTCGATGACCGCGACGATTCTGACGGCGGCCTTCGGCACGCTGCTCATGGGCTTCTACGCCAAACGACCCTTCGCCGTCGCGCCCTACATGGGCGAGAACGCCTTCATCGCCTACACGGTGGTCAAAACGCTCGGCTATTCGTGGCAGACGGCGCTTGGGGCGATTCTGGTCAGCGGCGTACTTTTCACGCTCATCACGCTCACCGGCGCGCGCAAGTGGCTGGCCGAGGCGATTCCGATGACCCTCAAGCACAGCTTCGCGGTGGGCATCGGGCTGTTCCTCGCCTTCCTCGGCCTCAGCGACATGGGCGTTGTGGCTATCGGCGTGCCAGGCGCTCCGGTGAAGCTGGGCGACCTGACGGCGATTCCGGCGCTCTGCGGCCTCGGCGGCCTCGCGCTTACCAGCGCGTTGCTCGTGCGCCGCGTCACTGGAGCGCTGGTGATCGGCATGGCCGCGACGACGACGCTGATGCTCTCGCTCGGCCTGCTGCAACTTCCGGAAACCCTCTTCAGTCTGCCGCCTTCGGTCGCGCCGCTCTTCATGCAGATCGATGTTGCCGGGGCGCTCACTTGGGGCTTCATCGGGGTGATCCTGAGCGTGCTGGTGATGGATTTTGTCGATACGATGGGCACGCTGATCGGCCTCTCCGCCCGCGCCCGGCTGCTCGACGAGAACGGCAACCTGCCGGAGATCGAGAAGCCGATGCTGGTCGATGCGCTCTCGACGGTGGCCGCCGCGCTCTTCGGCACCACCACCGCCGGGGTGTTCATCGAATCGGCCTCGGGCATCGAACAGGGGGGCAAAACCGGCTTCACGGCGCTCGTGGTGGCGGGACTGTTCCTGCTCGCCCTCTTCTTCGCGCCGATCCTGACCATTGTGCCGCCACAGGCGTACGGACCGGTGCTCGTACTGGTGGGCATGTTCATGATCGAATCTGCGGGTTACTTCGATTTCGACGACTACACCGAGCTGTTGCCCGCATTCCTGACCATCGTCATGATGCTCTTCACCTTCAACATCGGCGTCGGCATCACGATGGGCTTCATCAGTTGGGTCGTCATCAAGCTGCTCGCCGGGCGGGGCCGCGAGATCAACGCAGGCATGACGGCGCTCGCGCTCCTCTCCGCAACCTTTTATTTCTTCTATCCTTACCATTGAATCGACCGATGCTCAAGTCTAAGCTAAGAATCGTCCAGTCGGACTGTACGCTCGCCAATTTCGAGGAGAATCTCGAACGGCACATCCGCGCCATCGAAGCGGCGATCCGTGACGGCGCGGAGGCCATCGCCTTCCCGGAGCTTTCGCTGACCGGCTACAACGTGCAGGACGCTGCGCAGGACATGGCGATGCACATCGACGACCGGCGGCTCGATCCGCTCCGGGAGCTGAGCCGCGACATCTGCATCTTCTGCGGGGGGATCGAGTTGAGCGACGATTACGGCGTCTATAACGCCGCATTCATGTTCGAGGATGGCGCGGGACGGAGCGTGCACCGCAAGATTTATCTGCCAACTTACGGAATGTTCGAGGAGCTGCGCTACTTCTCGGCGGGGCGGCAGATCGAAACCGTGAACTCGCGGCGCATCGGCAAGGTCGGCGTCGCCATCTGCGAGGATTTCTGGCACATGTCGGTGCCCTATCTGCTGGCGCATCAGGGGGCGAAACTCTTGCTCGTGCTGATGTCGAGTCCGCTGCGTCTCTCGCCCGGTGCGGGCGTTCCGGCCATCGTGTCGCAATGGCAAACCATCGCCTCGACCAGCGCGTTTCTGCTCAGTTGCTACGTGGCCTGCGTCAACCGCGTGGGCAACGAGGACAGCTTCACCTACTGGGGCAACTCGGCAGTCACCGCACCCGACGGATCGATCGCGGCATCCGCGCCGATGTTCAGCGAGCACAGCTTCGACGCGACTATCGACTACTCGGTGGTCAAGCGGGTACGGCTCCAGTCATCACACTTCCTCGACGAAGACACCAAGCTCTTCGCATCCCAGCTCGAAAGCCTGCTCGGCGCGAATCGCCGGGGGTAAGCATCGGGACTATTACTGAGGCTATTGAAACTCTTGAACAATTGCCCTGGACTTTAGTCCGGGGTTTGGGTATAAAACAATAGAATACCGGGCTTTAGCCCCATTTCTTTTTGTTGCTGAAGCAACCTTTACCCCGGCTTGAAAGCCGGGGCAATGTAAATGTAATATGTTCAATGTCCGGCGGGTTGAAAACCCGCCTGAATGCAAGAAGGGATTCTGTGCTCCCGCCTCACTCCATCAGGAAGCCTGCCGGGGTCATGTTGACGCGGAAGCGGGCGCTCATTGCTTCGGCGGCTTTGACCGCGTCAGCGCGATCTTCGTAGAGAGCATAGACTGCCGAGCCGCTGCCGGAGAGGGAGACGAACAGCGCACCGGAAGCCGCCAGCGCATCGCGCACTTCGCGCACCACCGGATAGTGCTCGAACACCACCGAGGCGAAGTCGTTCTCGAACGCGCCAAGCACCGAAGTGTCGCGCTCGTCGCAGAGACGGCGGACGAGCGTTTTCAGGTCGGGCACGGGGCGATCGAACTGGCGATGGAAATTTTTGTAAGCCCAGGCGGTCGGAACCTGCACCTCCGGGAAAACCGTCACCACGTGCCACGGCAACGCGAGGGACAAATCCTCCAGCTCCTCGCCAATACCCGCAGCATAGGCAACTCCTTTCATTTCGAGGAAATAGGGCACGTCCGCACCGAGCTTGACGGCGAGCTTGTGCAGTTCGGCGGAGGGCACGTCGATCTCCCAGAGTCGGCAGAGCGCGTTGAGCGTCGCCGCCGCGTCACTGCTGCCGCCGCCAAGCCCCGCGCCGAAGGGCACGCGCTTGACCAGCTTCATCGCCACGCCCTTCGTCACGCCCGTGTGCGCTTGCAGCGCTTTGGCGGCACGGATGCAGAGGTTCGAATCATCCACCGGAAGATCGAGGTTGGTGCATTCCATCGAGATGGCGTCCGACTCGCTGAATTCGAGCGTATCGAACCAGTCGATAGGCGCGAAGATCGTTTCGAGGGTGTGATAACCATCATCCCGGCGGCTGGTGATGAGTAGGCCGAGATTGATTTTGGCGCAGGCCTTGACCGAAAAGTGCTTCATGGAAAGCGATTGATTTTATCGTAATATATTTCCCATATTCATTTGAAAGTCATCCCGCAGGTATCCTCCGGCAGGCTGAACCTTTGCAACGAATCTCTTATCTATCCATGCTCACGATGCGTATACGTCAGTTCATCCTTGTTTGCGTCATGACCAGCCTCGGCATTCCGATACTTCAACCGGCAGCCGTAGCGGACGAAATATCTTACGCTTCCGAGATCGCGCAATACGTGAGGGAAGATAAGGTTTATTTGCTGGAAAATATCCGCCGACAGATCAGAAAACCTTCCGAGAAGATTCTTGTCGAAGCACTTCTGACTGAAGATGGACCGAAAGCAGCGAAACTGTACCGGAAACAGCTTGCGGAACATCCCGACCCCTGGCTCGACACGATAAGCCGGTCCAGACTTGCAGCTTACGAGCAGGCGATCTCGATACAGCCCGGTCTGCCGGTCATGCTGGCAAGAGCATCTTCAGGTTCACGCCCTTCAGCGATGACCATCGTCCAACCTCTTCAGGCAAGCCAGTCTGCCGGTAAGCCCGACTCTTCTCTCAAACGCTTGACCCCGCCACCGGTCACGGCCCGCGCCACAAGCAAAGGTGACACCACTAGTACCATGCCGCCGCGCCCCTCCGCACAGGCCTTAAGTGGAAGTTTCACGCTTCAGTTCGGCAGTTTCGACAGCATCACCAATGCTGAACAGCTTGTCGCGCAACTACAATACACAGCCCCGGCCCAGGTACAGCAAATAAACGGCGTCTACAAGGTACGGCTGAAACGCACGTTCGCAACGCAACAGGAGGCGACCGCTTTCGCCCGCACACTCCCGATCGAATCAATTGTAGTGCCCCCGCTGCCATGACCAGCCCGAAAAGCAACCGACAATGAGCCGGAGCATCGACATCATCGGGCACTCGGCGAGTATTGTCCAGCTCCGTGAACTGGCCATGCAGGTCGCGGCCACGGATGTCACAGTGCTCATCACCGGCGAAACCGGCTCCGGCAAGGAGGTGCTCGCCCGCTTCATCCACGACCACAGCCGCCGGGCGGGCAGAAGCCTGATCCCGGTCAACTGCGGCGCAATTCCGTCGGGCATTCTCGAATCGGAGCTGTTCGGGCACGAAAAGGGGGCTTTCACCGGCGCGGTGCAGGCGCGGAAAGGATACTTCGAAAGCGCCGACAAGGGCACGATCTTTCTCGACGAAATCGGCGAAATGCCGCTCGAAACGCAGGTCAAGCTTCTGCGCATCATCGAAACGGGGCAATTCCAGCGGGTCGGAGCTTCAGAGACGATCTCCGCGGACGCCCGGATCATCGCCGCCACCAACCGCAACCTCACCCAGGAGGTGGCCGAAAAGCGCTTCAGGGAGGATCTCTACTACCGGCTCAGGAGCGTGGAGCTGCAAATTCCGCCGCTTCGGGAACGCGGCAGCGACATCCTGCTGCTGACCGAACACTTCGTCCACGAGTTCGAGCGCAAGCACGCCATCGCTTTCGAGGGGTTCAGCCAAGAGTCGGGCGAACTGATGCTGCGCTACCCGTGGCCGGGCAACGTGCGCGAACTGCGCAACCTGATCGAGTCGCTGCTCATCCTCGAACGGGGCAAGAAGATCACGCCCGACATTCTCGAAAAGCATCTGGTGCAGCGCAGCCGCCACAAAGGCTTGGTGCACGAACCCGGCAAGTCGGAGAAAAACGAGCTGAACCTTATCTATAGCAGCCTCATCCAGCTCCGCCAGGAGATCGGCGAAATCCGCCAGATGCTCCAGCAGGCACTCATCTACCGTCAGCCCGCCTCGCCGCTCCTTCTGCCCGCATTCCCGGCGCAGTCATCAGCACCGCCCCCCCCGACGCCCGGAGAAGAAGCTACTGTGCCGCTCGAAGAGCTGGAAAAACGCGCCATCAGCAAAGCCCTCGCAAAATTCGAAGGCAACAAACGCAAAACCGCCCAGGCCCTCGGCATCAACGAGCGAACGCTCTACCGGAAAATCAAGGAGTACGGGCTGTAGGAAGAATTACATATTCTTGCCCACAACGTCCTCTTTTTCGCCTACCGCCGCTTTCTCACCACCGCCACCAGCGCCAGCACACCTGCAATCCCCAGACATACGTGAGGCACCAAATCCGGATGGGCCGTGTAAAAAGTGATGCCGTTTTCAAGCGGCACTTCGGCTGTCAGCACCGACTGCTGCCACCAGAGTGTTTCAGCATAGCTGCGCCCGCAGGTGTCGTAGAAAAGCGTCACGCCGGTATTGGCGCAACGGGCCATCGCCCGGCGGTTCTCGATGCAGCGCAGCCTGCCGATGGCCGCGTGTTGCCACGGGCCGTAAGAGGTGCCGTACCAGCCATCGTTGGTGACGAGCGTCAGGAACTGCGCGCCCCGTCTGACGAACTGCGAAACCTGGCCTGGAAAGATCGATTCATAACAGATGATGTTGGCCATGCTCACCGGATGGCCGTCGCGGCTCGTGAAGCGCATGACGGTCGCCGTCCTCCCCTTCTGCCAGCTCGATATGCCCGACATCGAAAAGCTGAGCTTCTCCAGCCAAGGGAAATAATCCGAATAGGGAACCCGCTCGCCGAAGGGCACGAGCCGCATTTTCCGGTAAATCTGCACCGGGCCATCCGCCGGGCCGAGCAGCATGGAGGCGTTGTAGGCAGCGAACGCTCCGCCGGAAGCCGCCACGGCCTCGCCGGACGATGAGTCCGGATAAACCGGCTCCTCGTCGGGAAAGCCGGTCAAGAGCGGCGTGTTCCAGCGCTCGACCATGCGCCTCACCGAATTCATGTAGGGCCTGTTCTCTGGCAGGCGGATGTAGAACGGAATGGCGGTTTCCGGCCATATGATCAGTTCCGGGCGCTCTGCGCTCACCGCCTCTCCGGTCAGGCTGTACAGGCGCGACAAGGTCTGCACCGGGCCAAGTCCGGCCCACTTCTCATGAGGATCGATATTAGGCTGAACCAGCGCGACCCGCACTTCGGATAAAATAGCCTTCGATGGCGTATTCCGGAAAATCTGGCGAGCATACAGCAGCGGTACGGCCATCATGAGCGTAATAACCATGACGATGCCTGCCCTCGCCGCGAGAGACGTCGTTGCCCTGAAGAGCAACAGCACGAGCACATTGAACGTCACCAGCCAGAAGCTGATGCCCCACACTCCGGTCACGTCGGCATACTGAACCATCCAGAGCAGATTGGCCTGCGAATTGCCGAAGGTGAGCCAGCCGAGCGAAAAATCCTGCTGCATGTATGCCCACTCCCATCCCGTCCACACGAAAGGCATGGCAAACAGAGCAGAGCGGAAACCTGCCTTTTTCCTGAACAGGTAGAACACCAGAAACGGCACGGTTGAAAAAAGGGACTGCACGAAAACCGTGAGAATGCCGCCAACGAGGGTCGCCAGAGAAACCCACCAGATGGTGATGAGGCAGAACAGTAGCATCGCCATCCAGCTCTTTCTGAAAAAAGGGCCGAAGCGCTCTTCGTGTTCGAGAGAGAGCAATAACGGAACCAGCGCTATCCATGCGAGAGGTTCGAGATGGACGGAGGGCCAGGTCGGAAAGGAGAGCCCGAGCAAGAGGCCGCTCAGGAACGGGAGAAAAAAAGTTCCGGAGAGCCAGTGAGGCTCGGCACCTCTGCCGGAGGCGTTCACGACTTGCAAAGTGTTACTGGACGTAAAACAGGGCGGGAAATGGTTTCCCTGAACACTGAAAAAGAGTTCGCAGGGAAACACAGCGAAGATCGCCGAAAGCCGGGAAGAGACATATTTTACTTTACTTATTAATATTTATTCTTTAAATTTGTTACAAGCTGTTATTTAACAGGAAGCATCCCATGTTTTTCCTGAAAATACCATTTTAAACGCCACCAGAAAAAGGAGAATCATTATGGCTCTTTTCGGCTCAAACGACGTGACGACCGCTCACTCCGATTATGAAATCGTACTTGAAGGCGGTTCCAGCTCCTGGGGAAAGGTGAAGGCCCGGGCTAAGGTAAATGTACCTCCGGCCAGCCCTCTGCTTCCTGCAGACTGCAATGTCAAGCTGAATGTAAAACCGCTCGATCCGGCAAAAGGTTTCGTTCGCATCTCCGCCGTTTTCGAGTCGATTGTCGACAGCACCAAGAACAAGCTCACCATCGAAGCCGACATCGCCAACGAAACCAAGGAGAGAAGAATCTCCGTCGGTGAAGGCATGGTATCGGTTGGCGACTTCAGCCACACCTTCTCCTTCGAAGGTTCCGTCGTGAACATGTACTACTACCGCTCCGATGCTGTTCGCCGCAATGTCCCGAACCCGATCTACATGCAGGGTCGCCAGTTCCACGACATCCTCATGAAAGTTCCACTCGACAACAACGACCTTATCGACACCTGGGAAGGCACCGTGAGAGCGATCGGCAGCACCGGCGCTTTCAACGACTGGATCCGTGATTTCTGGTTCATCGGCCCCGCCTTTACCGCTCTGAACGAAGGCGGCCAGAGGATTTCGAGGATCGAGGTCAACGGCCTGAACACCGAAAGCGGCCCCAAAGGTCCGGTCGGCGTATCGCGCTGGCGTTTCTCGCACGGCGGCTCCGGTATGGTCGATTCCATCTCCCGCTGGGCAGAGCTCTTCCCGTCAGACAAGCTCAACAGGCCGGCACAGGTCGAGGCTGGCTTCCGCTCCGACTCTCAGGGTATCGAAGTCAAGGTTGACGGCGAATTCCCTGGCGTATCGGTCGATGCAGGCGGCGGTCTCCGCAGGATCCTCAACCACCCGCTCATTCCGCTGGTTCACCACGGCATGGTCGGCAAGTTCAACAACTTCAACGTTGACGCCCAGTTAAAGGTCGTTCTTCCGAAAGGTTACAAGGTTCGTTATGCCGCGCCCCAGTATCGCTCGCAGAACCTCGAAGAGTATCGCTGGAGCGGTGGCGCTTACGCCCGTTGGGTCGAGCACGTCTGCAAGGGTGGCGTCGGACAGTTCGAAGTTCTGTACGCCCAGTAAGCGAAATACAACCGTTTCGAATGCAAAAAAGAGACCGGCTTTTGTGCCGGTTTCTTTTTTGGTTGAAGTTCAGGAAAATACCAGCTGGATGCTTGTCGAGACTCGATTTCGATAAGAATTTCAATCGGGATTTGATCCTGGCATGGGCGCGTACACCCGAAGCTGTTACCCCATCAGTTCGAGAATCTCTTCTATCTCATCCTTGATTTCCAGCAGCAACATTCGCCGCCTTTCGTCTGTGATCTCGTACTGTTTCTGATCTCGCGAAATCTGCTTCTGAAGCTTCAGTATCTCGTTGGTCTTGTGATCGGAATGGTCAGATTCGACCTTGCCCCCTTTGACCATCTGACTCGCCTTGTTCAGCTTGTACCCTTTTTCGTACACCAGCTCCTTGATGTTGAGCACCATCGCAATATCGCGGTTGGTGTAGCGCCGGTTCCCCCGCGTGTCTCGCGCCGGAGCAAGCTCGCTGAAGTAGTCCTCCCAGTAGCGAAGCAGGTAAGCGGGAATGCCAGAAATCCGGCTCACCTCTCCTATCGAATAGTAACTTTTGCTTGATTCAAAGGCCATCGTAGAAGTCCGTTTTGATTTCTCTTCACTTATTATACATTAAGTGCGTCACATCAAAAAAGAACGGATGAAAAATCTGCTGGCCTTGCGCCCATATCTTTTCCGGTACCGGAAGTCGCTTGCCACAGGCATCGTGTGCGTCGTCGCCACCAACTTTTTCGCCGTCGCCGCACCGCGTTTTCTCGGCGAGGCGATCGACCTCATGGGCAAACCGTTCGAGATGCATGAGATTTTGCGCAAGACCGGACTCTACATTCTGTTCTCCGCTCTCAGCGGCATCACGCTCTATCTGGTTCGCCAGCTCATTATCGTCACCTCCCGGCATATCGAGTTCGACCTGAAAAACGACTACTATGCCCACCTGCAAACCCTCTCCACCTCGTTTTACGACACCACCGGCTCTGGCGAACTGATTTCGAGAGGCACCAACGACCTGAACGCCATCCGCGACTTTCTCGGGCCGGGCATCATGTACTCGATCAATACGCTCTTCCGCCTGCTTTTCGCAATGGGCGCGATGCTTTCTATCTCTCCGCTCCTCACGCTCTTCGCGCTCCTTCCCGCGCCATTCCTGAGCTGGTCGGTGTACAAAACCGGCGTGTCGCTCCAGCATCAGTCGAAAAAAATCCAGGAAAACTACGCGGCAATCACCAACCTCGTGCAGGAGAACATCTCGGGCATCCGGGTGGTAAGAAACTACAATCGCGAGGAGTGGGAGACCAGCCGCTTCGAGGCGCTGAACCAGGACTATTACGACAAAAACCTGCGGCTCGGCAGAATCCAGGCGGGGTTCATGGCGGTGCTGACCGCGATGACGGCGCTGTCGCTGATTCCGGTCATCTGGGCGGGCGGCATCGGCGTGATGAAGGGCACCATGAGCATCGGCGACATCGCGCAGTTCGTTGTCTACGTGACGATGCTGAGCTGGCCGATCATCTCGATCGGCTGGGTGACCAACATCATCCAGAAGGCGGCGGCGGCGCAAGGCCGACTGGACGAGATTTTCGACACGAAGCCCGAGATCGTCGAACCGTCAGATGCGGGATTGACTGCTGATACGAAGAAACCGCTCAAGGGCGAGTTGAGGTTCGACAATGTCGGGTTCACCTATCCGTCGCAGCCCGACCGGCCGGTACTGCGAAACATCTCGTTTACCGTCGAGCCGGGCACGAAGCTCGCCATCGTCGGCGCGACCGGCTCCGGAAAATCGACACTTGTCAACCTGATTCCCCGCCTGTACGATCCGACAAGCGGGTGCATCACGATTGCCGGGCAGGATATAAAAACCATGTCGATCGGCGCGATCCGGCGCACCATCGGCTTCGTGCCGCAGTCGAACTTCCTCTTTTCGGACACCATCCGCAACAATATCGATTTCGGCAGCAACGGCGGCGGCATCGACGTGATCGAAGCGAGCCGGATCGCCATGCTGCACGACGATGTGGAGGATTTCCCGGATCGCTTCGACACGATGCTCGGCGAAAAGGGAATCAACCTCTCGGGCGGACAGAAGCAGCGCGCCTGCATCGCCAGGGCGCTCCGGTGGCATCCGTCGATTCTCGTGCTCGACGACGCGCTCTCAGCGGTGGATACCGCCACCGAGGCGAGCATCTTCGACGGCCTGCTCAAAAAGCTGCCCGAAACCACCATCGTGCTGATCAGCCACCGCATCTCGACGGTCAGGAACTGCGACCGGATCATCGTGCTGCACGACGGCCAGATCGCCGAAAGCGGCACCCACGAAGAGCTCCTCGAAAACGGCCGCTACTACGCCGACCTCTACATGAAGCAAATGCTCGAAGAGGAGATCAGCGCGCTGAGCTGAAGAAGAATGTAATGTAAGATGTGGACGAGGTGAACTTGGTGGACGCTGTGGACGAGGAGTGAAGAGTGATTCGCCGCAGTTGTTGTCCACCAAGTCCACACTGCTCAGCCTCTCGCCAGCTCCGCCAGTTGCCGCTGCAAATCTTTCCTTGAAAGCCCGTACATGTGCACATACAGCATGTTGAACATCAACACTGCCGATCGGAGCGTGGGCGCTCGCATGGCACGCTCTATGGCGTAGCGGGAGGTGAAGACCTTTTTGGTGAGCGCGGTGTAGCTTGGGATAAACTCTTCGAGGCTCATCTGCTTCGGGTAGTAGAGCATCTCCTGGCCCCAGGAGAAGCGGAAGGCGTCGTGGTCGCTGCTCGGGTGCATGAGCCGCCCCTCCGAGGCGAGGCGGGTGAAGACGCCAGTGCCGGGAATCGGGCGCAGAAGGTTGATGCCCGGCACATCGACGCCGGTCTCTTCGATGAAGGCCTCGATCCGCTCCGGCATGGCAAGCGTGTCGCCGTCGAGGCCGTAGATGAAGCTGCCGTAGACGCAGATGCCCGCCTTGCGAATCGCCCTGATGCAGCGCGACTGCCGCTCGGCGGGGTTGTGGAACTTGTGGTGCGCCCGGTTGCTCTCGTCGGCGAGGCTTTCGATGCCCACCAACAGTGCGCCGCAGCCCGAGCGGGCGAAGATGTCGAGCAGCTTCGGATTCTCGCCAAGCAGCGTGGTGGCCTGGCCGACCCAGCGAATCTTGAACGGAATGAGCTTCGAGAACAGCTCCGAGGCGTAGGCTTCATCGGCGTTGACCGTGTCGTCGAGGAAAAAGAAGATGCGCTTGTCCTTTTCGAGAAATTGCCCGACCTCGCGCACCACTTCCGCGACCGGGCGGTGGCGGAGCTTGTGGCCGTTCATGACATGCACGTTGCAGAAGTCGCAACTGTAAGGGCAGCCTCGCGTGGTCTGCACGACGTTGGTCGTGAAGTAGCGGCTGATATCAAGCGCGGATTTGCTGACCGGGCGCGACGCGGAGAGATCGGGAAATTCGCCCTGCCGGTACTCCGGCTTGAGTGAGCCGCGCCGCAAATCTTCGAGCACCTCGCGCCACAGCTCGTCGGCCTCGCCGGTGACGAGCACATCGGCGTATTCGCGGCACCGCTCCGGGAAGATCGAGACGTACGGGCCGCCAAGCACCACCGGCACGCCCCGCTCGCGGAACAGCTCGGCGATTTCGACCGCCGGACGAACCGCGCCGGTCTGCACGCTGATACCGATCAGGTCCCACGGCTTGTCGAGTGGCAGCTTGTCGAAGCGCAGGTCGCAGATCTCTTGCCGGACGCCCGCCACTTCGACGGAGCTGAGAATCATCAGCGAGAGTGGCGGAATGGCGAACTGCGCCCGCTTGATGACACCGCTCATGACGCGATCCTTCAGGAGCGAGAGACCGGATTTGGCGGCTCCGTCGAGCGAGGCCGCGCCGTCCACGCCGCTCGTAGCCTGGACGAAGACGAGTAAAACCGAGAGAGGACGATGTTCCGTGCTCATGGGATTCAATTCGCTCCTTTGCCGAGCGCGATCTCCTGAAGCCGCTTCAGCTCCATGAGGGCGTCGAGCGGCGTGAGACGGTTGAGGTCGATCCCCGAAATCGCTTTGCGCAGTCGGCTCTCCTCCTCCTCGAAGAGCGAAATCTGCCGCGCCATGATCGGCGACGCGGTCTGCCGCTGCACCGGAACCTCGACCTCGCGCCTCTCCATTCCGGCGAGAATCTCTTTTGCCCGCGAAATCACCTCCGGGGGCATTCCGGCCATTTTGGCCACCTCGATGCCGTAGCTGTTGTCCGACGCGCCGCGCACGATCTTGCGCAAGAAGATCACCGTATCGGCGGTCTCGACCACCGTTGCATTGAAGTTGGCGATCCGCTCGAAGCGCGACTCCAGCTCGGCCAGCTCGTGGTAGTGCGTCGCAAAGAGAGTGCGGGCGCGGAGCTGATCGTGGATGAACTCGCACATCGACCAGGCGATGGACATGCCGTCGAAGGTGCTCGTGCCGCGCCCGATCTCGTCGAGCAAGAGCAGACTCCGTTCGGTGGCGTTGTTGAGGATGCTCGCCGCCTCGTTCATCTCCACGAGGAAGGTGCTCTCGCCGGAGGTGAGGTTGTCCGACGCGCCGACGCGGGTGAAGATGCGGTCAACGAGACCGATCTCCGCGCTTTCGGCGGGCACGAAGCTGCCGATCTGCGCCAAGAGCACGATGAGGCCCGCCTGCCGGAGGTAGGAGCTTTTACCGGCCATGTTCGGGCCGGTGATGATGAGCAGTTGCTGGTCGGCGCCGACGCGGCAGTCGTTCGACACGTACGGCTCGTCCGCGCCAAGAATGCGTTCGAGCACCGGATGGCGGCCCGCCGTGATCACAAGCTCCGTGCCTTCGTTCACTGCCGGGCGGCAGTACCGGTACTCGTCGGCGCAGCTCGCGAAGCAGGCGAGGCAGTCGAGTTCGGCCAGCGCGGCAGCGGTCGTCTGGATCGAGGCCGCCTCTTCGGCGACCGAGGCGCACAGCTCCTGGAACAAGCGATGTTCGAGCAAGAGGCTCTTCTCCTCGGCGGTCAGAATCTTCTCCTCGTACTCCTTCAGCGACGGTATCGTGTAGCGTTCGGCGTTGACGAGCGTCTGCTTCTTCTCGTAGTACTCCGGCACCTTGTCGCTGTTGGCGCGGCTCACCTCGATGTAGTAGCCGAACACCTTGTTGTACTGCACCTTGAGGGTCGAAATCGAGGTCTTGCGCCGCTCCTCCTGCTGGATGTCGAGCAACCGGTCGCGCGCCCCCGACGAGATCGCCCGCAGCTCGTCCAGCTCCTCGTGGTAGCCGGAACGGATGTAGCCGCCGTCGCGCACCGCGCCGGTCGCGTCGGGATCGAGCGCCCGTTCGATGGTGGCGGCAAGCTCCGGCAGCGCTTCGAGCCTGATAGCGAGTTCACGCAAGCGATGCGCCTTGCACGGCGCGAGCAGCTCCCTGAGCTGCGGGACGAGCGCGAACGACGAGCCGAGCTGGCGCACCTACCTCGGCATCGCCCGCGAGGTTGCGATGCGGGCCAGCGCCCGCTCGAGATCGATAATGCCGCCGAGCGTCCCGCGAATCGCCTCGCGAACCTCGGACAACTCCAGCAGCTCCCCGACCGCATCGTGCCGCTGCACGACCGGCTCCAGCTTCCGGAGCGGATGGAGCAGCCAGCGCCGGAGCAGCCGCGCCCCCATCGGGTTCCGCGTACGGTCGATCACTTCGAGCAAGCTGCCGTTGAGCGAACCATCCTGCATCGAAGAGATGATTTCGAGGTTCCGGCGGGTCTGGATGTCGAGCGTCATGCTCTCGCCGCTCTCGACCAGGCCGATCCGCACGAGATACTTCAGGCTCCCCTGCTTCGCCTCTTCGAGGTACTGGAGGATAGCTCCCGCCGCGATCCGTCCCGCCTCGCACCCCTCGATGCCGAATCCCTTGAGCGAATGAGTTTTAAAATGGTTTTCAAGCACCCGCGCCGCCTGCTCGTCGGTGAACATCCACTCGTCGAGCACCGTGAAGAGCGCTCCGGCGTAAAGATTTTTGGCGAGCGAATCGCGAAGCTCCTTGTCGCGCGACGAGATCAGGATTTCGGAGGGACGGAGCGACTGGAGGAAATCCTTCAGCTCGCCAAGCTGCAGCTCGGTCATGCGGAACTCGGCGGTGGTCACATCCACAAACGCCACGCCCGCCAGATGCTCGCGCCCCCGTTTCACCGGCGCGACGGCGCAGAGGTAGTTGTTGTGGCGGTCGTCGAGAATCTTGTCGCTGTAGGTGATACCCGGCGTGACGATGTCGGTGATCTCGCGGCGGACGATCCCCTTGGCGAGCGCCGGATCTTCGACCTGGTCGCACACCGCCACCTTGAACCCCTTCATCACGAGCTTGGCGATATACCCCTCACTGGCGTGATGCGGAAATCCGGCCAGCGGAATCTCCGCCGAACTGCCGTTCGAGCGTCGCGTCAGCACGATGTTCAGCGCCGCCGAAACCGCGACGGCGTCGTCAAAAAAGGTTTCGTAGAAATCGCCCACTCGGAAAAGCAGCAGATAGCCGGGATAACGCTCCTTGACATCGAGATACTGGCGCATCATCGGTGTCGCCTCTTTGTTGCGGGCTTGCGCCTCTTTGGCCATATTCTGTCGTGAAAGTTGTCGTTACCGCCGGATTTCGTGGAGAGTCAAACTAAATCAGTCCCGCAAAAAAAACAAGCCTTCACAGAGGCTTGAAAAGCTCTCGTCAACTCTATATTTTGGAACGCATTTTGATCCGGCAATCAACCCTCGTTCTCTCATGGATTTTCACGCTCTTTTGCGGCTCACGCACATCACGGGTTTTGCCGCATGGTTCGGCACGATCTTCGCGACCCTCTTCCTGCTCAAAACGCTCGAACCCGGCCTGACCGGCGAGAAAAAGCAGGCCGAGGAGCATTCGCTGCTTCTGCGCCGCTTCATCAAGCTCGAAACGAAGGTAGCCGACGTGGCGGTCATCTCGGTGCTGCTCTCCGGCCTCATGCTGGCGCACTTCTACGAAGGATGGCATCCGTGGGTCTTCGCCAAGATCGGCCTGATGATCCTCCAGATCGCCCTCACGATGGGCTATATCATCAAGGCGATCCAGCCTATCACCTACCCCTGCGAGGTGTTGCGATACCGCGCCTGGTACAGGCTTTTCGCCATCTCGTTCAGCATGTTCGGCATCGTGCTGCTCGTGACCTTTTTGCTGCGCTGAACTTCTCCGCGAAAGATATTGGTGATGATTTGAAAAACGGTTTCTTTCTTGTATATTCTTGCTCTTTATCACCAAACTATTACTAATGATGCAGGCGCTGATCGAGATTTCCGACAAACAGTTTCTGGTAAAAGCTGGCGACAAGATTTTTGTCCCCAAGCAGAAGGCCGCCGCAGGCGACGTTATCGAAGTGAAGACTCTCATGCAGGTCAATCAGGCGGATTCAGTTCTGAAAGCAAGCACCGCGACGGTCAAGGTTCTTGACCACGTCCGGGACGAGACCATCATCGTCTTCAGGAAAAACCGCCGCAAACGTTTCCAGAAAAGAAACGGGCACCGCCAGCACATGACCCAGGTCGAAGTGCTGTCGCTCTGATTGAACAGGTATTAACAACACTAATTTTCTTGTCATTATGGCACATAAAAAAGGCGGTGGATCGACCAAGAACGGCCGCGACAGCAATCCGAAATACCTCGGCGTGAAAGCCGCCGGTGGCTCCGTGGTCAACGCGGGCACCATCATTCTCCGTCAGCGTGGCACGGCTATCAAGCCGGGCGACAACGCCGGACTCGGCAGGGATCACACCATTTTCGCCCTTGTCGATGGCACCGTTCACTTCAGGAACGGCCGCAACAACAAAAAACAGGTCGATATCATCCCCTCCTGATCTTTGGGCGGAGATGCATTACGCTTATATTGAAAGCAAGCCGGCGTTCGAGCATCAACGGCTTGCTTTTTTTACGCTCCTCCCGTGAGCACGCTTTATCATCGTCGATTGAAACGCGCATAACCTTCGGGGGACATGTGCAGATCACGCCCCTGTCCGATCACTGACCTGAGCGTTTCACCTGCTGCTTCTGTTTCGATACGGAAGCGTCGGGCTTCGTATGGCAAGTTCCCGGCAGCATGTGCCGGTCGTATTGAATTCAGTTTCGTGAGCAAGCAATGCGGATTTCAGCGTAAATCCGCTTCGATGAGTTCGTCAACCACTCAAGGCGTCGGCTTGTGCCGACAGGCCGGCGTGGTTCAGGACTCCCTGATTTTCAGCGGCTTCGCTGATGCTAACCATGTCCCCTGCGGCTTCGAGTCAAGGACATCATTCCAACAGAAACCATAACCCGTAAGTACATTATGAAAATTACCGTTATCGGCGCAGGCAACGTTGGGGCAACCACGGCTTTCCGTCTTGCTGAAAAACAGCTTGCAAGGGAGCTCGTGTTGCTCGATGTCGTCGAAGGCATTCCTCAGGGCAAAGCGCTGGATATGTATGAAAGCGGCCCGGTCGGCCTGTTCGACACGAAAGTGACCGGTTCGAACGACTATGCCGACACCGCGGATTCCGATATTGTCATCATCACGGCGGGTCTGCCGAGAAAGCCCGGCATGAGCCGCGAAGACCTGCTCATGATGAACGCGGGCATCGTGCGCGAAGTGACCCGCCGGATCATGGAGCATTCGAAAAATCCGATCATCGTGGTGGTTTCCAATCCGCTCGATATCATGACCTTCGTCGCCTGGAAGCAGAGCGGACTGCCGAAGGATCGGGTCATCGGCATGGCTGGCGTGCTCGATTCGGCGCGCTTCCGCTCCTTCATCTCGATGGAGCTTGGCGTGTCGATGCAGGATGTGACCGCCTGCGTGCTCGGCGGCCACGGCGACGCGATGGTGCCGGTGGTCAAATACACCACGGTGGCGGGCATTCCCATTGCCGACCTCATTCCCGCCGACAGGATCGCGGAGCTGGTCGAGCGCACCCGCACCGGCGGCGCGGAGATCGTCAACTACCTCAAGCAGGGTTCGGCCTTCTACGCTCCGGCAGCATCGGTGGTCGAGATGGTCGAATCGATCGTGCTGGATCGCAAGCGCGTGCTGACCTGCGCAGTGAGCCTCGACGGGCAATACGGCATCGACGGTACCTTCGTCGGCGTCCCGGTCAAGCTCGGCAAAAACGGCGTGGAACAGATTTACGAAATCAAGCTCGACCAGGCCGATCTCGATCTGCTTCAAAAGTCCGCGCTGATCGTCGATGAAAACTGCAAAATGCTCGAAGCACCTTTCACCTGACCTCCGACCAGGCGACTCGTCCCGCGTTCTGCGGTCAGATACACGAAATAAAAAGAGGCTGTTCCGGAATCGAAACCGGGGCAGCCTCTTGGTGTTTTACAGTTTTTGAAAGTCACCGGATATCGATGGCACCGGAGCCACACGTCTCACCTCACTCACAGAGTTTCCCATGCGGAGGATTGCTTGTTTGTTGGCAATGACGTGCACCTCTCAGCGCAGAGATTTTCATTGGAGAGCGTTGTCTGCCTTGAATTGGTTAGCCTCCTGCACGGCGGCCACCAGCTTTTCGGCAAGAGCGGGCATCTTCTCGTAGTCCACCCAGAGCGAATCTTCGACGATATCATGGATCTGCGATGCTATGTCGATCGCCATCCGTTTACGCCTGGCAAGCTCTTTTTGCAGCTCTTTGGCCTCTTCTGACATGGATTTTCTCCTTGAAATTTACTATGGATAAAGACTACGGCGCGTTGCGGAATCCGATACTGCTTGCCTCATCGCTGCGCAACGCGACAGAGGGACGACAGCCAATCACCCTTAATTATTTATAAAGACAAGCATTTATTCCGAATTTCAAGCAAGCAGAACCCGGATTGAGCGATAAAAAGTTCAGATCCATCTCAATTTCTGGCGAGAGTCAGCCAGAATCGCAAAAAAAACTGTGCCATGCCGGTGCCGTTAGATGAGGATTGAAGATTGGCGGACGTGTCAACAGCAAAAAAGCGACTCGTGGAGGGTCGCTTTTTTTGTAAGAACAGTAATCGGAAAAAGCCCTGCTATTTTAAGGCAGAGCTTATCGTTTTGTCGTACACATTTTAGGATAAAAATCTCAAGACCTTATTGGAAACTTCATCAACATCCTTCAATTCGCATTCCCAAACAGTTAATACTGACCAACCCAAGGCTTGAAGTTTTTCTATATTATCTTTATCTCTTTCAATATTTCTCCTCAGCTTTGGCAACCAATAATCATTTCTACTTTTTGGCATTTTATACTTTCCACATTTATGCTGATGCCAAAAGCAACCATGAACATATATTGCCTTTTTTCTTCCTATAAATGCAATATCAGGCTTTCCCGGTAAATCAGTCCGATGGAGACGGTAACCCGAAAATCCTATATTGCGTAAAAGTTTGCGTAAGACAAGCTCAGGCTGAGTATCTTTTGATCTGATTAGCCCCATTCTTTCGCTACGCTCAGATGGTGATAACGTGTCAGTCATCAACTTTTGCCGCGGAACAATACGTTCGAAGGCGTCCAATCTTTTGCATATTGATCAGCGCGACAAAGCCACTCCTTAATGCGCATGTCTGGAGAAACAGAGACACCCCAATATTCAACGAAAAGAGCATCATCCATGCGCATTGCCGCTTCTCGTATTTCATCCTCTAATAACTCAATAGCTCTTTGAATATAGATTCCGCCTTTATCGTCGTTGGTCGGATTTGCAACGCTTCCAGCAGAAAACATATCGCGAGTCTGGTGCGCCAAAACACCGTGAAAAGTTAATAGATAAAGTACAACATCGTCATATTTGTTTCGAGAACGCCCAGAAGATACGATCTCGGGACACAATAGAATAGCTTCAGCGCGTAATTTTTTCTTTTCCTCAATCGGTAGCTTTGTGTATAAACGAGCTTGAATAGGAAGCGTGTGCTCCTCGCCAGGTCGATCCTCCAACCACCACAAACGCTCACCTGATTTTAATCTACCACGCGCATAGTTACGAATATATTCCATTTTTTCATGCATCTCAGCAACCCGAAAATCATCGTATGATATGCCCATCTGCGAAAAAAGTGATTTTTCGGCACCAATCTCAACTTCAAATCTTGGAACATGGGAAGTGCGAACATGCATAACGGACTTTTCATATTCCCCCCATTTTACCGTCGGAGTACCGCCCATCTTACCGAACACAATGTAGACAATTTTTACACCCTCGATTCGATTGGTTTCAAGAACGCTATTTGCAACGCTTCGCCATGTATCATTGGTGGTAAACTTAACTTCGATTCCGAATTGTCCAACTGCTATATCAGGAAAAGCTTGCGGATGAGGATCGAAATCTATTTCTATTCCATTTTCATCAATGCGGGCGCTGACTATTTCTCTGACGCGACTTTCAAATTCCTTTGCGGATTTAAAAGGTATATTTCTGGCCTCTTGGGTTAGGTGCTCCACAATTGAGTCCAATAACTTTTCAAATTCATTCTTTGTCATTCTTTTTGGTTCATGGCTTAAGTGAAGCAACAACGGCTTTAGCTATATGCCAAGCCAGTACAGGAGGAACGGCATTACCAATTTGGCGTTCAGTTTCCCGAAGCTTCGCATCGAATATGAAATTATCAGGGAATGACTGAATACGAGCTGCTTCACGCATGGATATGCGTCGAGGCAATTCATAATGCCACTGAATATTCCCATGGCATTCAGCTCTGATGGTATAACCAGCACGATTAGCTATAAGTCTTCTATCTCCTTGATCTGGGCTACGGTTTGCCCGACTCCAGATATGATTGAATGATTCATTTTCAGGAAGATCAATCAAATCATGTATGGCATCCATTGCCGTAACGTATTTATTTGAGTCCAAAACAGGCTTAGGATGCTCAAAAGCTTTAACGCCTGGGTAGGTTCCAACAATAAAGATTCGCTCGCGAGTCTGCGGAACTCCAAAATCAGCGGCATGATAAAGTTTGTATGTGACTTCATAGCCGATTGAGCGGAAATCTTCCAATACTTTCCGAAGCGCATCGGCATGATGACGCATCAAAAGACCTTTAACGTTTTCAGCGATGAAGATTTTTGGTTTGATTCGCTCAACAGCTTCTACCATAGCGCGATATAATCCGCTGCGCTTCCCAGAAATGCCTGCGCCTTTTCCGTTCACGGAAATATCTTGACATGGAAACCCTCCAATAACGACATCTGCTTGGGCTGGAAGTTCTTCTATCAATCCCCAAATATCGCCTTGTTTAATGTGATCGCTGACATTCTGTCGATAAGTCCTGCACGCAGATTCGTTTATCTCGCATGCCCAATTTATTTTGAACGGATGGCGCGAATAATGGCGACCAAGAAACGTAAAACCTCCTTGAAAACCCAAATCCATCCCACCACATCCTGAGAATAAAGAGACCACATCAAGATCACTCCGCTTCATCGAAATCGATTTGTGGACGTGGTGATTTTGAACAAGACTCGATTTATTAGAAACCTTTACAGAGTCTAATGCAATGTTAGCGATCATATATATATCCGTTTCCACTTAAATTACCAGACATCTTCAGCAAACATTGATAATAATGTAGTGCTTCATCGATAAATACCCATACGGATAAGGTAGGATTAGTAGGTAGTGTTTCGAAGTCTGTTCCTCTGCGAGTCGTGCTCGCTACCGAGCCGTTATCCGATCCCGATAGCGATTCCGATGCGTTCAGCTCACAGGGCTGGCTCTTCGTGCGTCACGCAGTGGATGGCGCCGAGGCCCCAGATGAGGTCGCTGCAATCGATGCCGATCACCTCCCTGCCGGGGAAGCATTGCTGCAATATGTCAATCGCCTGCTGGTCTCGTGAGCAGCGATAAGTCGGTACGAGGACGGCGGTGTTGGCGATGTAGAAGTTGGCGTAGCTGGCGGGAAGGCGTTCGCCGTCGTAGAAAACCGGCTCGGGCATGGGGAGCTTGACGACGTTCAGCGGCTGGCCATCGAGGCCGGTCATGGTTTTGAGGAGTTCGTAGTTCTCCTGAAGGATCTGGTAGTTTTCGTCTTCGGGATCATCCTCGACGGTGATCACCACGGTGCTTTCGTTGACGAAACGGGCCATGTCATCGACGTGGCCGTCGGTGTCGTCGCCCGCGATGCCATCACCAAGCCAGAGCACTTTCCGGATACCGAGATAGCGCGAGAGCTGCGCTTCGATTTCGGCTTTGCTCAGCGAGGGGTTGCGGTTGGGATTGAGAAGACACGCTTCGGTGGTAAGCAGCAGGCCTGCGCCGTTGACGTCGATAGCGCCGCCTTCGAGCACCATGCCGGTCGAAACCATCGGCAGCCCTTGCGCCTTCGCCACGCGTTCCGGGACGGCGTTGTCGTCGTCGTACGGCTCGTACTTGCCGCCCCAGGCGTTGTACTCCCAGTTCATGATGACTTTATCACGACGCCCGTCCTGTGTGCGGATGACGTAGTTCGGGCCGTGGTCGCGGCACCAGGCGTCGTTGGTCGGAATCCGGTGGAAGACGATCCGGTCGGCGTATTTCCCCTCGGGATCGCGCTCTTTCAGCAGCTCGCGCGCCTGCGCCTCCATCGCGTCGTCGAGCACGTTGATGTTCACCGTCTCCGAGCGGCTGAGCTGATAAGCGAGTTCGGCGAAGACTGCCGGAACCGGCTCGAACTTGCCGGGCCACGATTCGAGTTTGTGCGGCCAGGAGAGCCAGGTCGAGGTATGGTGCGCCCACTCGGGCGGCATGAAGTAGGTCGGTTCGGTCATCGGTGCGTTACGACTGGAAAGTGTTGAGATGATGGTTCAGTGCCGGGCAGCCGCTTCGATCCTCTGGACGCGCTGCAACACCGGCGGATGGGAGTAGTTGAGGAAGACGTTGAACGGATGCGGCGTCAGATTCGAAAGGTTCTGCCGCGAAAGCTTCTTGAGCGCATCGGCCAAAAGTGCGCCATTTCGATACGTCGTGACGGCGTAGTGGTCGGCCTCGAATTCGTTGCGCCGCGAGAGCATTTGCATCAGGATCGAAATGATGAACTCCACCGGATTGTAGAGCAGCATGAAAAAGAGCAGGCTCGCGTAGACCGAGGTCTCCTGCATGGCGAAGGCGTCGAAGAGCATCCGGTTGTTCATGAAGAGCGAGAGCAGGTAAAACACCACGCCGAGATTGAGCATGCTCAGCACCATCGACATGAGGATGTGCTTCTTCTTGAAGTGGCCGATCTCGTGCGCGAGCACGGCAACCAGCTCGCCAGTCGAGTGATTCTTGATGAGCGTGTCGAAGAGCGCGATGCGCTTGTTTTTGCCAAATCCGGTGAAAAAGGCGTTGCCCTTCGCCGAGCGCTTGGAGCCGTCCATGACGTAAATTCCGGTGAGCGGAAAGCGCACTTCGGCGGCGTAATCCATAATGGACTTGCGCAGCTCGCCATCTTCGAGCGGCTCGAACTTGTTGAACATCGGCATGATCCAGGTCGGCGCGACATATTGCAAGAGCAGGCTGAAAGCCATCACGCCGCCCCACGCCCAGAGCCAGCCAAGCGGCCCGGCGCTCTGGAAGAACCAAAGGATCGCCACCAGCACGGGCGCACCGAGGACAGTAGAAAGAAGGAGCGTTTTGACGAGATCGGCGGCGAACACCTTCGGCGTGGTCTGGTTGAAGCCGAATTTCTCTTCGAGCACGAAGGTGTGCCAGATGCTGAACGGCAAGCCGACAACGCCCTGAAGCAGGAGCAGCGCCCCGATGTAGAG
>CAYZCF010000020.1:0-22195 GCA_964476855.1 uncultured Chlorobiaceae bacterium
GGTGATGAAAAACACGATCGAATGCTTCAACACCATGACCGCCAGAGGTGGCAATCCGTCCCTGAACGACGATCAGCTCAAGAGCGCCGTCGAATACATGATCGATGGGGTGAAGTAATCTCTCCTCGACTTTTGTTGCGGGAGGCCGGTAGTGCCGGTCTCCCGTGAGTTTTCATGGTGGACGCTAAGGGCAGGGTAAACGGAGTGAACAGGAATTTGCTTCTTATCCGTTGTTCTGGCCCTCATCTGAAATCATTTGGAGGTCTGCGGCCAAAATGATAAAATGTGTATCGTTTTGTCATCGCGCAATCTTCGAACAGCAATTAAAACTCTCAACGGAGAAATATCTATGTCCCGTTTCGTTTCCGTCGCCCTCGTCGGCGCCGCCCTGCTCGTTTCCGGCAACGCTTTCGCTGCCAACTACAATGCTGCCGCCGGCAAGGCCACCTATGATGCAAGCTGCGCAACTTGCCACAAGACAGGCATGATGGGCGCGCCAAAAACCGGCGACAAAGCCGCATGGAAATCCCACATTGCCAAAGGTATGGACGTCATGGTCGCCAATTCGATCAAGGGTTACAAAGGCGCCAAAGGCATGATGCCTGCAAAGGGCGGCAACACGAAGCTGACCGATCAGCAGGTTGGCAACGCCGTGGCTTACATGGTCGGCCTGAGCAAGTAAGCTTTGTGCTTCATATCCGCAAAAAACGGGAGCAAGCCTCCCGTTTTTTGTTGCCCGCCAATACGCCTCCTCGCTTCCCGCCTGCCGTTGAACCGATATTTTCTTATCTTTGCCTGTAGATCGTCGAGCGCGGAATCATCACAACGACTGGAATTAACCATGGACAACGAACTGCTCGGTTATGCGGCAGGCATCCTGACCACCATTGCATTTCTCCCCCAGGCGATCCAGATGATCCGGACACGACAGGCGCGTGACGTCAGCATGACCTGGGCCATAACCATGACTGTCGGCGTTTTCCTGTGGCTTTGTTACGGCATCATGAAGCACAGTCTTCCGATGATTTCAGCCAACAGCATCACCCTGCTTCTGCTCTTCATCATCCTTTTTTTCAAAATCCGGGATCGAGGCAACCCCGGTTCCTGAACAAAACGCATCACCATATCTCCATTACCATGACACGGCTCTCCATAGGCTTCATCGGCACCGGACGCATCGCCCAGGCGCTGATCTCCGGACTCTCACGCGATCCGCAGGTATCCATCAGCGGCTACGATAAAATTCCGGATTCCCTGCACTCGGTCTCCCTGCAATATGGGGTCAACGCCGAGGAGTCGGTCGAAAGCCTCGCGCGGGACGTGGAGATCGTCGTGATCGCCGTCAAGCCCTATCAGGTGGCCGAGGTGCTCGCGGAGCTGAAACCGGCGCTCCGGGCGCGGCATCTCATCGTCAGCGTGGCGGCGGGAATCTCCACGGGCTTCATCGAATCGAACTGCTCCGAAGGCGCGCGGGTCGTGCGGGTGATGCCGAACACTCCGGCGTTCGTCGGCGAGGGGATGACCGCCTTGTGCAAGGGCGCTCACGCCACGGCGGACGATCTTCTGGCAGCGGAACGGATGTTCAGCGCCATCGGCAAGACCGCGATCATCGAAGAGAGCGGCATGGATGCGGCGACGGCGGTGTCGGGCAGCGGCCCGGCCTACATGTTCCGGATCATCGACTCCCTTGCCGAAGGGGGCGAAGCGTGCGGCCTCGACCGCGAAACCGCGCTGCTCCTTGCCACCCAGACGATGCTCGGCGCGGCGAAGATGGTGCTCTCGGGCCGGAAAAGCCCCGAAGAGCTGGTGCGAGAAGTGACCACACCGGGCGGCACCACCGAGGCGGGACTGCACGCGATGGAAGAGCGCGATCTGCGGGGAACGCTCGTCGCGACGGTCAAGGCCGCCGCAACCCGCTCGAAAGAGCTGATGAAATAGCTGACGATGTTCACGCGCCTCCGCTTCTGGCTGCTGCCGCTCATGCTCGCGCTTTTGGCTTCGAACGCGCGGGCGGCGAACACCGGAACCCCATCCGGCAGCAAGCTCTTCATCGAGTCTTCGCTCGACAACGCCAAGCCGTGGGTCGGCCAGGAGGTGCGGCTGACCTGGACGCTCTTTTTCAGCGGCACGGCTCCGCAGATCGAGGACAAAAGCCAGCCGGAGCACCCGGGCATCTGGGCGCGTGAAATCACCCCGGAAAACTATATCGACAGCACGCCAGTCTCGAAAAACGGCGTACTCTTCAGAAAAGCGGTCATCAAGCAACTCCGGCTGGTGCCGTTGCAGAGCGGCAAGCTCGCGGTCACGAATTACCGCCTGCGCTGCCTGGTGCCGCAAAGCGGCGAAGCGTCGCTCGACAGCCGCAACGACGTCGAGAGCATCCTGACCGCGCCGCCCGCACTCCTTCAGGCGCGAGCGCTGCCGAAACCCGCGCCCGCCGACTTCAGTGGAGCCGTGGGTCGCTTCGCCCTCACGGTTTCACCCGAAAACAGCACGGTTCAAGCCGGAGAGCCGCTGACGCTGTCGATCACCATCAGCGGCAAAGGCAACCTCGATACGCCGCCGCCCCTGACGGTGATGCTGCCGGAGGGCCTCCGGCGCGAAGCATCGACCACGCCATCCGCCGCGCCATCGGCAAAAGGTGCGGCCTCATCGATCAGCACCAGACTGACCCTCGTCGCGGCGAAGGAGGGAGCGTTCCGCTTCGTGCCGGTCAAACTGACCGCCTTCGATCCCGAAACAAGCCGCTACGAAACCATCGCCTCGAACGCCATCGTGATCAACGTCGTTGCCGGACAAGCTGCCACGTCAGCGCCACCGCAACCGCCGCTCTCCGCCGTCATGCCGCCTGCCGCCGATACCGATCCGCTGGACGCAGTGATCCGGCCAATCATCGTGAGCATGGCCGTTGCTGTTCTGGCGCTCATTTTCGGCCTGCACCTCCGGTACATCGAGCGCCACAAGCGAGCCGGAGTTCAACAAAAAACGAGTGAGGCAGCGAACCCATCGAGACCGGCAGCGACATCCGCGCCCGCAACGCCTGCAAAAGCGGACAGAAAATCCCCGCGATCGCTCCGGAACGAGCTTTATGAAGCACTGAAAAAAGCTGGCGTCAGGAACCCGGCGGGACTGACCTCGAAGGAGCTGGCAAAGCAGTTGAAAGACCAGCGGGTGAAGGAGCAAACCATCTCGGAGATAACGGAACTGCTCTCGGCTATCGACCACGCCCTCTACGCGCCGGGCGAAGCCTCCCCGGAAAAGCTCGAAACCATGAACCGCAACGCCGCCCGGATTATCGCGGAACTGTTAAAGCTCTGATATTGCAGAAGCCGACTGCCGGTGTCATCGATGCCTCAGCGCGAGTAGCGACCTTTCGTGACGTGGTGAAACATCTTTTAGAGCCTTTGCTGACTTCGCATGGATTGCTGCGTCGCTCTGCTCCTCGCAATGACGGATGCGCCAGCTTCACACTATTCGCCTCAGACGCCATCGAGTCCCGGCAGTTGCAGGGCGATTTCCGGGTGATCGGTGATAATGCCATCCGCTCCAAGGCGTTTCATCCGCACCATCTCCTCCGGCCGGTTGACCGTCCAGACCACAACCTTCGCGCCAAGAGCGTGCAGCCATGAGACCAGCGCCTCATCGACGAGATCGAGGCGCGGATTGACATACTCCGGCACGAAACCGGGAAGCTTCGGGAAAGCATCGAATGCCGACCGATCCTCGACGAGCAGGCCGCAAGAGAGCGTCGGCGCGAGGCGTTTTGCCCCGGTGACGATGCGGGCGTCGAACGACTGGAGCCGTACGCGGCGCTCAAGCCCCGAGGCGACGATCTCCCGAATCACGAGCGCGGCATACTCCTCCGGCGGCGGATGGGCCGTACCGTCACGCTCAGGCCACGACTTCACTTCGAGATTATAGATCATCTCGCCAGGTCGACCGGCACGGCGAAGCTGCGCCTCCACCGCGCGGAACACCTCGGCCAGTTCAGGGCGGCCCGCACGGACGCGCTGCTGAAGCGGGAAATTGGGCGAAGGCTCGCCGCAGTCGAACCGCGCGATCTCCTCAAAGCTCATGGAGTAGAGAAATCGATTCGACGCTTCCGCGCAAGCGGGAATGTTCACCCACGGATCGTGGGAGACGACCACCCGAAGGTCTCTGGAGACGTTGAGATCGAGTTCGATCACCTGGCAGCCGAGATCGGCAGCCTTGCAGAACGCCTGAAGGGTGTTTTCCGGATAAAAGGCTCTGGCTCCGCGATGAGCCTGAATTTCAAACGTCATAGAGACGGTCTGATAAACTTCGCTTGCCAAAAAGAACCATCGTCAGTTTCGTGTTTCGAAGAACCGGAAAATAGCGGCACCCTTGCAGGTGATCCATCGGAATGGCTCCTGACAGGCCTGTACCGGCAGCTCAGGCGCTCTTGTTTCCGTTCGGCGTCCTGAACGGTTTGGGCGCGACGGCGTTCTTGGTTTTCTTTTTCTGAATTTTCTTGCCAGCAGGCTTGGTTCCGTTGACCGGGACAAGCCCGTGAGTACCGTAAAGACCGGGTGGGGCGCTGTTGCGGGTCTTGTTGAACTTGTTCTTACGATACTTTTTTTCGAGGTCGGCGTAAGGACTCGGTGGGTCCGGCGACGTATTGAAATTATTAAAGTTAGGCTCGTCGAGAGCCTCGTCAGCCTCATCCAGGACCACGTCAGGATGAATCTTATTGTACAAGTTGGTATACGTTTAGTTTACAAAACCTTGAGCAGTAAACAGCTTTGGGGCGTTTTCGGCAAGGAACTGTAGTTAACAATTTCGCCCGTAAAAAGCAAGACGATGTTTTGCTCCATCGCCGTGAGCAGGAGTGGGTGAATGTGCCGAGCTGCGGCTTTGCCGTTGTTTGTTGTCACGGCAAATCGTAAATTTCATGTCATCAAGCACAACCTCAAACCTGGAGATCATCATGGACATTCGCCGCCTGATCCTGGCATTCATTCTGCCGCCCGCAGCCATCATGAACAAAGAAGCCGGCACCATCATGCTTACCGGCATTCTCACCCTTTGGGGTTGGATACCTGGAGTGGTGGCCGCTCTCGTTATGATCTCGCAGGAGCAGCGCCGCAAAAACGCAGAGGCGTAACAGCATTTTCGAACACCAGTAATTACACTGACGACCCCATAAGAGTTCCTTGACGGCCCGGGTTTTCTTTTTGAAAATACCGGGCTGGACATTTTTTCCAATGCGTAGCAAATCTGCTCCTGATCCATGCGGCATCTGAAATTCGCCCGGATTCAGCCCAAGTCGAAAGTTTTCCTGCAGTTCCAGATAACGCTTCTGATGACCGACGCGCCAGTCTGGCGGGTCATACAGGTTCCCTAAGAGTACACCTTCCGGGATATTCACGTCTCCATCCAGGACGCGATGGGGTGGTTTGATTATCACCTGCACGAGGTACTGCTCGAAGGTGTCCTGCTGCGGAAAAAGGGGTTGAAGCTGCCCCACTGCATCGATGGCGCGCGCCACGCCGCCCGAAGATTGCGGCGGCCCCGCCGGTTACGCCGATCTGCTGGAAGCGCTCTCGAACCCGGAGTCCGAAGCGTACGAGGATATTGTCGCTTGGCTCAGCGAAAGCGGCCAAAACGGCCAGCCCTTCGACCCGGCACGGTTCGACATCGAAAAGGTAAAGTTCACCAACCCGGCCAAACGCCTGAAAAAGCTGCAAGAGAATCTGTGACGGAGCAGTTTCCGTTGATCGCCTGATCAGACGGATCGCTTCTTTTTGCTTATTTTTGCATTGCAGCGATTAACCCGCAACCATTACGTGCAATGCCTCCATCCTCTCACAAACGCATCATCGGCATCGATTTCGGCACCAAGCGGATCGGCTTGGCGGTGAGTGATCCGTTGCGGATGTTTGCGCAGCCGCTGGGGACGTTCGATATGGAGGGACTCTTCAGGGTACTGTCGCGGGTGCGGGACGATGAGGGGATCGAGATGTTCGTGGTCGGCTATCCGTTGAGCGACACGGGCGACGAGAACCGCATGACTGGCGTGATCGACCGCTTCGTCGCGGAGCTTCGCGAGGCGTTTCCCGGCATTCCGGTCGAAACCTTCGACGAGCACCGCACTTCGCGGTCGGCCATGAAAATTCTCGCCGCTTCGGGCAGCAGCCGCAAGAAGCGCAACGAGAAGGGGCGGCTCGACACCGCCGCAGCCTGCCTGATTCTGCAAGGATACCTCGACAGCTGTCACTGAACGCAACGCTCTGGCCATCGGCGGTATTTTGGGTTTAGCAATTCACAGGGGCTTCTGTATCTTTACAGGTTGTCCTTCTCATTGCATAAACGACCGTTTTTCCTCCATGACCAATTCAGAAACTCTCGCGATGTTCAAGTCGAGCGGCGCTTTGCTCGATGGCCACTTCCGGCTCACTTCAGGCCGCCACAGCAACTCCTATTTCCAGTGCGCCAAGGTGCTGCAATACCCGGAATACCTTTCGGCAATCTGCGGAGAGATCGCCGGATTCTTCAGGGAGAGCGGCATCACGACGGTCATCTCGCCAGCCATCGGCGGCATCGTCGTCGGCACGGAGGTCGGGCGGCAGCTCGGCGTCAAGACAATCTTCGCCGAGCGCAAGGAGGGTGTGATGATGATCCGGCGCGGCTTCTCCATCGATCCCGCCGAACAGGTGCTGGTGGTCGAGGATGTGATCACCACCGGCGGATCGGTCGCCGAGGTGATCGAGCTGGTCAGGGCCGCCGGAGCCACGGTGGCGGGCGTCGCCTCGGTGGTTGACCGCAGCAACGGCAAGGTGCGGCTCGCCGACCGGCAGTTCTCGCTACTCACGATGGAGGTGGTCAGCTACGCGCCGGAGGAGTGCCCGCTCTGCAAGGAGGGCATCCCGATCTACGCGCCGGGCAGCCGAACCAATCCCCAGGGCTGACGCTCGGTATGCGGCAAGGCATCCACACCATTTCGTTCGTCGGCCTCGGGCTCATCGGCGCGTCGCTGATGCAGGCGCTCAAACGCGCGGCTGAAGCGACGGGCCGGAAGATCGAAATGATCGGCTACGACCCGGGCTTCGACGCCGGAGACATCGCGGCGATCACCGGCGAGTGCGGCCTCGACCGCTTCGAGCCGAATCCGGCGAAGCTCTACGACGCCGATCTGGTGGTGCTTTGCGCGCCGGTCGTCACCAACATCGCCCTGCTCGACGAGGTGAAACCGCACATCCGCAAGGAGACCGTGGTGAGCGACGTGTCGAGCACCAAGGCTGAAATCGCCACGAGAGCGCGGGAGCTTGGCATCGAATTCATCGGGATGCACCCCATCGCCGGGCGCGAACAACAGGGTTACCGCGCGGCATCGCCGGAGCTGCTCGACGGGCGGCTCGTGATTCTCTGCGCCGATTGCACCAACCCCGAAACCGCCCGCGCCGCCGAACTGGCCGGGCTGCTCCGCGACTCCGGGTGCAGGCCGCTCTTCATGAGTCCCGAAGAGCACGACCGGGTCTACGCCAACATCAGCCACCTGCCGCAACTCGTCTCGACCGCCCTGATGGAGCACTGCCGCGAGAATGTCGCGTGGGGCGGCCCGGGATTCGCGTCGATGGCGCGCTTGGCCGGAAGCCCCTGGGCGGTCTGGCGGGACATCGTGGAAACGAATCGAGACAACATCGCCGACGAGCTGGAGGCCTTCTCTGCGCTTCTCGCCGAAGTCGCCGGAGAGGTGCGTAGCGGCAACTTCGAAGTGCTCGAAGCGAAATTCCGCGAAGCGAACGATCTCTATCAACGCCTTCAGGAGAGGAGCGGCGCATGAAACTGGCCATTTTCGTGAACATCACCAGGGAGAAGGCGCTGGAGCTGGCCCGAGAGCTGACGGCGTGGCTCGATGCGCGGTCGATAGACTACGTCTTCGATCCCCAGTCGGCCAAGTCGCTCGGCAGCGGAAAGTGGGAGGAGAAGGCCGACCTCAGCCAGCACTGCGACGCCTTCGTCTCCCTCGGCGGCGACGGCACGCTCCTGCTCGCCTCGCACTACTCCCGCTCCAAACCGGTGGTGGGCATCAATGTGGGCGATCTCGGATTCCTGACCGAGTTCAATCCGGATGAAATGTGGACAGCCATGGATCATCTGGTGAGCGGCAACTACGCGATCCATACCCGCTCGCAGCTCGAAGCGACGCTCGAATCGGGCGAAATGCTGACCTCGCTCAACGACGTGATCATCGAAAAAGGCTCCGCCTCGCGGCGGCTGCCGGCCTTCACCATCCTGCTCGACGACGAAATGCTCGGCTCGTACCGCGCCGACGGCATCATCATCGCCACCTCGACCGGCTCGACAGCCTACTCCATGTCTGCGGGCGGGCCGATCATCGCCCCGAAATCGAACGTCTTCGTCATCACCCCGATCTGCCCGCACATGCTGACGGTCAGGCCAATCGTCATCAGCGACGACAAGACGGTCAAGGTTTCGGTCGATTCGCACTCCGGCGAGTTTCCGCTGAAAATGGATGGCATCCAGAAAAAATTACTCCTTCCGGGCGAGGTGGTGACGGTGAAAAAATCGCCGTATCACATCAATCTGGTGGCCAACGAAAAACGAAACTACTGCGAAATCCTTCGCAAAAAGCTGCTCTGGAGTCACGAACATCCCACGGGAGAGTGACCCTCCCCGATCCCCGGCGGCAATCCCAACTATTGTCCTAAGCACGAGTTACCCTTTTCCATGACCCGACACATCTCCCCCTTCTGGCTGAACCGGCTCCTCGGCATTCCCGCCTCGACGCCGCTTACTCCCCGCAGCATGGCCTCGACGTTGCGCGTGGCTTTCTGCCCCGCCCCGGAGCTGAGCCAGAGGCTGCAACGCTTCACCGCCGCGCTCCGTGAAGCATTATCGGAATGCGAAG
This sequence comes from uncultured Chlorobiaceae bacterium, assembly GCA_964476855.1. GTDB lineage: Bacteria > Bacteroidota > Chlorobiia > Chlorobiales > Chlorobiaceae > Chlorobaculum. The sequence goes on from CAYZCF010000020.1 coordinate 8,894, forward strand.
TAACAATTGTCGAGGCGGCGGCGGGCGACGGGCGGGAATCGCGTTACGAGGCGGGCACGGCGCTCATCGCGCCGGGAAGCTTCGCCGACGACAATCTGCCGATCAGCCGGGTATCGACGCTCTACAACAACCTGATCGTGGGCGTCTACGACGAAGCGCCGCCGGTACACGGCGGCCAGTCGCCGCAGGAGACGCTCGACGCGGTGATCGGGCGGCTCGCCTGGGAGATGGTGCATCTGCTCATCTACGTGACCGACACCTCGTGGACGGTGTGCAGCATGAACGGCGGCATCACCACCTTCGAGACGCCGCTGCCGGAAGCGCAGGACGTGCTCGAATCGCTGATTCCAAAGCTCACCGCGCAGGTGGTGCCGCCGCGCGACGGCGAGTTGGAGCTTCGCCCCGGCGCGCTCGAGGTCGCGACGCCGGAGTTCCTGAAGATCGCGGACGATTTCGTGGAGTGCGGACGCATCTGGGCGGGCAACCCGCGCTTCATGAACCACACTTCACGCGAGTCGCTCGCCTACCGCAACGGCTTCTGCCGCAAGATCGTTTCGCGCTACCTCGACGACCGCAGCGGCATGAGCTACGGCTTCTTCGCCCGCCAGCTCCCGGTGAAGGTCGAACCGGCAATCGAGATGAGCGACAGCGAGGCAGCGCTATCGCCGGTGGAGGAACAAAACCTCGTGCCGGTCACGATTGCCGGAAAGCGCCTGCTGGTTCCGGTGCCTGGCGTGCGCATCCTCACGACAAGGTCGGGATGCCGGAAAACCGCCATCGACCCGCGCCATGACCTGGTGAAGATCGGCTTCGACAACGGTCGCGCCTGGCTTGCCACGCCAAAGGGATTGCCGGACGACCTCGTTTCGAAGCCGTCATTCGACACCCTGACCATCATCGCCCACGCCGTCGGCAACGCCATGATCGCCAGTATCCTGCTCGCGCTCGCGCCCGACAGCCGCTTCCCCGGCTTGCTCGAACGCTTCGGCTGCGGCATGACGCACTGGCACTACTACCCCGACGAGGATATGGTGCCGGACGGCTATGTGGTGCACGGCTTCGACAATCCGCCGGTCTCCTGCTCGACGCCGCAATCGGCGGCCTACAGCCTCTTCGGCAAGCTCGACGCACTGGAGCGGGCGCTCGAAGAGGGCGACGGCAGCGACTACCTCGGCGACGTGCACATCGAGCCCGGCCACGGCACCAACGTGGTCGGCACGAGGTCGCTGGCGAAAATGGCGATGTTTCTCAACGCCGACTGCTGCGTTTGCTCGAAAAGGGAGGGGTGAGGGGGGCTAACAGGCTGGCCGTGGACTATGTGGACGTTGTGGACTTGGTGGACAAAAGAAAAACGTCCACGGCGTCCACATAGTCCACCAAGTCCACTTCTTACCCCTGAGCCAGCTTTTCGCTGTACTCCCAGCGGCCCTGGTGCTCGAGGATCATTTCGACAATTTCGCGCACGCAGCCTCGCCCGCCCTCGAACACCGAGATGTAGGCGACGCGATTGCGCAGGTACTCCGCGCCGTTGATCGGCGTTACCGGCAATCCTGCCTTTTTCAGCAATTCGAGATCGTCGATGTCGTCGGCGATGCAGGCGCACTCCTCGTCCTGCAAGCCGTGGCGGCTTTTGAAAGCTTCGTACGCTTCGGGCCGCTTCTCGCCGTCGAGGAAAAGATCGACCGCTCCGGCGGCTTCGAGCATCTGGCGGTAGGCTCCGGCCTGACGCCCGGCGATGACCGCCACCTTCATGCCGAGGCGCAGCGCTTCACGGATTCCTGCCAGGTCGCGGGCGAACAGGGCGGGCATTTCGCGTCCATCGCCATCGAGAGTGATCGTGCCGTCGGTGAGAACGCCGTCGAGAGAGATGACCAGCGCCTTGATGCCGTCGAGGGCGGCGTTGATCTGCGAAGAGGGGTCAGCCTGGTAGGGCTGCATTCCGAAAAACTGGAAAGAGCTCAAGAGTGTATCTGGTTAACGTGAATGAAATTCTTCCCGGATCGACTGCATGCAGCGCTGGAGCTGCATGAGTTCCCGCACCATCGCGGCGAACTCGCCGAGCGGCGCTTGCGTGGAGGCGTCCGACATGGCCGTCGCCGGGTCAGGATGCACCTCGAAAAAGAGGCCGTCCACGCCCGTGGCGACAGCGGCGCGGGCCAGCGGCATGAGGAAGCGACGGTCGCCGCCCGACACGCCCGCCCCCGCGCCCGGAAGCTGGACGCTGTGCGTGACGTCGAACACGACCGGCCAGCCCGAATCAGCCATGATCGGCAGGCCCCGGTAATCGACCACGAGGTTGTGGTAGCCGAAGGTGGTGCCCCGCTCGGTGAGCATGATCTTTTTGTTGCCCGTCGAGGCGGCCTTCTCGGCGGCATACGCCATGTCCTGCGGCGCGAGGAACTGCCCCTTCTTGATGTTGACGGCGAGGCCCGTCGAGGCGGCGGCCACGATCAGGTCGGTCTGGCGGCAGAGGAAGGCGGGAATCTGGAGCACATCGACGTACGACGCGGCGAGTTCCACCTCGGAAGCTTCGTGAACATCGGTCAGCACGGGCATCCCGAACCCTTCCCTGATCTCGGCGAGGATTTCGAGCGCCTCGCGGTCGCCTATGCCGGTGTACGACGAGGCCGACGAGCGGTTCGCCTTGCGGTAGGAGCCTTTGAAGATGACCGGCACCTCCTCCACCTTTCGGATGCGGTCGAGCTCGGCAGCAACCTCCATCGCCATCTGGCGGCTTTCGACGAGGCAAGGCCCCGCGATGAGGAACAGTCCCTTTTCGCCGGGCAGCGACAGCGGGCCAATCGAGAACTTTTGCATCCTTTGTCCTGTTTGATAAAAAGAGTTAACGGCTGAAATAAGTTAGGCCGTTTTGTTTTGACTTGATAAATCAGGCTCTAAATTTAATCAATAATTTCTCTTTTCACTCTCCATCAAGATTAGCTGTCTATGAATACCGCGGATACCAGGCAAAGGCTGCTCGACATCGAAAAGCAGATCGCCAGCCTCAGGGAGGAGCAGGCGACCGTCAAGGCGCAATGGGATGCCGAGAAAGAACTGATTCACACATCGCGCCGCCTCAAGTCGGAGCTTGAAGAGCTGCGCGTACAGGCTGAAAACTTTGAACGCAGCGGCGACTACGGCAAGGTCGCAGAAATACGTTATGGCAAGATCACCCAGATCGAAAAGGAGCTGGAGGAGAACAACCGCAAGATCGAAGCGCGCCAGGCCTCCGGCGACCTCATCATGAAGGAGGAGATCGACGCGGGCGACATTGCCGACATCGTTTCGCGCTGGACGGGCATTCCGGTCAGCAAGATGCTTCAGTCGGAGCGCCAGAAGCTGCTCGGCATCGAGGCGGAGCTGCACCGCCGGGTGGTCGGCCAGGACGAGGCGGTGCGGGCGGTCAGCGATGCCGTCAAGCGCTCCCGCGCCGGGATGGGCGACGAGAAGCGCCCGATCGGCTCCTTCATCTTTCTCGGCCCGACCGGCGTCGGCAAGACCGAGCTGGCCCGCACGCTCGCCGAGTACCTCTTCAACGACGACGAAGCGCTGATTCGCATCGACATGAGCGAGTACATGGAGTCGCACACCGTCAGCCGCCTGGTTGGCGCGCCTCCCGGCTACGTCGGCTACGAAGAGGGCGGTCAGCTCACCGAGGCTGTGCGGCGCAAGCCCTTCTCGGTGGTGCTGCTCGACGAGATCGAGAAGGCGCACCCGGACGTATTCAACATCCTGCTCCAGATTCTCGACGATGGCCGTCTGACCGACAGCAAGGGGCGCACGGTGAACTTCAAGAACACCATCATCATCATGACCTCGAATATCGGCGCGCAGCTCATCCAGAGCGAGATGGAGCATCTCGAAGGGCGCGATGCCGACGTGGCGATGGCCGGTTTGCAGGAGCGACTCTTCCAGCTTCTCAAGCAGCAGGTGAGGCCGGAGTTCCTGAACCGCATCGACGAGGTGATTCTCTTCACGCCGCTAACCAGGGAGCACCTGCGCGAGATCGTCACCATCCAGTTCAACCGGATCAGGGAAACCGCGAGACGTCAGCGCATCACGCTCGAAATCTCGGACGACGCGCTCATGTGGCTCGCCCGCACGGGCTTCGACCCGGCCTTCGGCGCGCGCCCGCTCAAGCGCGTCATGCAACGGCAGATCACCAACCACCTCTCGGAGATGATCCTCTCCGGTCAGATTGGCGAGGACGACACCGTCGAGATCGGGCTTGAGGGCGAGCGCATTGCCATGCACAAATAGTAGCCCTTAAGCGCAAGCTGGACGGAGCTTCTTGCAGTTCCGTCCGGCGTAAACAATTACAAAAGGCGTAACAGGATGAAATTGGGTTAAAGCCCCGATTTGTATTATTGTAACTCTCGACCCCGGACTGAAGTCCGGGGCAATGGTTTTAAGAGAATTACTGGCCGGAGCTATAATGGATGCAGCTATAACCACCCTGCGCTATATGAACAAGAGCCTCTTTGTCGCTCTGCTACTCTCCCTTCTCATTTCTCCGGCGCTTGCCGACACATCTCGCCAGCCCGACAGCCTGTCGATCAAGATCGGCCAGATGCTCATGATCGGCTTCCGGGGCATGGACGCCAGGGACGGCTCCGCTATCGAGGCTGACATTCGCGAGCGGCGCATTGGCGGCGTGGTGCTCTTCGATTACGACGTGCAATCAAAATCACCCGTGCGCAACATCGAGTCACCAGAACAGCTCCGGCGGCTCACCTCAGAGCTGCAACAGCGCTCGTCGATTCCGCTTTTCATCGCCATCGATCAGGAGGGTGGGCGCGTCTGCCGCCTCAAGCCGTCGCGCGGCTTTCCGCCGACGGTCTCCGCCGCCAGCCTCGGCAAGCTCGACAACGCCGACACCACCCGAGAGGCCGCCGGATCGACCGCCGCGCTCCTCGCGAGCCTCGGCGTCAACATGAATCTCGCGCCGGTCGTCGATCTGAACGTCAACCCGAACAATCCGGTCATCGGCAAGCTCGACCGGAGCTTCTCCGCAGATCCAGCGGTGGTAGCCCGGCAGGCGCGAATTTTCGTCGATGCGTTCCACCGGCACGGCGTCATCGCGGCGCTGAAGCACTTCCCCGGCCACGGCAGCTCGACGACCGATACGCACAAGGATTTCACCGACGTGACCGCCACCTGGTCGAAAGAGGAGCTCGATCCCTACCGGGCGCTGATCCGCGAAGGGTATAGCGATCCGGTCATGACGGCGCACGTCTTCAATGCCCGCCTCGACAGCCTCTATCCGGCGACGCTCTCCAGGGCGACAATTGACGGCATGCTTCGCCAGAAGCTCGGTTTTCGCGGCGTGGTCATCAGCGACGACATGCAGATGAAGGCCATCGCCGACCGTTACGGCCTCGAAGAGGCGATCCGGCTGGCGATTGACGCGGGCGTCGATGTGCTGATCTTCGGAAACAACGTCAGCTACGACCCCGACATCGCCAGCAAGGCGACAACCATCATCAGGCATCTTGTCGAAAAAGGAGCCATTTCGCCGGAGCGGATCGACCAGTCTTACCGGCGCATCATGGCTCTGAAACGACGAATCAACCAACCACGCCCATGAAAAACCTCTACCTCGTCCGCCACGCCAAAGCTGGCTGGCACGATCCGGCCATGGCCGATTTCGACCGTACGCTCACCAAACGAGGCCACCGGCAGGCCGAAGAGATGAGCGAACGGTTGCGCAAGAAAGGGGTCACGCCGGAGCGGCTCGTTTCGAGTCCGGCGAGCCGGGCGCTCGAAACGGCGGAGATTTTCGCGGACGAACTGGGCATCGAGCGGCGGGAGATTGTGCAGAAGATCGAAATCTACGAGGGAGGCATCGACAAGCTTGCTTCAGTTGTGCGTTCGCTTGCCGACGAGGAGAAGTCTTTCATGCTCTTCGGCCACAACCCGGCGATCAGCCAATTCGTCCAGTGGCTCACCGGCAAACCCGCCGAGGCGATGGACACCTGCGGCATCGCCAAAATCGAGCTGCATTGCGAGCACTGGCGCGATACCACCGAAGGCAGCGGCACGCTGGCGTGGTACAAGTATCCAGAGCGGGAGTGAGGGTTTGCCAGATTCATCGAAAGTAAGTGCCCGCAGAATACGACCTATAGGTCGTATAAGTCCTATAAGTCCTATAGGTCTCATGGCAAAAAGACGAAGTGGACAATGCAATGAAACCTGCACGCGAAGCGCTCAGTAGTTTTCCGGCTTCGGCTCTCGTTCCATCAGGTCGAGGATCGCTTGCGGGGCGGGTTTGTTTTCGTAGAGCATTTCGTAGACGGCGCGGGTGATCGGCATATCGACGCCGAGACGGTTGGCGAGTTCGAGGACGGCTTTCGAGGAGAGCACCCCTTCGGCCACCATGCTCATTTCGCCAAGAATGTCGTCGAGCTTGCGCCCTTTGCCGATCTGCTCGCCGACGTAGCGGTTGCGGCTGTGGCGGCTCAGGCAGGTGACGACCAGGTCGCCGATGCCGGAGAGGCCCGACATGGTGAGCGGATCCGCGCCGCGCCTGGCGCTGAGGCGAGAGATTTCAGCCAGACCGCGCGTGATGATGGCCGCTTTGGCGTTGTCGCCGAAGCCGAGCCCGTCGGATATACCGGCAGCTATGGCGATGACGTTCTTGACCGATCCGGCGATCTCCACGCCGACGAGATCGGTGTTGACGTAGACGCGGAACGCACTCGTGTGGAACGCCTCCTGAACCAGGAGGGCGGTCGTTTCCGACACGGAGCAGGCGACGACGGTGGTCGGCTGCTGGCGGGCCACCTCCTCGGCATGGCTCGGGCCGTAGAGCGCGGCGATCTGCTCCGGCGTGACGGCGGGCAGCGCTTCGAGCAGCACCTCGGACATGCGCTTGCCGGTGTTCCGCTCGATCCCCTTGGCCACGTTGACGATCACTTTCCCGTCGAGATTCAGTCCGGCAAAGGCCGCCGCCGTCGCCCTCAGCGCGTGCGATGGTACGGCGGTGACGATCATCTCCGACGCATTGACCGCATCGTGAAGGTTCTCGACGACATGCAGGCTGGCGGGAAACAGGATGCCCTTGAGGTAGCGCTTGTTCTCGCGGTCAGCCTCAAGCGCCCGGGCGAACTCCGGGCGGTGCGCCCACAACCGCACCTCGTGCCGCTTGCTGGCGAGCAGAATGGCGAGCGTGGTGCCCCAGCTCCCCGCGCCGAGAACGGTGATCTTCATCGCTTGCACCAGCCTTTCAGCTCTTCCGCCCGAAGCTCAGGCGGTTTTCGGTTCCTGAAAAGAGGCGCCTGATATTCGCGCGATGGGTGTAGATGATCGCCACGGCGACGATGCCGCCGAATATGAGCAGGTGGTAGTCGAGGCTGTCATGCACGAACCAGTGGTCGAAAAAGCGGTAGTCGAGACCCTGGCCAAGATCGAAAATGTACTTGCGGATGGCGATGATCAGCGGGAATGCGATGGCGGCAAGTATCGATCCTACCGATACATAGCGAGAAATCGTGACGGTGAGCAAAAAGATGCCGATCACCATGAGCATACTGACCGGCGCGATGCCGATCAGCATTCCGGCGGCGGTGCTGACCCCTTTGCCCCCCTTAAAGCCCGCGAAGACCGTGAAGACGTGGCCGATGACGGCGGCCATGCCCGCGATGAGGCTCAGGGCGATCTCGTTCATGTCGGGAAACGCGCCGAGCGGGTGCGCCTTGAAAAAGCCGACCACCGGCACGGCGGCCACGGTACCCTTGGCGATGTCGATCAGCGTGACAGCGAGGCCCGCCTTCCAGCCCAGCACCCGGAAAGCGTTGGTGCCGCCCGCGTTGCCGCTGCCGAAGTCGCGGACATCGATGCCCTTGAGCAACTTTCCGGCAATGATGCTGGTCGGAATGGAGCCGATGAGGTAAGCAACGGCGATGATGGCAAGAAATGTCAGCATACCAGTCAGGATTGAATGATGAACGAACACTCGATCTGAATCAGGCCTTGACGACCTCGCCCACAATGTAGGCATTTTCCACTCTCGACTTCAAGTAGGCCATGATGTCGTCGACGCGCTCCTTCGCGACAATCATCACGAGCCCGAGGCCGAGGTTGAAGGTGCGGCGCATATCCTCTTCGGGCACCTGACCCTCCTTGCGGATAAGGTCGAAAATCGGAAGCTCCGGCCATGAAGCCCAGTCCACCGACAGTGAGAGACCTTCGGGCACGATGCGCATGGTGTTGCCCATGAGGCCGCCGCCGGTGATGTGCGACATGCCGCGCAGGTCGCACGTGCCGAGCAGCGGCTCGATGACCGGCAGATAGGAGCGGTGAACCTTGAGCAGCTCCTCGCCGACCGTGCCGTCCAGCCCGGCGAAACGCTCGTTCATGCGACCTTCGAACACCTTGCGGGCCAGCGAGTAGCCGTTGGTGTGCAGACCGGTCGAAGGGAGACCAATCATCACGTCGCCCGCTTCGATCTTCGAACCGTTGATGATGTGCTGCTGATCGACCATGCCGACAATCGTGCCCGCAAGATCGAAATCCTCCACGTCGTAGACGCCCGGCATCTCGGCGGTCTCGCCGCCAATGAGCGCCGCGCCGTTCTCGCGGCACGCCTTCACCATGCCGGTGACGACCGACGCGGCGATCTCCGGCTTCAGCTTGCCACAGGCGTAGTAGTCGAGGAAAAAGAGCGGTCGCGCGCCGCAGACCAGAATGTCGTTCACGCAGTGGTTGACCAGGCAGGAGCCGACCGTGTCGTACTTGCCGAGTTCGATGGCGATCTTGAGCTTGGTGCCCACGCCGTCGATGCTGCTCACCAGCACAGGCTTCTCGTACCTGGCGAAATCGGGCTGGAAGAATCCGCCGAACGCGCCGATATCGGTCATCACCTGCGGCGTGAAGGTCTGGCGCACGTGCGGCTTGATGAGGCGAACAAACTCTTCACCTGCTGAAATATCGACTCCGGCTTTCTTGTAATCCATAATACTCTCGTCTTTCTTGTATCAATTCCGATTAGCGACTCTTGTCATTCTGAGTCCGACGCAGTCGGGCGAAGAATCCAGTTTCTGTTGTTGTACAAGAAGCTGGATTCTTCACTCCACTTCGTTTCGTTTAGAATGACAATCCGTTGTTTTGTGCTTTTTTCTGCGTGTGCTTATTGTTCAGCTTCCCGCCGGTTTCTCGAAAATTCCGGCGCACTGCGATTCCGCGAAGAACTCGCAGTGCAGCGCCGAGACCGCCGCTGGCACATCGTTCTCCTCGACGACGACACCGACGTTGATCTCCGATGCGCCCTGCGAAATCATCCTCAGGTTGACGTTGCGCAGCGAGTTGAAAATCCTGCCAGCCACGCCTTTCGACAGGCGGAGATTGTCGCCAACCACGCTCACCGTGGCCACCTTGTGCTCGATCTCGACCTCGCCAAGCACTTTCAATGCCTGGATGAACGGCTCGTCGAGCACGGCGTCGTCAACCGTCAGGGAGACCGAAACCTCGCTGGATGAGATCATCTCGACCGATACGGCGAAACGGTTGAACACCTCGAACAGCTCGTTCATGAAGCCATGGCGTCCAAACATCCGGTTGGAGCGGATGTTAAGTATCGCCTGCCCTTTCCTGACGGCGATTGATTTGACCAGCCCTCCGTGGCTCTTGCCCGCGAGCCGCTCAGGATCGTCGGTTATCAGCGTCCCTTTGGATTCTGGATGCCACGTATTTAGCACATAGACCGGAATGTTCTTTTTCACCGCCGGAGCGATGGTGTCGGGGTGCAGCACCTTGGCGCCGAGATAGGCCAGCTCGGCAGCTTCGGAGAAGGTCATCACGCGGATGCTGCGTGCCTCCGGAACCATCCGGGGATCGCAGGTCATCACGCCATCCACGTCGGTCCAGATTTCGATGGAGTCGGTGTGCAGCCACGCGCCAAAAAGCGCCGCCGAAAGGTCGGAGCCGCCACGGCCGAGGGTCGTGGTCTTGCCCGCTTCGGTCGAACCGATATAGCCCTGCGTCACGACGACCACGCCGGAATCGAGCTTCGGGCGGATGATCTCCTCCGTCTTTGCCTGGCAGATCGCCTCGATCGGGCGGGCGAAACCGAAGCGCTCGTCGGTGATCATCACCTGCCGGATGTCGAGCCACTCGCAGCGCACGCCCGCTTCGTTCAGCGCGGCGGCGAAAACCGTGGTCGAGAGCAACTCGCCGAAGGAGCAGATGCGATCCTTCGACCGCTCGCTCAGTTCGCCGACGATCTCGATGCCCTCGGTCAGCCGTTCGAGTCGGGTGACAAAGGCGTCGATCTTTCCGGCAAGTTCAGCACTGAGATCGTCGCTGCCGATCAGCTCCCCGACGAGATCGAGGTGAAACTGCCTGATCTCGCCAGCCATTTGCAGCGCCTCTTCGAGACGACCAGCGCCAGCCGTATCGGCGATTTTGACCAGCTTGTTGGTGATGCCGCTGCAAGCGCTCAGGACGACCAGCGGCGTCTCCGATTTCCCCTTTTCAGCGATGATGGCGATTACCTGCCGCATGGCCGAAGCCGTGCCGACAGAGGTGCCGCCAAATTTCATGACTACCATAACCTCAATCGAAAGAATTGGATAGTGATCGTTTCAGGATCGTTTTCCGGTTCGGATTTACTATACTTCCATGATCGAAAAAACTCATGAACCAGTCTCGCCGGCCCCATGAACGAGATCACCCCTTTCGCCCCGAAAGGAGCAAAAGCGGCAAGCATTGTCAGGTCGATGGCGTTCATCGCGCTCTCGTGCCTCATGCTCGTGCTTGGTGCTTGCCAGAGCGTGCGTCCGCTCTCCGATCGTATGGAGAGCAAATATAGTTTAAAAAAGAGAAAAACTTCCATATCGCGCCTCCGCCCGCAAGGGCCGGAAATGTGCAACGTGCCGGTGCAGGTTTCCGAACGCGCCTTCAGGGCGATGCTCGACTCTATCGAAGAGAGCAAAGGCGTGAAATACCGTTTCGGCGGAACCACGACGGACGGCTTCGACTGCTCCGGCTTCGTGCAATATCTCTACAACCGTTCGTTCCAGATGCTCCTGCCCCGCACCTCGACCGAACTCGCGCTCGTAGGGCCGATCATCCGCAAAGATCGCCTGCAACCCGGCGACCTGGTCTTCTTCGCCGCCGGAGAGGAGATCACCCACGTTGGCGTCTACCTCGGCAACGAACGCTTTGCCCACGCCTCGACGAAGGCAGGCATCAGCACCAACACCTTTCTCCAGAACTATTACGCTACCCACTTCGCTTTCGGCACAAGAATCATTAGGGTGGAGTAGCCGCTCGGTGGACGAACCGGACAACTGATACCTTTTCTCAAAACCGAGCCAACCTCAACCACACGGCGCCCTCCGTTCAGCCAGGGTATTATACCTGGGAGTCACTCACAATCCTCCGTGGCGGATGACTATCAGAGTAAATCGGGACGGTACCAAAGAGATCAGTAGCTCAATCCTTCACGCACCTTACGGCGAAGCCGTTCTTCGGGCCGACTTCGCCGCCGCGCAGGGCGTTGTCGTAGAAGCCGAGAGCGCGGGCGCGGGCTTTGCCGTTGCTGGCTGGCGTGGAGGTCCAGAAGCGGGCGAACTGGCCGCGCATGAGGAATCCGCCGTCGGCATCGCGCCGCGCTCCGGAGGGCAGGGCGTCGAAGCCGCTGCCATTGCCGTTTTCGCTGGCCGGGTCGCCCCATTTGCCGGGTGCCTTCAGCGCGCCGCCGGCCTCCTGTTCGCCGCCGAGAGCTTCGGCCAGCTCCTGCCACTCCCTGTCGGTCGCCACATGCCACCCTTCGGGTGCAAGCCCTCTCGCGTCGTTGACGGCGTGCCAGTTGTAGAGCATTCCATAGGTTTTGCCGTTTTCCGCATCATTTTCATACGAGCTGCGCGCGCCGGAGGTTTGCGCGGCCCACGAATTCCCCGCCTTCACCTCCGGCACGGGGTCTCCGTTCCGGTAACGGCTCACTCTCAGGTTTTCAGCCATCCAGACATGCTGGCCGATTTTGACCGTTTCGTAAATGTTGCCGTCAATGTCGGTGACGGTTTCCGGCGCGTTGCCGTTGCAGCCGGCCATGAGCAGGGCGGCAAAGAGAAGCGGCTTCATCGCGCCGGTCATATCGAAGATGCGTCGTTTGATCATCGTTGTGCTCCACTGATTGAATGCGCGCTCCGCAGGTTTCCGGTTGCCGGATTCTTTCGGCGGAACCGCATGTTAACGGGGTTATCACACGCAATGTAGTGATCGCAGGAACTTTATGCCACCCCTCTTATCGAGTTGTCACCGTCAGCCTCCATTTTTTTATTACATTTGAAAAACGAAGCGGTTACCATCCACTTGCCACGAACGATCATGAGCCGACACCTGTCCAGCAAAAGCATCGGGAGACTGAAGCTTATCGTCCTTGCAGGCATTCTCGGAGCCTGCAATCAAAAGACGCCGGAGCCACCCGCGCCCAATCCCGCTCCGGTGGCTGCCGATACCTCGGAGAATAGCGTCACGATCGAATCGGGTAGAGGCTCGTTCGAGATTATCGACGCGGCCAAGCCGTGGCCGGACGACGCGCCTGCCGATGTGCCGAGGTACTCTTTCGGCACGATCCGCAAGATCATCAGAGCCGAAACGCCCGAAGGGAGCAGTTGGGACATGGCTATCGACCGTTTGCCGGAACACGCTCTCCGCGATTACGAAGTGGCGCTCAAGGCGAAGGGTTTCGAGACCACCTCGATGATCGTCGCGGAAAAGGAGGGAGATCGGGGCAGCGTGACCGGCATCAAGGGGCCGTTCACGGTGGTGCTTATCGGTTCGGGCGGCAGTATGAGCCTGTCGATCATCCAGAAACAGTAGTTCAGCATCCATAAATGGTCAATGCCATGACACGTTACGAACCAGAGTGCATCTTCTGCAAGATTGCCGCCGGGCACATTCCGGCCAGACTGATCTACAAAAACGACCACGTGGCCGCGTTCCACGACCTCAATCCGGTCGCGCCCGTCCACGCGCTCATCATTCCGCTCGAGCACATCCGCTCGCTGAGCGATCTGACGGAGGACGATGCCGGGATTGCCGCAGAAATTCTTCTTGCCGCGCGTGTCGTGGCTGAAAAGACCGGCGTGCTTGAATCGGGCTACCGGGTGGTTTTCAACAATGGTGATGACGCCTTGCAGAGCGTGGGGCACATCCATGCGCATCTGATCGGCGGCAAGACGATGGGGTGGCCTCCATTCGCGGGCCGCGAAGTGGCGCACGGCGAGGGGTAATCGCACGAGCTTTTTTTCCCGGAAAACGCCTCTCTGAGCTGGAACAGAAAACTTTTCGTTCGTGCGC
>CAYZCF010000020.1:22205-24992 GCA_964476855.1 uncultured Chlorobiaceae bacterium
ACAAGGTCAACATATATATGAAGTTATCGGAACTGAAATCCGGGGATCGCGCAGAGGTGACGGCAGTTGCCGCTGAACCGGCTGTACGAAGACGCCTCATGGACCTGGGCCTCGTGAGGGGCACGGAGCTGGAGGTTCTGAGATTCGCCCCGCTTGGCGATCCCATAGAGATCAACTGCAAAGGGCTGCTTCTGACGCTGAGGCGGAACGAGGCGGAGGGCATTGCCGTCAACAAGCTCGAAACCGCGGAGGCCAGGCAGAACGGATGGCCGGGGCTGCGCAAACGCCATCGTTTCGGAAAACGCGTATGAGCACGCACAGAACCATTACGGTCGCCCTTGCCGGAAATCCGAACGCGGGCAAGTCCTCGCTCTTCAACGCGCTGACCGGCGCTCACCAGCGGGTGGGCAACTTCCCCGGCGTAACCATCGAGAAGCACGAAGGATATCTCGACTACAAGGAGTATCGCATCACCGTCGTCGATCTGCCCGGCACCTATTCCCTGACGCCCTATTCGCCGGAGGAGATCGTCACGCGCCGCTTCATCATCGACGAAAAGCCCGATGTGGTGGTGAACGTCGTCGAGGGCACCAACCTCGAACGGAACCTGATGCTCACCGTGCAGCTCATGGAGATGGAGGTCGATCTGCTCGTGGCGCTCAACATGATCGACGAGGTCGAACAGAAGGGCATTGCCATCGATCTGGATCAGCTCGAACAGCTCTTCGGCAGCCATATCGTGCCGATATCCGCGCGGAACCGCCGGGGCCTCGACGAACTGCTTGACCACGTCATCAGCGTCAGCGAAGGGCGTATCGAAATACGCAAAAACAAGATAACCTTCAGCGCCGAGGTCGAGAAGGCTATAGGCAAAATCTCGGCCCTGCTCTCCCGCGAGCGGGAACTCGACGCGGCGGCAAATCACCGCTGGCTCGCCATCAAGCTTCTCGAAAACGACCGCGAGGTCTACACGCAGGTGCAGAAGTATCCGGTGTGGGTCAAGGTGGAGCTGGCGTTGCAGGAGGCGATCAAAGAGTGCGCGCGGTTGCACAGCACCGATCCCGAGGCGCTCATCACCGAAGATCGGCACGCCTTCGTGCACGGCGCGATGCAGGAGTGCGTGCGCAAGCCGAAGGCCGCGCGGGCTTCGGTGAGCGACTACATCGACGCGGTGGTGCTGAACCGGGTGCTCGGTCTGCCGGTCTTTTTGCTGGTGGTCTGGGCGATTTTCCAACTCACCTTCACCCTTGGTTCGCCGCTCATGGACGCGCTCGAATACGCCTTCGGGCTGCTGTCGGAGACGGTCGCGCCGCATCTGCCCGCCGGAATGGTGCGCTCGATCTTCGTTGACGGCGTGATCTCCGGCGTGGGCAGCGTGGTGGTGTTCCTCCCGAACATCGTGCTGCTCTTCATGGGGCTGTCGTTCCTCGAAGCCTCGGGCTACATGGCGCGCGCGGCTTTCGTGATCGACAAGGTGATGCACCGCTTCGGTCTGCACGGCAAGTCGTTCATTCCGATGATCACCGGCTTCGGCTGCTCGATTCCGGCCATCATGGCCACGCGCACGCTGAAGAGCCGGTCGGACAGGCTGGCCACCATCATGACGATTCCCTTCATGAGCTGCGGCGCGAAGCTGCCGGTGTACGTGCTGCTCGCCGGAGCCTTTTTCCCGCCCGCGATGGCGGCCAACGTGATGTTCGGCATCTATCTGCTCGGCATCGCCGTGGGGCTGTGGACGGCGTGGCTGCTCAAGTCCACCGTGCTGAAGAGCGACTCGGAGCCATTCGTCATGGAGCTGCCGCCCTACCGCTGGCCGACCTTCACCTCGGTGGTGTTCCAGGCGCGGATGAAAGCCGTGATGTACCTGAAGAAGGCCGGAACACTGATTCTCGGCGCGGTGATCCTGATCTGGGTGGCGAGCAACTTCCCGCGAAGCGCAGCGCTCGAAGCGGAGCTTGCGCGTGAAACCGCGCGGATCGAAACGCTGACGGTCGCGCCGGAGCTGAAAGCGGAGCACTTGCAGAAGCTCGAAGCACGCATCGAAGCGGGACAGCTCGAATATTCGCTGGCCGGGCGGAGCGGCAAGCTGCTCGAACCGCTGATCCGCCCGCTCGGCTTCGACTGGAAGATCGGCATCGCGCTGGTTACAGGACTTGCCGCCAAGGAGGTGGTGGTCTCGACCCTCGGCACGATTTTCTCCATCGGCCACGCCGCCGGAGAGACGAGCCTGTCGGAGATTCTTCGAAACGAGCCGGGCTTCAGCAAAGCCACGGCGCTGAGCCTGATGGTCTTCGTGCTGCTCTACATCCCCTGCGTGGCTGCGGTGGGCGTGATGAAAAAAGAGGTCGGCGCATGGAAGCCGGTGCTCTTCTACTCCGCCTACGTGCTCACGGTGGCATGGATCGCCTCGTTCATCACCTACCGGCTGGCGCTGATGTGGATGTGAATGATATCTCTCACCATCGGAATCGATCTGAATTGTTCGATTTCGATGGTGAGGATTGTTCTGGAGATTGTCTCAAAAGCCGTAAGCGCCTTCCCGACGGTTTGGGACAAATAAGTGATTCGATTGTCACAAAGATGCCAAGCCGACGCTCGGCGTCCCCAGGAAAAACACAGGAAGGGGCATCCTCCCTGCTTTTGTGTGAGCCTCTTCTTCACTTTATGCCCTGGGCGCAGACAGATTGAGAAATCCGGTACAGCGGAAAAATTGGGCTGAAGCCCTTTTTTGTTTTGGCTCTTCGCAGAATTTAATGGTCTGGTAGTAAAAATGAGTGGCTTGGTGTA
>CAYZCF010000021.1:0-24845 GCA_964476855.1 uncultured Chlorobiaceae bacterium
AGGACCAGTTGGACGGCGCTGAAGGATTTTGAATTTTCTCTGCCACCCCTTGATGAACAGAAGCGCATTGCCGAAATCCTGTGGGCGGCGGATGAGGCGGTATCTGCTTATCAAGAAGCCCTTAGCTACATTGATATTGTTTCTCAAATTCGTCTTGAACGCACTCTCGAAACTCTGAATTGTCCTGAATTGTCGCTACCAGATGTTCTTTCTGGCAGTCCGGAAAGCGGGTGCTCAGCGCCACCATCATCCGATGAAATCGGCCACTGGGTATTGTCCTTAGCGGCTCTTTCCGCCAACGGGTATGTCCGAGGAAATCTAAAGCCAGTCGTGAAAACCAAAAAAATGATTGGAGCTACCCTGTCAAAAGGTGATTTGCTTATTTCACGCTCGAATACGGTCGAATTGGTTGGATTTACGGGGATTTTTGATGAAGATCGCACGGATGTTTCTTTTCCTGACACCATGATGCGTTTACCCGTAAATACGCAGAAAGCTCTGCCAGATTATCTTGAACTGGTGCTTCTTTCCAATAGGGGCAGACGCCATATGATGAAGACGGCATCAGGCACCAGTAGCAGCATGAAAAAGATCAATAGGAAGACCCTTGCTGAATTCAAATTCCCTGTCCCAGACCTTGATACCCAGAAACGGATTGTGTCGGAATTCAATGAACAAAAGAGGCATCGACAGGCGATAGTAAATCACGTTTCCAAGACCCAAAAGATGCTCTCACTGTTCAGTAATGAAACGATAGGAGCCACCCATGTTTAGCAAAGAAAACACTGTCGAACAGATGGCTCTCGACACGATCTGCTGCAGAGTGAATTCGCTTATGGTTGCCGAAGAACTCACTGGTTAGGATGAACATTCTGATCGACACAAATATTCTGATTCCGTTAGAGGATACAGGTCGGACACTCGATCCCTCGCTGGCGGAAATGCGCAGGCTATCTGAGCAGAATGGCCATGCATTATTTGTTCATCCGGCACAGGAAGAGGATATTCGTCGAGATCAAAATGAAAACCGGCGAAACATCGTCCTGTCGCGATTGAACCAGTATCAAGAGATTCCTTCACCTCCTACGCTATCTGAAGAATCTTTGCAAGAATATGGATGGCGGCAAAGCTGTGATAATGACCGGATCGATAATCTGCTTCTTCATGCTTTGTGCCGGGGAGCGGTGCACTTCCTTGTCACTGACGATAATGGCATTCATAAGAAAGCAAGGGCAGCGCAGGTTCAGGAGCAAGTACACCACCTTGACCAGTTTCTGGCATTTCTCAGGTCACAATCATCAATAGAACATACGCCGCCTTTTGGCATTGAAGAGCGATATCTTCATGAGTTTGATGTTCGCCAGCCTTTTTTTGATTCCTTACGCGAGGGGTACACTGGGTTTAACGATTGGTACTTGAGATCGGCTGAACAACATCGAAAAGCCTGGTGCATCAGTGATGGAGATACCCTTCAAGCTATTTGCATTTACAAGGCTGAAGAACGTGAGGTAATCGTAGATGGAGGCGCCCCGTTGGACGGCAATGCATTGAAGTTATGCACCTTTAAAGTTGGTGAGAGAGTTCGTGGCCGTAAACTCGGAGAGCGCCTCCTTTTTTCAGCATTCAAATATGCTGTTGGACATCATATCCCATATATCTATCTCCATACCTTTGGCAGTGAACAGGACTTGCTGGTGTCCCTTTGTCAGGACTATGGTTTTGAGCTTGCGGGTAAATATCATGACCGTGATGATGTTTATCTAAAGAAAATGTCAGAGCCAGATTCTGTGCCGACCGACATCTCTCCTCTGACCTATGCTGTCACCTATTACCCTCATTATCTGGATAAAGTTGAAGTCGGCAAGTTCATTATTCCTATCAAGCCACAATATCACAATGACCTTTTTGCCGATACGAGCGATTTGGCCAGTAGTCTGTTTTCACAAGATGCGAGTTTATACAATCCACAATCTAATACGATAAAAAAAGCATATATCTGTCACGCGAATACAACGCAGATAAAGACTGGTGACCTTTTGTTTTTTTATAGAACCCATGATCGAAAAAGTGTCGAGTGCATGGGGGTCGTTGAGCAGACTTATCGCGGGCAGGATATTGAGAGGGTATTGCCTTTGGTGTCTAAACGTACGGTTTACTCACAGGCGGAGATCGGGAAATGGCTTCAGAAAGAAACTTTAGTAATCCTGTTTCGTTTTATTCGTGATTTTTCTCCTGTTGGCCAACGTTCGCTCGTTGACGCTGGTGTCAGAGGGGCGATTCAGAGTATCCGAAAAATTTCACATGAACAATATCTGCATTGCTTCGCAGGGGGCCATAGTTAATGAGTAAAGCTGTACTGATTTCAATTTATTATGAACATTTGGCCAAGATTCTATGCGGTGACAAGGTGTTCGAGTATCGTAAGGTGATGCCAAGCCAAGGCGTTTCGCATTTGGTTTTTTACTGCACGCATCCAGTGAAAAAGGTTGTTGCAGTGGCTGAGGTGGCTGGTCGGCTTGATGGGCCTCCAAGCAGGGTATGGAGTGATACCGGCTATGGGTCTGGTATTACCCGCAAATATTACAGAGATTATTTTTTAGGTCAAAAGAGTGCCAGTTGCTTCGCTTTGGGTAATGTGTATGAGTTGACTGAAGCTCTTGAACTTGCGGCGCTTTCAAGCTGCAAGGTTCCTCCCCAGTCATTTTGTTACCTGAATGATGACGATACGGAGAAGATTTTTAACAAGCTGTCTGATATCCCTTCAAATCCATCATCCCTGATTTTCGTTGGGGGGATTCATGGGGTTGGCAAAACGACTATCTGCAGGAAGGCCTTTGAACCTCTTGGCTATCATTGTGTGACTGCCAGTTCTTTGATCTCTGCATATGGATGTCGTACAGACAAAAACAAGCGGGTTGATAATGTTTCAAACAATCAGCACGCGCTTGTTGAGCAGCTTGCATCGGAAAAAAAGAGGCATTGTCGAGTTCTCCTTGATGGCCACTATACGTTGATTAATAGTCGAGAGGACATTGAGCCGATAGACTGTAGAGTCTTTCAGAAAATGCACATAACCCATCTTATTCTTTTCAGGGGCGACCCAGCAGAAATTGCAAGACGATTGGAGATTCGTGATGGGAGAGAGTGGAACCCTGAATTTATTTCTTCTTTTCAGCAAGCAGAGGAGCAGCACGCCAGGCATGTATCCGAGAGCATCGGGATACCGTTACACATTATCGAGAATACGGACAGCCCGGCAAAAATTGCAAAATCAGTTAGTCGGAGGTCGTGATAATGGCTCTTTTTAACGAAGAAAACACGATTGAGCAGATGGTGCTCGATACGCTCAGCAGAGGTGTTTCCGAGTGCGTTGTTTCCGAAGAATCTTCAAGATATGCCGACAAGCTTAAAGGGTGGTGTTTCGTGCCTGCGGAATCATTGGGGAGGGAGTATTCCGATGTATTCGTCGAGTCGATGGTTCGCGACGCCCTTATCCGCCTGAACCCGGAAATCAAGACTCAGCCTGAGCGAGCTGACGAAGTGATCTATCGCTTGCGTACCATTCCTCTCTCGGTGCAGAGTGAAGGTTTGGTACGAGCCAACGAGCTGTTCGCCGAATGGCTGCGCGGAGAGAAGTCAATGCCGTTTGGTGAGAGGGGTGAACACACTCAGGTGCAACTGATTGATTTCGAGGAACCCGAAAACAACGACTATGTGGTGACCAGTCAGTGGGTTTATCCTGTTAAGGAAGGCGGTCGCCGTTTGGATATTGTTTTGCTGGTCAACGGGTTCCCTCTGGTGTTCGGTGAGGCCAAAACGCCCGTGCGCCCGGCGGTGACCTGGGTGGACGGTGCCAGCGACATACACAACGGCTACGAACAGAGCGTGCCGCAGATGTTTGTGCCGAACGTTCTCTCCTTTGCCACCGAGGGCAAGTGCTACCGCTACGGCTCAGTGCGAATGCCCATCGACATCTGGGGGCCGTGGCACGAAGGTGAAAACAGGAGCGAAGGGACACTGGGGGATGTGCAGCGCTCCATCCGATCCATGCTTCGTCCCCATGTTATACTGGACATTCTGCAAAACTTCACCCTCTTCGCCACAGACAAGAAACATCGTCGGATCAAAATCATCTGTCGCTATCAGCAATATGAAGCAGCCAACCTCATGGTGGCCCGCGTTGTCAATGGCTATCCACGAAAAGGCCTGATCTGGCATTTCCAAGGCTCCGGCAAATCGCTCCTGATGGTATTTGCTGCGCAGAAGTTGAGAATGCACGACAAACTCGGTAATCCTACGGTGATCATCGTGGTGGATCGTATCGACCTCGATACCCAGATTACTGCTACATTTAACGCCGCGGATATTCCGAACATGATCGGAGCATCAACTCGGCAAGAGTTGCAGAGTCAGCTGGCAGCCGATACCCGAAAGATCATCATAACAACCATCCACAAGTTTGCGGAGGCTGATGGATGTTTGAACGAACGCTCAAACATCATTGTGATGGTGGACGAAGCACATCGAACCCAGGAGGGTGATTTGGGGCGCAAGATGCGCGAGGCTCTGCCGAATGCATTCCTGTTTGGTCTGACGGGAACGCCGATCAACAAAAGGGATCGAAACACCTTCTGGGCCTTCGGAGCTGATGAGGATGAGCAGGGATATATGAGCCGGTACTCATTTCAGGAGTCGATTCGCGATAAGGCCACCTTGCCACTGCATTTCGAGGCAGTCGATGTGAAACTGCATATCAACCGGGAGGCTATTGACGAAGCGTATGCCCAAATGACCGATGAACTCAACGATGATGATCGTGACGAGCTGGCTAAACGAGCGGCAAAAATGGCCGTACTGATTAAGGCTCCGGCACGGGTAAAAGCCATATGCAGGCATATCGTGAAGCATTATCAGGAGAAGGTCGAACCGAATGGCTTTAAGGCGCAAATTGTGACCTTTGATCGTGAGTGCTGCGTTCTGTACAAAAAGGCTCTTGATGAACTAATCGGCCCTGATGCCAGCGCCATCGTTATGCATACACAAGGCGGGAAATCTGATGAGTATGCAGAGTGGAAACTTACCAAGGATGAAGAGGAAAAGCTGCTTGACCGATTCAGGGATTCAAGTGATCCGCTCAAATTTATCATTGTCACCTCCAAGCTGTTGACCGGTTTCGATGCTCCTATTCTCCAGACGATGTATCTGGACAAACCGATGAAGGATCACAGCCTTTTGCAGGCTATTTGTCGCACTAATCGGGTTTATCCCGGAAAGACGCATGGCTTGATCGTCGATTACCTGGGTATTTTCGACGATGTGGCTGAGGCTCTTGATTTCGATGAAAAGGCAGTGCAGAAAGTTATCACCAATCTGGACCAACTGAAGAAAGCGCTACCGCATAGCATGACGAAGTGTCTGTCATTTTTCCCTGATGTTGATCGCACCGTTGGCGGTTATGAAGGATTGATTGCTGCACAGGATTGCCTGCCCAACAATGAAACCCGTGACCGGTTTGCGGTGGAATTTTCGGTGCTATCCCGGTTATGGGAGGCTCTCTCACCCGATCCATCTCTGAGGCCTTATGAGATCGATTACCGGTGGTTGGCTCAGGTCTATGAATCTGTCAAACCGCCGAGCGGTAATGGTAAACTTCTCTGGCATGCTCTTGGGGCGAAAACCGTAGAGCTGGTGCATGAGAACGTGCATCTGGAGACTGTACGAGATGACCTCGAAACACTTGTTATGGATGCTGAGGTGCTCGAAGAGTTTCTTAATACTCGTGAGCCGGGGAAAAAATCAAAAGAGATCGAAATCAAACTCGTTGCCCGGTTGCGGCGGCACAAGGACAATCCTGAGTTCATTGCCCTTGGAGAGCGTTTGGAAATGCTCAGAGAACGGCACGAGGCAGGATTGCTCCATAGCCTTGATTTCCTCAAAGAACTACTGACTCTCGCCAGAGAGGTGGTGCAAGCTGAAAAGCAGGTTGATCCCGTCGATGAACAATCAAAAGCCAAAGCCGCTCTGACAGAGCTGTTTGCAGAAGTGAAAAACGGCAATGTGCCTGTCGTGGTCGAGCGGATTGTAACTGACATCGATGAAATCGTCAGAATGGTACGTTTTCCCGGCTGGCAAAACACCAAAGCCGGAGAACGTGAAGTTCAGAAGGCTTTGCGTAAGGTCATCTACGTAAAATACCAGATCAAAGACCAGGAGTTGTTTGACAAGGCGTTCGGGTACATTCGACAGTACTATTGAGGAAGGTATTACCTTTTTGTCATTGTATGGTGTTCTGTTTTATTTTCGTGCTTGTTTTATGATAGAATTGTTTTGTTGATCATATGGGAGAGATTTTATTAATCTACATATTTTAGTTCTATGGGTAAAAAGAAAAGTGGTATATCGGATTTTGACGAAATTTTGTTGTCAAAGTTACAGTCCATTGTTGAAACAGATTTGGTACTAAAATACATTGTGCCATTATTTAGAAAGATGGGATATTATAAGATCAGCTTTCATGGCGGTTCATATGAAATGGGCACTGATGTTTTTTGCTGGCATAAAAATGAGATAGGGCATAAAGAACTTGTTGTGATTCAAGCAAAAAGAATACGGTTGACGGCGGCAGCAACTGGTTCTAAATCATTTGGTGGGTTAATTGTGCAATTGCACCAAGCGTTAAAAAACCCTGTTGTTGATGTTGATGGACAGTCTTATTATCCTGGATTGAGATATGTTATAACTCCATATCCAATTGAAAATCGCGCATTGAATAGCATGAGTGAGTTTTATAGAGAAATATATTCATTGGGAGTGAGGTTGATTGATGGAAATGACTTGTTAGACCTTTTGAAAAAGCACCGAATGGATTTGATTCGAGATTTGGCAGGCCAAGATTTAATAGTGAGAAAAGTTACGCAAGATCGTTTGTCAAATAAAGAGTTGTTTAATGCTTTGAACTATCATGGGGATGTTAATTTGGTGAATTATTATAATGAACTTACATTTAGTTTTGGTCGAGTTACAAGTAAGTTATTTTTTAATTTAAGCTTTAAGGCTAAAGTGAAAAAAATATCTCTTTTGTATTCTGATTGGGTCCGCCTAAAAGATGTAAATGAAATTATAAAAAAATATTTTGGAGTTAGTTTGGTGTTTGGAGATTATGCGAAAATAGAGGGCGATTATCGTAAAGAATATGATGAGATAAAGCGAAAAATTGATAATCTTGATGTGAGGATTTATCAGCTGGGAGTAGAAATTAATAATTTGGATTCGGAAATTAATCATTTAGACTCTGGGGGTGATAAGCTGAAACCTGAAATTAAAAAATTAGATGATGCCGATGATGATGAAGAGTTTGTAGATTTAGGCGATGATCTATTAGGTGCGAATAACGATTTTCGAAAAACGAGTAATGTTGTTCCTGTTGGGAGAACGTATAGTGATAATCTCAAGAATAAAAGAGATAAAAAAGATGATGAATTAAACAGATTAAAAGATTCTCTGAGTCAACATAGTGTTAGATTGAGAAGTATTGGAGTCGATTTAGAGGTTAGAGGTCATGATTTAGCTGAAAAAATAAAAGAAAAGCGCAATTGGTTGAGAAACATAGCAGAAAATAATATTCTTGATGATTATAGTGTCTTGGAGATAAAAAGCTTTTTGAAGGAATGCTATGAGCTTTTTGATGTAACAGACAAGATATTAGATAATAAATAAGTTGCTGATGTGATATTTGATTCAGGTGCGCAAAAATATATTGGCAAGGAAGATGTCTATAGTTTTAGTCTTTCAATAAAAAAGATATTTGAGACGGGCGAAAATGTTTTGCTTTTAGGTGATGCTGGCTCAGGTAAAACTACCACACTGCAAGTCTATGTAAAAGAAAAAATATTTCAAACATCAGATTTTTATATTTATGTCCCATTGGTTTCGTTGATGCGTAATAGGGAAAATAAATCGGGGAGTATAGTCGATCAGAATGAAGAGCTTGAAATGTTGGTTTTGGATTATTTAAGAGTATTAAAAATTGATTATAATGTTTCTGATTTTAGTGAGTTGATATTGGATAATAAGATTGTTTTATTGCTTGATGGCTTGGATGAGGTTGTTGGTTATTCACCATGGATTGTTAATAGTATTCTTGTGTTTTCTGAAAAATATCCAAGTATACAGTTGATTTCCTCATCCAGAATGAGTGGTGAGTATGTTTCAAAAATGCCATATCTCTCAATTACTCTATTACCGTTTTCTGATGATCAAATATATGATTTTATAAAAGGTTGGTATCGGGATAGGGATAGGGATCAGTCTGAAGTACTTATACGTCATATAAAGGCTAATCCTGATCTTCTTGATGTAGTAAGATTGCCTTTAAATTTGACAATATTTTGTGTGTTAAATGAATATAACATAAGGCTTCCAGATACAGAGGTGAGGCTTTATGATGAGCGTTTTCGTTTGTTAATGGGGATGTATGATGCGTATAAAGGCGCTCAGCGGATAAAGTCTGATTATGTAACTATTGAGTACGTTGCGAGAAAGATTGCTTTTTCTTTTCATTTGAGGAAAAAAAGATGGGCTTCTAAGGATGAGATACTTTTATGGATTAAAGAGAAAACGAAAAAAATAGATAATAAGAGGATTATTCTCGCTGTGGATGAATTGTTGGATCCTTGTAATATTTT
This sequence comes from uncultured Chlorobiaceae bacterium, assembly GCA_964476855.1. Lineage (GTDB taxonomy): Bacteria > Bacteroidota > Chlorobiia > Chlorobiales > Chlorobiaceae > Chlorobaculum. The sequence goes on from CAYZCF010000021.1 coordinate 8,685, forward strand.
GATCCCAATGACTTGTGATGGTCAATATGGTTTTGGGCACTTGAAATATCAAGAGTATCTGGTTGCAAAAGAGCTATTGATGAATAGAGGATTAAATATTTATCAATATATGGCCATGGATTGGTGGAGTGAGGTGTTTGCTTTGTTCGCTAATATGAACGATGATTTTGATATGATAATTAATGATGATATGCCGAAAAAGCGGGATTTTGTATTTTATAAAAATATAAAATCAATGATTGAGGCTCGTCCGGCTGAGGAGAAGATATATTTGACAAATGTTATGAAAAAGCACGCTACGGGTGGTGAGCAATATGATGATAATGAATTAGAAGATGAAGATGAGGTGGGATATAATTCAGATTAAATATTGAAGAAATGTATATAGTTTTCTGCGTTTGTGTTTCATTGCAATGATGTTGAGTTTGGCTTGTATTGATTTTATTCGAGTTATTGCTTAACGTTTCTATTCATATCATAAGAATTGCTCAACTTAACCTCCATAATCTCCCCCCACGCTGTTGTGTAATGCGGCGAAAGATTCGACTGCTGCGGTTTCAATGCCTCAGAATTCTCTGTCCCTGTATGTATCGTGCCGTTCCCATATTGCCGATTGATCTTGTCCATCACCTGCATGAGTTTCTGTCCCCGGTCGTTCATCACCTCAGTATCCTCATCGGGAAAAAGCGATAAGGGGCTTGGTGAGTCTGTTCCGGAAGAAATCTCACCAACAATCACCCCGGCCTTTTTGTACTCAAACCCCGGTTTGAAAATCGCAGACAAAGCCATGTCTCCCGCACGGATGATCTCGATGGTATTCTGTGATGGCTGACGAAGGGCCACGGTTCGCGTTCCCCAATATTTCTTGGAAGGCTCGTTGAACGGGCTGGTGCAGATGAACACAGTCAAGGTTGAGGCGACGGAGCCCTCCTTGCGGAGTTTGGCGGCACATCTCCCGGCAAAGGTAGCCACGGCCTGTTGCAGCTCCTCGAAATCAGTAACAACACGGCCAAAAGAGCGAGAGGTGCAAATGCTTTGCTTTTTAGGCCTTACCTGTTCCAACGGTAGGCATGAATGGCCCTTCAGCTCTTCCTGAATCCTTGCGCCTGTAATGTGCAGATGTTGGCGAATCCATGTTGAAGAGGCGCATCTGAAATCAAGGGCGGTCTTGATTCCTCGCGCTTGCAGCAGGGCAGACCATTGCCGACCGATTCCCCAAATATCTCCTACCGTCAAAGATGCCAGCGCCGCCTGGATTTCCTGTTCGTCGGAAAGTATGCAAACGCCGTTGTATCGAGGGTCTTTTTTGGCCAGCCGGTTGGCCGCTTTACTTAACGTTTTGGTTGGCCCCATTCCAATGCAAACGGGTATGCCGGTGTGCTTGGTGACGGTTTTGCGGATCAGGGCTCCATACTCCTTGAACCCGAAGCGCCTGAAGCCGGTCATGTCCAGAAAACATTCATCGATGGAATAAATCTCGATGTCTGGGGCAAGATCGGCGAGCGTCGTCATGACACGGGAGGACATATCGCCATAGAGCGGAAAATTGGCCGAGTACACTTTCACTTGGTGCCTCTTCAATATCTCCCTGAACTTGAAGGCTGGCCCACCCATCGGGAGACCGAGAGCTTTTGCTTCGGCTGAACGGGCGATAAAGCAGCCGTCGTTGTTGGAGAGGACGACCACAGGCTTTCCGTTCAAAGACGGATTGAATAGCCTCTCACACGATGCGTAGAAGTTATTACAATCGACCAGTGCGAACATGAGATAGCTCCTAATCGTCAGCGCGCCTTGTGAATGACGAAGGTCACGATTCCCCACACTTGAAAGTCGGACTCCTCTGAAATCCTGATCGGCTTGTATTCTTCGTTGGCTGGCATGAGGTAGAGGCTACCGTCGATATGCTCGATGCGCTTGACGGTGAACTCGCCATCGAGAAAGCAGACTGCAATATCTCCGCTTTTCGGATCGAGTGACTTGTCGATAACCAGAATATCTCCTTCGAGTATGCCTGCATCCCTCATAGACGTCCCTTTGACTCTGGCATAAAACGTGGCTGCCGGGTGTTTGATGAGAGCTTTGTTCAGATCAAGGGGTAGCTCTTCAAAGTCTTCAGCAGGGGAGGGAAATCCGGCTGAGATGTTGACACCCGCCATTGGCAGTTCGAGCTCTGTTGAGAAATCGGGTGTAAAAAAGTCAAGGGTGGAGCTGGAACTTATGCGTTTGAGTCTCATGGGGGTCATGGTTTAGCTTTCGAGTTCAATTTCATCGATGCAATCGTGGCGAACGTATCGAGGGTTGTTGACCTGACTGGATACAGGATAAATATGAAGTTTTCCGTCGTTGATAGGAAGAAGAAGTTTCAAGGCCTCGGGAGAACCGGCTTCAAGCCACTGTTTCCAGTGTCGAGGCTCAAGCATGACAGGCATCCGGTCATGAATCGAGGCCATCTCCTTGTTCGCATCCGTCGTGATGATGGTGCATGAAGTGACCGGTGGTACTTGTCGATCCTGCGGCTGCCAGACGTCCCACAATCCCGCAAAAGCCATTGGAGAACCATCGTTCAGTTCGATGAAGAAGGGCTGCTTTTTTGGGCCCCCCGTTCTTTTCCATTCATAGAAGCCATTGGCCGGAATGAGGCAGTGATGCCGGTTCAGCATGTGCCGGAAGTAGGGTTTGACGGCAAGACTTTCAGCTCGGGCGTTGATTGGCCGAACTTTCGGCAGTTCCTTTGCCCAATGAGGAATCAACCCCCAATGAGCGAGACTCAGGGTGTAGGAGCCTTGATCGCCCAGCAAGGCCACAATATCAGTTTCCGGCGCGACATTGTAGCTGGCGTTGAACTGGAAATCCAGAGTCTCCTCAAATGGTATTTCAAGTTGCCGAAGCTTGTCGAGGAAGTATTTGAGTTCAAAGAACCCGAACCGTCCGCACATGATCAGAATGGTTTGCCATTACACGGGGAAGTGCCCTTTCAGAAATTTGTAAATAAATTGACAAGCAATTTAACAAGCGTTCGCAGAAACCCGTTCGCTTGTCGTCATGGAAACATGCTGTCATGCCTGCATGAAATCATGACAGGCGTTGATCTGCGGTAAAACCGCGGCTTTGCCCTTAACCACCGCTGCTCCCTTCTGCCGGTCGGGTTATAATGTGACACAATGTTGCCGCCACGTGTTCCACCTGCAAACTCTCCCCTTACAATCATACCCGGAGTTCCTCCGGATGGAATCCGCCCGCCAGGCCATTTGTGCCAGCCTGTCGGCGGGTCTATCGTAAGTCATACCGCTTCACGTACAGCAATCTTAAATATCCGCTGCGGGGTCATGAGCGCTCCATAGCGGCGAAGGTCTGTTGTCAGTGGTTCCTCCTTTTTTCCTGTAAGAAAAATGGCTTGGTGATTCTCTCCCGGTCATAAGGCTGCCGTGGCTCCTTCACCCGCTTGTCGCTGGGGCGAGTAGCCTGATGGGCAGCCCGGCGTTCATGTCATGCACTCCTGCCTTCCTCGCTGGTGCCCTGTTGCTGTAGTGCACGTTCGCATTGCATCAACATTAACCTCTGGAGGCTGTCATGTCTACTACTGTCTATGAAATCATCACCGCTCAGATCATCGCCCAGCTTGAAAAAGGCGTCGTTCCATGGCGTCAGCCGTGGCGTGCCGGGTTGCCGAAAAACATGGTATCCGGCAAGGTGTACCGTGGGATCAACCTGTTTCTGCTCTCGATGGTGAACGAGGAGTATTTCGTCACCAGAACGCAGGCTGAAGAGCTGGGCGGCAGGATTCGCTGCAAAGGTTTTCCGGTCGTGTTCTGGAAGATGCTCGAACGGGAAAACCCGAAGAGCGGCGAGATCGAGCGTATTCCGCTGCTGCGCTACTACAAAGTCTATCCGGTGAGTGGCGTAGACGGGCTTGAAGCACCAGCCACAAACGCCGCGACGGTTGCGCCGATCGATGCGGCAGAAGAGGTCGTCCGGCACATGCCGAATCCTCCGGCAGTCCGGTACGGCGGCAGAGGTGCCTGCTATTTCCCGTCACGGGATGAGGTGCAGATGCCGGAGATGCAGAGCTTCACCGACGGTGAGGAGTTTTACAGCACGCTGTTCCACGAACTCGCACACAGTACCGGTCATCAGAGTCGCCTCGACCGGGTGGGCGTGACCACGAATTGGGCATTCGGATCACACGAGTACTCCGACGAGGAACTCATCGCCGAAATGACCTCGTCGTTCCTTTGCGGATTTGCCGGTATCGGCCAGAAAACGATGCCGAACTCGGCGGCGTACATCGGCGGCTGGCTCAGGAAGTTGCAAGCCGATCCGAGGTACATCGTCAAGGCAGGCTCAAAAGCCCAGCGGGCCGCTGATTACATCCTTGGCCACCACAACGAAGACCCCGGTTGATCCGGGGTTTTTTTAATCTTTTTCGATGCGCCTGTGTCGCTTGGTTTTATCTATGAGGCTTTCGTTCGACTGAAAAAAAAGCCGCATGGTATACCCCTTTATACCATGCGGCTGAAATGGAAAAGACGCATAGCTGGCGCTATGTTGAGCCTTTCTATCTAAAGGTTAGTCATTTACTGTTGTTTTTCAAAAGATATTGTGAGCGTACGGCTCTGAACAAGGTTTGAATGACCTTAACTCGTCTTGCTGTCATGCAGACATGTTGACATGTCATCTTGCAGGCATGGTTACACGAAATCATGTATGGCGTCGATGTCCTGACGTGTGGCGGTAAAACGGGGGCTTCGCCCTCAACCGCCGGTGCTCCCTTCTGGCCGCCGTCATGGGGTTTGCGGAAACGGCCTGTGCAAAACACCCAGCCGGCGCACATTCATTCCGCTACTGGCGGTTCAGGGCTTGAGGTTGCCATCGCTCTGGCGTTGGTGCTATGGTGCTCAACAGTGCCGGTAGCCCGGCGCAGTTCAGCACGTTGTTGTTGCAGTGCCGGGGTTGCTAAGGGGTTGATTTTGTGTTGATCCCGCCCGCCTGTCCCTCTATCCCGGCACTGCTGAATTCCTTGTGATGTCATGCCCGCTTCGCGGATGGAGGATTCATTCATCCCCGGAGGGGGGCCGGGCAAGATAGGCCAGTTTGCCTTTTTGCTCAAGGGGCGTTCGCTTCCGCTCTTTGTTTGTGCAGCTCTCTTGTCTCCCTTGCCCAAAAAGTTTGCCTGTCCTCGGGGAAGCCTCTGTCCCCCCGGGGAATGATTTGAAAGGCAAACTTCAGCAACATTCAATGGTTACGGCTATGAGACACGAATCGACACTTCCGCTATTCCAGGCAGAGCAGCAGCAGATCATGATACCGCGTTACGGTATCCGGCTGGTGAAGGAATCACAGATCATGTACAATAACAGGAACATCAATGGTGCGGCGGCAGTATGTGAGCTGATGCAGGCCATCGGATTGCATGAAAAGGCGGGTGAGGAGTTCCATTCGGTGTATCTGAACACCAAGAACGAGATTGTCGGAATGGAGATGATAAGCAAGGGAACCCTGAATGCTTCGCTGGTGCATCCGAGAGAGGTGTTCAAGGGGGCATTACTTGCCAATGCCAACGCCCTGATACTGGCTCACAACCATCCGTCCGGCAATATTGAACCGAGTTCAGCGGACAAGCAGGTGACGGCTCTTCTGGTGAATGCGGGAAACATTCTCGATGTGAAGATTCTCGATCATGTCATCATCGGGAGCAAGGGAGGATACTACAGCTTCAGGGATCACTCCCTGATTTGATGGGACTCGCGGGGCCCGGCCAAGCCGGGCCTTTGCTGTGTTTTTCTGATTCAAGATTGCAGGTGAAATGAGGAGTGGTTCCGTTGCTTCGGTGGTGTTTCGGAGTTTTGCCTTTTAAGTCATGTTGTACGGTTATGCATGACTGCTGTTTGCTTGTCTCCTCAGGGTGACGGGACAGGGTGCTCAACAGGTCGGGATGTCCGATCTGTTCAGCGCCCTGTCGTAGAGAGCCGAACTGAACAGCATCTTCGGATGCCATCCAGATCGGCTTTTTTGATGAGGTGGTCTTCTCTTGTGCTGTGGTGGAGTTGACGGGTTCAAGGTGGAAGAATTTGTTCGAGATGAGAATCGCGTTACACATGCTCACTTGCTGGCATGAACGCATGTCAGCATATGGACACAACAGGGATGCGGCTTCACCCTCGACTGCATGGCCTTCATTCCTTTTTCTCTTTCCGGAAATGCAGCCCAGGGCTCATGGCTGGAGCTGTAGCAGCTCCTGCAGGGAGGTGCCCGACTGACCGGGTTGCCGTTACAGTCCGGAACCAGAGAAATCGACACCCTATAATAATATACCCGCTTTGCGGACTGGGGAGGTTTTTCATCCCCGGATGTGGGGCGGGCAAGATAGGTCAGTTTGCCTGTTTTGCGCAAGGGTCGTTCGCTTCCGCTCTTCGTTTGTGCAGCTCACTCTGGTTCCCTTGCGAAAAAAGTTTGCCTGTCCGTGGGGAGGCCTCTGTCCCCCCGGGGAATGATTGTTTAAGTTACCGAGAACCAGTCCGGTCGATGCCGGGCGCAACAGGGTGAACCATGGAAGTCTATCAGGTCGGGAAGTTATTTCCCATCGAAAAGTACTGTACCGGACAGGAGCAGCATGTGGCCATTGTGACGAACAGCTTTTTCAATGTGCTGATGTCGCTGAAGCATATCAAAAAACGTGAGAAGGAGCTGTTCTCGAATGGCAGTCTGACAGCCTATCTCTTCGAGCAGAAGGGGATTCCTTTTCTGGTGCTCGATTTCGGCGAGGGGTTCAGTATCGATATGTCGTTCGATGCTTCGATGTTCGATGAGGAGTTCCGGAGAGAGTGGCTGGCGTCAGATGGAAATGTGATCACGCTGTTTCTGGTGGAGGCCTCGACCGGAAAGCTGGAGGCGATGCGCTTGATCGCAGTAGGGTTTGCCGACGAGTTCCGTAAGATCTGTTCAAAGCATGTCGGGAGAACCGGTATCGGGCATCAGGTGAGGCTGATCCAGACGGCGTTCAGCACGCGGGAGATGATGGAACATGCACGAACGTGCACCCGATTTGGTTCCTGAGCGGCGAGCCCCCTTGACGGGGGCTTTTCTGCCGGGGGGAGGTGAAGAATGGCTAAGAGCCTTCATGCAAGGTTCCTGGCCGTTCAATGAATGAGGAGGTCAAGTTTCTTTCCAAGCGCTTCGGCATAGTTGACGAGGGTGGAGAGCTTGACATCTTCGGCATGGTTCTCGATGCGGGAAATTGCCGACTTGTGTGTTTTCAGCTTCTCGGCGACCTCGACCTGTGACATGCCGGCGTTGAGCCGGGCCTGTTTGAGCATGACGCCGATGCGGAAATTCCGGTACCCTTCGTCATAGCCTTCGGCGAAGCCGGGGCGGGTGGCTTTCTGTTCGTCGATGAACGCCTGCAGTTCATCCCTGTTCCTGTCGTTTCTCATAATCTTTTTTTCTCTGTTCGGCCAGCGCAATCTCCTGCGCCGGAGTCTTTTGTGATTTCTTGGAAAAGCCGTTGGTCAGGACGACGAGGTTTCCTTCGTGCATGAATCCTAACAGCCTGACCGCATTGCCTCCATGCGAGGAGCGCACCTCCCAGATGCCGTCTGTGTTCTGGAGTTTCTTGAAGTACTCCTTCGGCACCATCTGAAAATCCCTGATAAGTGTCAGCACCCAGGCCACCTTCTGTCTTTCCTTGTCCGGGAGGCTGGTCAGGTACTCCTTTACCGGGCACTGACCCGATGGCGTCGTATAAAAAATGATTGAACGCATGGCAAAAGTTAACATCTATATCAACTCTCTGCAAGAGTGAAAGGTTGCTTTGTCGTGTTAGAATCGTTTTTCCGATGGAAGTGTGCTGGTTGCAGGGCCTGCTTCATACCGTGAAGTTGGTTTGTGTGCTTGCTTGCTTGTTTTCATGCACGCCTGTCAGCATGGTCACTTCCCGGATTATGCCCTGTTTTTCGGGTGCCGGTCTCTGGTGGCATGACTGGCTGCCGGGGTTGAGTCGATGGAGGCGTGACATTCCTGGCGGCTTCCATCTTGTTAAGAAGCTTGCAGAACAGCTCTCTTGTCGCCTGTTCCCGTGTTTGAGGATCGGGTAGCGCGTAGATGCGCGATTTTTCCTCTTTCGGCAGGGAGTGGAAGTAGTCGAGACGGGCCTCTCTGGGCAGTTCCTCCCAGTCGAGCAGGGTGAAGGCTTCCTGTTTCTGATCTGCGGAGAGCAGCCGCCACATGCCGAGTTCAAGGGAGGTGATGAGCCCTTCACGGCTCAGCCGGTTGTTTGCCGGCAGCAGCCGCTTTTTCTGCAGGTCGATCAGCTCCTCAGCTGCATTTCTCAGCTGGAACAGCCTGTTGCGCACCTCCATGAAGAGTTTCCATGCATCGGCCTTGTCCGGCAGCGGCTGGAAGATGTGACCTTCGAATCGCGTCTTTTCAGCACCGTCATACCAGCGCTCAAGTTCGGCCCTGCTGATGTTGTGCCTGCGGAGCATGAGGCCGATGCCGATGTCGAAACCAACTTCGTTGACCACCCGGCCGTTTTCCTTCAGAAGCGCCTTTGCGTAGGTTTTTCCCTTGATGAGCTGCAGGGTTCTGATAGCCCGCTCGATCTCGGTCTCGTCAGCCTCGGTGACCAGTTCTTTTGAGCGTACCCAGGCTTCATGAAAATTCCTGCCCAATTTCCGGGCGGCTTGTTCGAGCATGAAGTTCGAGCCATCGGAGGTTGTCGGCACCAAACTGCTGGCCGCTTTCGTGAGGGCGGATCTGACCGTGCTGGTCGGTTTCATGGCTTTGCTGGGGTTGATGGTTTTTTGACCTGAAGCACCAGAGAAAGCTCTGGCCATGGCCGGCGATGGCGGTTTTCAGGGCTTCAGCGGCAACGGCTTCGTTGGCTTCAGAGAGCTTGAAGAGCGTTTCAAGGGCGATGCTCTCCGCCTCGGGGCTCCGGTACTTTCCGCCTTTTTTCAGCCGGAGCCAGCGCTTCCAGTGGGTTTCGATGAACGCCGGACTGAATCCGGGATTGACGAGCTGTGTGGGTGGTGGATCGGGCGATCCACTTCCGGAAAGGGGGACTTCAGGGGGATTTCCTGAAAAAGATGTATCAGGTATTCCAGTATCTGTAGTAGTGTTCCCCGATCTGTTCCGTTTCTGTTCCTGATCTGTTCCGTATCTGTTTTTCTTCGACGGTAACTCACGGTTATTGATGAAGTTGATCTGTTCCTTGTCTGTGCCGGTTCTGCGCTGCATCTGTATCCGTATCTGTCCCTTCTGATTCTGTTTATTCGCGGTATTTTCCGGATAGGCGATGTACACCCCGATCTCTTCAAAAAAGTTCATGACCTTTTTCCTTGTCCAACTCCATCGTTTCGCATAGCCGGCAACGGTAACCGGATTGTCCTGGTCGAAATCCACCTGCAGGGAGAACGCTGCTTCCACCTTCGAGAAAGGACGGTCGGTCGGCAGTTCCCTCAAAAGGGCTTTCGACATAGGTATCCAGTTGCCGGATTTCATCTTCAGAACAGTACAGGTTCATGAAACCGGTACCGGGTTTGATGGCGGAAACCTGTAGGTATGCTGAGGAGCATGGGTATGGGGTTCTGGTTATTGGTGTGATGCTGGAGAAGATTTATCAAGAAATAGTTGCTGCAGCATTGCGGGTGGTTCATCCGTTTTCTGCTTTGCCTGCGTTGGATGACGTGCAGATTGAATCTCGTCGAGCAGTTCCGAACGGGAGAAGTAGAGCTTGCCGCCGATTTTGTAAAAGGGGATGGCGTTGCGGCTGACCTTAGAGTAGATGCCAGCCTTTGTAACTTTGAGGAGTTTAGCAGCCTCGTCTACGTCTAAAGGCGGGTCGTTTTCGGTGCCGAAAATCTGTTTCCTGGACAGTTTTTCAATTCTGCTCCCTATCACATCGAGCTTTTCATGCAAGCTCATGACAGCCTGGGGCAGGTTGTCGTAGGTTACATGCGCATTCATGTTTGTATTTAGTGATATTTATTAATATATTTTACTATAAATTGATAAGTGTTAATTTTATATAGTAAAATCTTATCAATATCGCAACAAGATCGAGGGGGGCATGGCAGCTCGAGAGGTAGTATATAAAGAGCAGGCAAACCGGTTCAGGGAAGTAATCAGGGAACAGTTTGGGACGCAGATAGCCCTCGCCAAGGCCATTGGGGCCAGTGATGGGAGCTATCTGACCCATTACGTCAATGGGCGCAGCATGATCGGCAAGATTCTGCGGAAAAAGCTTGAGGCTGTCGGGATCGATGTCGATTACATCATTACGGGAAGACGAAAGGGAGAGGGAACCTGTTCAGAAAAAAATCAGGAGCTCTATGACCAGTGCGTCGGGAAAATTCTGGAGATTCAGAAGAAGCTGACGGAGCTTTCTTCTGATGTTATTGAGGTCAACAAGATGATCAGCAATATCAAGAGGTGTGTGGATTGAGTGAGGGAAGAAGCGGAGAGTAATGGTTATTGCGCTTTAGTAATTGATTTTTATACCAAAACTGCGACGTATATGCGACGATAAATTTTGTGGTGTCTCTGTAAGTGATATAAATATAATGATATATATTATCTTGCTCTTCCTTTACACGGTAGAGGTCAGAAGTTCGAATCTTCTATCGCCCACATCCCTCCCAAGGCCCTGTAAGTTAAAGACTTACAGGGCTTTTTCTTTTCTCTTCTTTCTGTATAAATACGCTACTTTTGCCGATTTTTGTGCTTTTTAAGGCATTTGTGTTACATCATTGTTATACGAAATGATGAGCTTTGTCAGAGGTTATCCATAACCTTCAATATTAATGGCGCTTATGATTTCTCTTGGCATGGAAGTACTACCTCGAAGTACTACCTCTGCAAAGAGAGTGCAGGTGTTATTCGGGCGGGAAGATTTGAATCATTCATGTTGATAACGGATTTTCCGACCGTTGTAGTGGATTGCTTCAGAAGCGCTCTCTATGCTGCTGGTGCTCATTTCGTGGTTTTTGGCAAGATTTCTGTGCTCACCATTTGATCGATGGGCTTGCAAATCAGAAAAAGATTCGGTATTTAAGGCTATTAACAAGTTCTTTCTCGCCATGACAGGTGCCGGCTTAAAAGCCGGAGAATAGGGAAGTACGTGAGATTCGTACACTGTACCCGCAACTGTACAACGGTTAACCGCCGGGCAGATTCCGTGGCCACACGGATGCGCAAGGCGGGCTTTCAGGTCACTGCCGGTTTTTCCTCCACGGAAAACTGCGGGAAGGTCTGGAGGCGCTCGATGCCGTCAAAGTCAGGAGACCTGCCAGTCATGCATTTGCACAAATAACGGACTACGGGTTTATAGTCTCAGGCAAGGATTCATGTGAAAACCGTGCTTCATCCATTCGTCGTTTCGACACCTACTCATCAGGCAGGCAACTGTAGCAAGGCTTGAGCCTTGTTTCCGGTTGCGCTTCAGCCAGTTCGGGTCGTGGTTTTGCTTTGGCCGCTGCGGTTTTTCGGTGCCTGTCGTCAGGCCTCTTCTTTTGCCTCCCCCTGAAAATCCTGATAGTCAGTTCATCATTTTTCAGTAACTGACAGATAGCAGTAAATCAATGACAAAAAAAACTTTAGCGTTTCTGGCCGCATGTATGGTTTGCGCCAGTACTGCACCCGCTGCCTCTCCCTCAGGTGCCGATCAATTGGCGCTGGGTTATATGGCAGATGAACTGGTGGTGACCGGTAGCCGTTTTTCTGTAAAGGAAAAGGAAAGCTCCCGGTTCGTAACCGTCGCAGACAGCGAAAAACTGAAAAAGACTGGCGCAACAAACGCCATCGAAGCGCTCTCGCGGATAGGCGGTCTCGGGTACAAGTCCCTCGCTCCCCTTGGTATCAACAAGCTCGGCATGAACAGTGCACTCTACATCAGGGGTATGGCCGATGGGGAACTCATTCTCGTCAACGGTATGCCTGTCCAGCAGGCCGCTTCGAAAGGGTATGATCTCAGTGCTATTTCCGTTGACCAGATCGAAAGGATCGAGGTGCTCAAAGGAGCAGCCTCGACGCTGTATGGCGCGGATGCCATGTCTGGCGTTATCAATATTGTCACAAAGAAACCAACCGATACAACATCAGCAACCGCATCGGTTGAATTCGGTAACGAGTCGTGGATGAACCACGGCGTCAGCGTCAGCCTGCCGGGTGTCAATATCGGTTTCCGTTACCAGCATATGGGTGAACTCGACAATGTCGGTCGCCAGTTCAGCAGCGATTATACCAATGCCCTCGACGAGACCGACAGGTACATGTTCAATCTCAATGTGTCGCCGTTTGCCAATACCTTCATCGATTATCAGTATGCCGGATACAAAACCGGGTTCATCGATCGTTACGACTCAGGTCTGGTCGAACGCACCGATCAGCAGAGTGATTTTCATTTTCTCAATATTCGCTATGAAAATGAGGTGTTCAAGGCAAAGCTGTACGGCATGCACGATAACCGCATCCAGACGGATTATGTCGATGATGTATTCGATGCAGAGGTTGAACGTGTGAATTACAATTACGGCGCCGAGACCGATTATCGTTTTCTTTTTTCGCACGGTTTCGAATTGACCGTGGGAGCCGACTATGTGCATCGTTATGCTGAATATTCCAACATCTATGGCGAGAAGTCACGAGACGATTACGGACTCTTTGCCGAACTGAAAAAGCGTTTTGGCGACGGCGTCATCCTGACGCTTGGCGGGCGGGAGCAGTTCATCGACAACGAGGCGGAATCAACCGATCATAACGTCTTTCTGCCAAGTGCGGGTATTACGTGGAAAGCGTCGGACGATCTCAGCCTGTTTGCCAATGCTGGCAAGGCATTTCAGGTGCCGACGTTTACACAGCTCTACTATGACAGCAAAACCATAAAAGGAAATCCAGATCTCAAGCCGGAATCGGGCTGGAGTTACGAGACCGGGGTCAAGTGGAACTGCGATTGTGCTTCGGCAAGGGTCTCAGGATTCTGGATGACCTATGACGACAAAATCCAGATCGACCGCATGCATGGCAAGCCGTATAAGTATTTCAACGCTGGAGCATACGGGTCGAAAGGCATTGAATGGGAGTTGGGGCTGCGTCCGTTTTACGGCGAGGAAGGGTTTCCCGGCAGGATCTCGCTATCGGCCGCTGGGTACTGGGCGGATCCTGTGTCGGAAGATATCTATGGAGAAAAGTACCAGCCGGGTCCAAAATTCCAGAATACCTTCGGCATCGCCTATACCTCGACACCCTTCGGTCTCGACCTGAAATGCCGGATACTTGCCGGCCGTCAGGACAATCTTGACAATTATACCGCTTTCGATCTTTCCGGGCGTGTTAAAGCAGGTCCCGGCAACGTTACGATCGCGGTTGAAAATCTGTTCGATACCGAGATTCAGACAACAGGTAACCTGATTGAATCGGCAACCAGCCGTTATGCTTATTACGATCCGGGTCGGCTTGTCAGGGTCGGCTACGCGGTTTCATTCTGATTTGTTTCTCCGTCAGGGCCTCCTGCCATTGAGTGGTGGTGGTGGGAGGGCTGACAAAATGATCAAGACAAGAGTTCATGATGAACGGTAAAAGTGAAAGAAGAAAACGGCGACTGACTGTTCCACGCGAACAGATCGCATGGTATCCCGTGATCGATCCTGAATTGTGCAACAGTTGCAGTTCCTGTTACGATTTCTGTCCGAAGGAGGTCTTCGCATCGGGGCCTGTGGAAGAAGGGCTGCGCCGACGGCCCAAAATGCAGGTGCCAAATCCCTACCGGTGCATTGTACTGTGTTCTGCTTGTGAGAGGGAGTGCGCGGCGGGCGCGATCTCTTTTCCTCCGCGTGAGGAGTTCGAGAAGTATGTTGAATACCTCGACTGATGCCGCTCTGCCTGATGAGTAACAAAAACTATCTGCAGGTATTGTCGCGGGTCGTTCTCATGATCGTCATAGCCGTTCATGCGGCGTCGTTGACGGCATGCAGGCCCGCTTCGGAGCGTGATGCCGTTTCTTCCGGGCAAAATCGGCAGATGCGGCCGCAGGCCGGGTCGCCCGCCTATGCAAAGCGTTTCAGTATCGTTGACAGCAAGAGTTACCGAACCCTTCTCGTCATGCCAGGTCAGGGGAGCAACCGCGATACGCTCCGGTACCTTCTGCTGCCTCACGGCAGCCCGGCTCCCTCCGGTTTTAACGGCTATTCGGTGATTCGTACGCCTGTCCGGCGTGCTGCTGTTTTTTCAACGACACAGATAGGTTTCATCAATCTGCTTGGAGAGAACGACCGCATTGTCGGCATATCGAGAAGCGAATTTGTCAATACCCCTTCCCTCAGGCGCCGCATTGCGGAGGGTAGCATCACCGAAATCGGCATGCCGTTCAGTCCCGATCTGGAAACCATCCTTGCTCTCGATCCCGGAGTGGTTTTTGCTCCTGCTTTACCGCCTTCCCGCAAATCGGGCTATCAGACGCTCGAACACTCCTCCATTCCGGTTCTTGTCATTGCCGAATGGCAGGAGGAGACGCCTCTTGGCAGGGCGGAGTGGTTGAAGCTGTTCGGAGCCCTCTTCGGCAGGGAAGAGCTTGCCCGTCAGCGATTTGCCGAAATAGAGGCTTCATACAGGAGCATCAGGGAGATGACCGGGGCAATCAGGAACAAGCCTGTCGTGCTTTGCGGCTTGCCAGTCAAGGATTCATGGTTCGTTCCCGCAGGAGAGAGTTATGTGGCGGCTTTGCTGCGCGATGCAGGCGCGTCCTATCCGTGGGCCGACGAACCGGGCAGCGGGAGTGTCGAACTCGATATCGAGTCGGTTTATCCTCTTGCCCTGCAAGCCGATTACTGGCTTAATCCCGGTACCGTGAAAAGCCTGGAAGAGCTGATCGCGCTTGACGCCCGGTTTGCTGACCTTCGCCCGGTGAAGAACGGACGAGTCTATAACAATAACCGTCAGCTCAACGAATATGGCGGAAATGCCTACTGGGAGTACGGCGTCGTCCAGCCTGACGCGATTCTCAGGGATCTTGTCATGATTCTGCATCCGGGCCTTCTCAAGAAAAACGGCCTGGAAGAATCATTCACATTTTACAGAGAGGTGAAGTAACATGCAGAGCAGTTTGTCGCAATCGGATCCGAAAGTTCATGCCTGGCCCTCGCTGGTGCCCAGATCAGGGATGATCGTCGCCATGCTGATCGTGCTGTTGTCGCTCTTCATGCTCGATATTGCGCTGGGCTCGGTGCAGATACCGCTCAGGAGCGTCGTTGCGATTCTTTTCGGTAGTGAAACAGAAGGGGTGGCCTGGGAAAAGATCGTCATGACGATACGGCTTCCGAAGGCGATTACGGCGGTTGTTGCCGGAGCGGCTCTATCCGTAAGCGGACTTCAGATGCAGACCCTGTTCCGCAACCCGCTTGCCGGTCCGTCCGTGCTTGGCATTTCTGCCGGGGCAAGTCTCGGCGTTGCCGTGGTGATGCTCGCTTCCGGAGGCGCCGCCAATGCGTTTGCCATCCGTCAGCTCGGGCTCGGCGGCAGCTGGCTGATCGTTTTAGCTGCAACCGCAGGAGCGATGGCTGTCCTGCTTGTCGTGCTCGGGGTTGCGGTGCGGATCCGCGACAATGTCGTCCTGCTGATTGTCGGCATCATGGTCGGCAACATCACGGTTTCATTCATCAGCATCTGGCAGTATTTCAGCGCTCCTGAAGAGATTCAGGATTATCTGATCTGGACATTCGGGAGTCTCGGTGGCGTATTCGGAACGCAGCTTGCCGTGCTTTGCATCGTGGTGACGGCAGGGCTTCTTATCTCTTTTGCAACCTCCAAACCGCTCAACGTGCTGCTGCTTGGCGAAAACTATGCCCGCAGCCTCGGCATGGGCACATTCTCGACACGGCTATTCGTGATCCTTGCGACGAGCCTGCTTGCCGGAAGCGTGACCGGTTTCTGCGGTCCCATCGGATTCATCGGTATCGCCGTGCCCCATCTGGCCCGTTCCATACTGAACACCTCCGATCACCGTTTTCTCATGCCGAGTTCATGCCTCATGGGGGCCATTCTGATGCTTGCGTGCGACATTATCGCGCAGATGCCAGGAACCCAGACGACGCTTCCCATCAATGCCGTAACCGCCCTGATCGGTTCCCCGGTCGTTATCTGGGTCATCGTCAGGCAGAAAAACCTCAGAGC
>CAYZCF010000022.1:0-24086 GCA_964476855.1 uncultured Chlorobiaceae bacterium
TGTTATCGCTTCTTTGTAAGATAACTGTTCGCCAAGATACTTATGAATACACGTACGTTTTGTATCCGGTACTTTCAGGAGCCGTTATCATGATGCTGGTCGCACTGCTGGTAAACAATTTATCGACCAATCCGAAGCGGCATTATCCGGTGTATTGGGTGTAAGGGGAAAAGTGGAGAAGTAATTTGGCTTTATTAGAATAGCGAGAGCATCACGTCAGAAACATCCTCGGATTCAAGGTTCTCGGCAATCAACCGCTTTTCTTCTTCTTCCATTTCTTTAGTGACAGCAGCGTGAACGACTTTAAGGCCTTCTGACAGTTTGTCCGTGAGAATGATTTTGCGTTTACTGCTCACGCGCTCCGAAAATTCCTGTCGAAGCCAATCGTTTAGGTATGACTTACCATTATAAATTGCACCGTAATCCGTATCTCTGGTCACGATAACAATGTGTTTTCCACTGTCAATTGAGCATTGAACTATCCATTCCCAATTGATGGCATCTCCAATTGAGGTATCGCCTTGTTTCCGAGGAGGGTATCCTAAAACAAAACGTTTACGGGCAAGGTTACGAATTGTGAAACGTTCCTTTTTTTCTCGATTCAAATTGTAAGCACAATCGTTTTTAAAAATCCTCTGCAAACATTTGTATACAGGGTCGTGGTGAATGGGGTCGCTAAGAATATTTTGAATTTTATCGTTGACCTTGTCTCGTTGCTTGGAGATTTCCTTCTTCTTCTTGTCAATCATTTTCATGGCCGTAAGATCAGCAACGAGCGCTGGCGCACTCAGCTTTCCCCAATCTGGGATCCCAAAATTTGTCAATGCTTCTACGATAACCCTTTGGCGATTTTTCTTGTACTCCATCTCTACCTGAGATCCGATTATTAGACGGTCCTTACACGCTTCCAGCTGCTCAAGGTATTTGAGGCTGATATTGGTTTTTCGGATTCTGTAGAAGTCCAACAAAACATTGGTGTCTACAAACAATAATGTGTCGAGAATGTTGGTAGCCAACGTTTAGATACCTCCTGAAAAAACATTAAGTAGATTGTTTCGCTTAAAACCATTGTCTTTACAGCCAATGACGGGTTCTTATTAAATTTGAATCTACCAAAATCCAGCGATTTTCACTCCATCTTCACCCCATAAATCCAGCAGTCAACCGCCGCTGCGTCGCTCGTTTCGCATCTCGCCCGCTCGCCCTTCTCCACGCTCCATGCTGACATCGTGGCATCGATTGTCATATAAATCGCGTATATTTCATGCTCACACCGTGTGTCCGCCTGTTTGGGGAACCTCGCATTTCCGTCCAGCATCTTTCTGATCTGAATCAAAACCGGATATGGCGTACTACAAGAACATCTGTTTTGTCGAGGCTCCGCAGGCGATTGTTACGCCGTTTCCGCGGTTTATCAGCGACTGCATCGGCGTCTGCTATCTCGCTGGCGCGGTGGAGGAGATCGTCGAAAGCATGGCGATGCCTGAAAACTACTACAACGAACAGATTTTCGACAGTTTCGAGCAGTTGCTCAATCAGCGCCCGTTCGATCTCGTGGCCATCTCCTCGATGACCGGCGGTTTCAACAACGCGGTCAAGCTGGCGCGGATCGCAAAAAAGCACGGCGTGACGGTGGTGATGGGTGGCTTCCATCCGACGGCGATGCCCGAAGAGGCGCTCGATCATGGATGCGCCGATCTTGTGGTGATCGGCGAAGGGGAGGCGACCTTCCGCGAGCTGGTCGAAAAGGGGCCGTCGCGTGATGTGAAAGGGCTGGCCTGGAAGGAAAACGGCGCGTTCGTCCATACCGGACTGCGCGAACTGATTCAGGATGTGGACTCGATCCGCATGCCGCTCCGTTCGATCCGGCCAGAACGCTTCGGCGAGCAGAGCGGTGACTACACCATCGACACCATTTACACCTCGCGTGGCTGCCCGTGGAAGTGCTCGTTCTGCGCCAACGACAAGATGCACAAAAACTGGCGCGGGCGGAGCGCGGAGAACGTCGTCGCGGAGATCGCCCTGATTCACGATCCCAAGAAGAAGAAGCTGCTCAAAATCTGGGACGCCAACTTCCTGACCAACATCAAGCGCGCCGAGGCGATTTGCGACCTCATGATCGAGCGCGGGCTGACCAACTTCCGGATCGTCACCGAAACCCGCGCGAAGGATATTATCCGGGCCGAGCGGATTCTCGACAAGCTGCACCGGGTCGGCCTCAGGAAGGTCGGTCTCGGCATCGAAAGCCCCAATCCCGAGACGCTCGCGAAGATGAACAAGCAGAACACTCTCGACGATGTATCGCGAGCGATCGACCTGCTCAGGAACAAGAGCATCGGTGTCGAGGGGTATTTCATCGTCGGGCACCACAGCGAGAGCGAGGCAGACACGATGCTTTATCCCAAATTCGCCCGCTCGCTCGGTCTCAGGAATGCGCTGTTCATGGCGATGACCCCCTATCCCGGCACGAATATCTTCGAGGAGTGCCGCAGCCAAGAGCATATCACCTCGTACAACTGGGATTTGTACAACAACTTCTGCCCGGTGGTGAAAACCGGGAGCATGAGCAACGAGCGGTTGATGACGATGATGCTCTATTGCTACGTGGCCTTCTTCAATTACCAGACCCTCCTGAAGCAGCAGAACGAGCGCGGCGCATTGCTGATTTTCCTGCGAGATGTCAGCCAGTTTGTTTTTCTGGCGCTGGTGAACCGGAACATGGGAAAGGAGGAGATCGGATCTGCGATCTACGGCGCGTACGAGTGCTTCGCGAGCATGGAGCCGCGCATCGACTATCCGGCCAGAACGCCGCTGAAGAGGCCGGTGTCGTTGTTCCTCGAGGGGGGCGGCGGGCGGCGGATCGAGTTCCGCATAACCGAAGAGAACGGTCGGCGGGTGCTGACTGTCCGGCGGGTTTCCGGGACGGCTCACGGGAGCGGGCCGGTGGTGAGCGTCAAGGCGGCGGTCGAAGCGACGGCATCGGTTTCAGAGGAGACCTTCATGCGCTTTCTGTACCGCAAGGAGCTGATGCGCTACAACGCCTCCGCGAAGCCCGCGCAACTCTTCGCGCTCGCCGCCGACAGCGAACTGCGCCAGGCAGTCGCCGCGTTCTATCGGCTCTATCGAGGTTGTGCCCGCAGGCGATGATGGTGGGGGAGTGCGAGGTTTGAGAATCGTCAAGGGGGAGCTTAATGGATAGAGACCTGCGGATTTCGATCAATCCAGGTGATCATCGAGAGAAATTCACCCCCAAGCTTGTTGGCGCGGTCTAAGCGAACTTTGACGCGATGAAGGCCGACTAATGAGGAGTAGTGTTCAGATCGGCAAATCAACGGTGGGTCCGAGCTCGCCGTTTGCATTTCTCCGGATCAGGAAACACTATAGCAATCATCATTGCTGATCGCTTTGACCTGCTTGATGTTCATGACCAGATCGCCGTTTGCTTTCCGGCGCCACGGGCTGACACATTGTGAATTTTTCTCTTTATCGCGTGGCCCGTTTTTGCCATAGATGGATGCGTGACCTGCTCATCCTCTTTATTCAGAGACGCGAGAGCCAGTCCCTGAAACGCCGCCAGGAGAGCGATTCCGATGACGATTATTGCCCCTACGATAGCCTCTAACATGGATAACTCCGTTTAATCTTTTAGCTCAGTTGATGTATGCATTCACCGTTTTGCTGATGAAACCGGTATATAATGTTTTTATATACGCAATATTTGTAATGAAAGCAATTGTGATAGGTGATATGTATATATGCGATTTTCTGAATTTTTTTGCTTTGGCGGGTTTTTGTATAAGAAAAAGCTGTTTGATTCATAATCAGGTTTCACGATGTCTGAAAACTCTTGACTTTACAGATCGCCTGGAGGGCGTAACTCGACTCCATGATGAATGAGCGGAAACCCTTTCTTTCCCTCGATGCGGACAGGATGGTAAAGATTATCGTAGAGCTTCGCCCCGTTTCTGCGCATTTTCAGTGGCAACTCGTTTGTCCTCTAAATCCCGTATATTCAGGCTTTGCGAGCATTGCCCGCCGACTGGCGGAACTTCGCGTATCCATCCATCGTTCTCCTTGACCTGAACCAATCCGGAGCTATCCCTTTTTTTTATGGCGTATTACAGGAACATCTGTTTTGTCGAGGCTCCGCAGGCGATTGTTACGCCGTTTCCGAGGTATATAAGCGACTGTATCGGCGTATGCTATCTTGCCGCCGCTGTGGAGGATATCGTCGAGAGCATGGCGATGCCGGAGAACTACTACAACGACGGGATTTTCGAGAGCTTCGAGAAGTTGCTGAAATCGCGCTCGTTCGATCTCGTGGCGATCTCCTCGATGACCGGGTGCTTCAACAACGCTGAGAAGCTGGCGCGGATCGCCAAAAAGCATGGCATCACGGTGGTGATGGGAGGCTTCCACCCGACCGCCCTGCCGGAGCAGGTGCTCGATCTCGGCTGCGTCGATCTGGTGGTCGTCGGCGAGGGCGAGGCGACCTTTCGCGAGCTGGTCGAAAAAGGGCCGTCGCGTGACGTGAAGGGGCTCTGCTGGAAGGAGAACAGCGAGTTCGTCCATACCGGAATGCGCGAGCTGATCCGCGATGTCGATTCGATCCGCCTGCCGCTGCGCTCGATCCGGCCCGAGCGGTTCGGCGAGAAGAGCGATGAGTACACCATCGATACGATCTACACCTCGCGCGGCTGCCCGTGGGTTTGCTCGTTCTGCGCGAACGACAAGATGCACAAGCAGTGGCGCGGACGGAGCGCGGAGAATGTCGTCGAGGAGATCGCCCGGTTGCACGATCCCAAAAAGAAGAAGCTGCTGAAAATCTGGGACGCCAACTTCCTGACCAACATCAGGCGCGTCGAGCGGATTTGCGAGCTCATGATCGAGCGCGGGCTGACCAACTTCCGGATCGTCACCGAGACGCGGGCCAAAGATGTGATTCGAGCCGAGCGCATTCTGCCGAAGCTTCGCAAGATCGGGCTGAACAAGGTGGGTCTCGGCATCGAGAGTCCGAACCCGAAGACGCTCGCCTTGATGAACAAGGAGAACTCGCTCGACGAGGTGACGACGGCGATCAATCTGCTCAACCAGTACGGCGTCGGCTCCGAGGGGTACTTTATCGTCGGTCACTACTCGGAGAGCGTCGAGGACACGATGCCCTACCCGAGGTTCGCCCGTGCGCTCGGCCTGCGCCAGACGCTCTTCATGGCGATGACCCCCTATCCCGGCACCCGGATTTTCGAGGAGTACGCCCGCGAGAACAACATCACCTCCTTCGACTGGGACCTCTACAACAACTTCGTGCCGGTGATCCGCACGGCGCACATGGAGAACCGCGACATCATGCGCATGATGGTCTACTGCAACGTGGCCTTCTGCGACTACCGCTCCGTGCTCAAGCGCGACGACAATCGCGGCGTGTTGCTCACGTTCCTGAAGGACTTGTTCCAGCTCGTGTTCCTGCTGAAAATCAACAAGACGCTCGACCGCAACGAGGCGGCCCGTATCCTCTTCGAGGCGTTCGAACTCTGGCTCGGCACCTCGCCGGCGCTCGACTACGCCAAAGCGAAGACGCCGCTCAGGCAGCCGACGGGCGTCTCTCTCTCGCACGCGGCGTCGGGGCAGCGGATCGACTTCATCGTCGAGCAGGAGGGGAACCGGCGGGTGCTGAAATTGCACAAGGTTCCGGCGGGCGAGTCGGCGAAGTTTCCGGTGGTGGGCCTCGACGAGGTGGTCGATGCAGCCTTCTCGCTCTCGATGGATGCGCTCATGCGCCTGCTCTACCGCAACGAGCTGATGCGCAACAATCCTCGCCTCACCGCCCGCCAGCTGCTCGCGCTCATGGGAGATCGCGAGATTCGCAAGATCGCGATGCGTTTCTGGCGTCTGTATCGCGGATGCTACCGGTGAGGTGATGGGGGGCGGAGGATAGAAGTCGATGGCGAGAGTAGCATCCACCGATTGCAATCGTTTTCACAGAAAGCAATTGGGCTAAAGCCCCCTGGATTTTTTGTTTCTGTGACCCCGGCTTGAAAGCCGGGGCAATATGGAATGTAAGAGTACAGAATGTCCAGTGTCCCGACAATTCGGGACTCTCGAATATTATTCTCCGGCGATTAAAATCCTTAAACCCTTGCCCCGTCCCGAAAGCATTCGGGACGGGGTTTGTGGATAACACAAAATAAATAATGGCTTTAGCCCAATATCTTCTTTTGTCGGTATTTGTGATTTATTGTTACCGCAATACTATCAATCAAGAAGATGCCAAGCTGGAGCTTGGCGCTCGCAGTAAGCCAAAAGAATTGCTGATTGCAATCAACTCCGATTTCGATAAAGAAGCGGGGCGGCGATAATCTTCAACGACAATAACCGACTTTTATGATCGAGGCGATTCTTTGGGATAACGATGGGGTGCTGGTGGACAGCGAGTCGCTCTTTTTCGAGCTGACGCGCACTTTTTTCGCCGAGGCGGGGTTGCTGGTCGATGCGGAATACTGGGGCGTCGAGTACCTCGGCAACGCCAAGCACAGCTACCAGATTGCCGGGGAACTCGGTCTCGCGCCGGAGCTGATTGGTCCGCTGCTCGACCGGCGCAACGCGGCGTTCGTCCAGCGCCTGCGTCAATCCGTGCCGCTCATGCCGAAGGTGCGCGAGACCATCGAGGCACTCTCCGGCAAGGTGCGGCTCGCAATCGTGACCGGCAGTCCGCGCGACAAGGTGATGCTGATGCACGCGGCGCACGGCCTGCTCGACCACTTCGAGGTGATCGTCACCGATGACGAAATCACGAATGCCAAGCCCCATCCGGAGCCGTATCTGAAAGCGATGGAGATGCTTGGCGTCGAGCCGGAGCGGTGTCTGGCTGTCGAGGATTCGCGGCGCGGCCTCGATTCAGCGGTGGCCGCCGGGCTGCGCTGCATCGCGGTGCCGAACGCGCTGACGAGGATTCAGCGCTTCGAGCGGGCCTTCGCGGTCGAAGCGGATGTATCCGGTGTGCTGAAGCATCTGCGGCAGGCCAGTTCCATCGGCAGGGGTGACTGATTCCGGTATTTATGCGGCGGCGGGGCTCAGTGTTGCTCGACGCGCGAAATGAGCACCCTGTCGATGGCTTTCATGAAATCGTCGATCTGGAACGGTTTCTGGATAAAGTTCACTTCATCGGCAGCCGTCCAGTTCCGGATTATAGTTTCCGGTACATGGGTCGACATGAACAGAAGCTTCATTGACGGATTCCGCTGCTTGAGCAGACGGCTCATCTCCATGCAATTCATGTCCGGCAGCAGGATATCGGCCACAACCAGATCGACAGGATTGGTACAGTTGGCAGCGATTTGCAGGCACTCTTGAGCATCATTGGCGGTCAGAACGGTGAAATCCCGGCTTTCGAGAATATCCTGTATCAGTTTGAGGATAGTGGGTTCGTCATCAACCACCATGATCGTCTCCTTTGTACTCTCTTTTGTGGCAGCCTCATTTTTGACATTCCCTTCTTCATGGCACACCGGCAGATAAATGTGGAAGGCTGTTCCTTTGCCGGACTCCGAATGGCACTCAATGTGCCCCTTGTTTTGCATCACGATGCCATAGACCGTTGAGAGGCCGAGACCGGTGCCCTTGCCGACCTCTTTGGTGGTGAAAAACGGTTCGTAAATGTGTGGCAATGCCGAGGCCTCGATCCCGCAGCCGTTATCACTCACCGAGAGCTTCGCATACTCTCCCGGCACGAACCCTGACCGGTCGTTGATGCAATCGGCCACATCAAGCCTGATGCTCTCGCATCCGACCTGAATCCAGCCGCTACCGGTGATGGCGTCACGCGCGTTGATCAAAAGGTTTGAGAGAATCTGATCGAGTTGCATGGGGTCAAGCTTCACCTGAACCGGTTTGCCGTGTGGGTTCCATTCGAGCCGGATACATTTACCGATCAGATTCAGGTGCAGGCGCAAGCACTCCGAAACTGCTTCGTTCATATCGAACATCTTCGGCGTCGCCACTTGCTTTCTTGCGAATGCGAGCAACTGTCGGGTCATCTCCGCCGAACGGAGCGCGAGCTTGTGGATGTCACTGATGTTCTGGACAACGGGGCTGGAGGGGTCAAGTTTCCTTAATGCCAGATCAGTGTTGCCGATGATTGCCGCAAGCGAGTTGTTGAAGTCGTGCGCGATGCCTCCGGCAAGCTGGCCGACCAGCTCCATTTTCTGGAATTGCACAAGCTGTTCCTGAAGTTTTTTTTGCTGCTCTTCGGCCTCTTTGATTTCGGTTATTTCAGTGACGACCGCCACCACGCAGGGCTGACCTGCGATAATTGCCCGTTTGCCCCGAAACGTCGCCCATTTGTAAGGCGGCCCGCTTTTGTGGTACATTCTGAACTCACCACTCTCTTCGGTATTGAACTGGATGATGTCACGAACTTTCCGGCTCATTTCGGGGAGGTCATCGGGGTGTACCCGCTTCAGTGGATTGATGCTGGGCATCTCCTGGTCGGACAAACCGTTGATGGTGTCACGCGAAAAACGGTTCCAGCCAATCAGGCGCATTCGCGCATCGACGATGATAACCGAGGCCGGAATTGCATCGTACAGTTCGGTGACTGCGGCCAGAGTATTGTGCTCCGTCGTTCCGGGTTTCCGGCTGGAACCCAAGGGGAAGTGGTTATCCGGAGATGCGGGATCGGATACAGGGGCCGGAATCGGTGTATGCAGGTTTTCAGACATTGAGATAGATTGGCGCCACTCCTTGAATAAATGGTTACCATTGAGCCGCAGCCAGTGGTTGTGATCGTTTAGCGATATGGTTCTGAACGCATCGACCTTGAATAACAAGCATAATCTATATTTTTTTTGCAACTATTTAACATAGGGACATAGGGCTTTAACGAAACAGCCAGGCATTTGATCTGCCGAAACCGGATGCGCCATCTTGTGCCTGAAGCTGTATCGTTCACTCGATTGCCGGATGTTCTGACATCGAATTATATCCCTGAAAAGGTTTTATTTTCCGTTCTGTTTCGTCAATCGCTTATCCCTTTCCCCCCATGCAGGACTCATCTCACGCGAGCATTCGCGACGTTTTCAGTCTTCCGGTCATCGTGGCCGCTCTCGGTTATTTCGTCGATATTTACGATCTGGTACTCTTCAGCATCGTGCGCGTGCCGAGCCTCAAGGCGTTCGGACTCGAAGGCAAGGCGCTGATCGACTACGGCGTTTTTCTGCTCAACATGCAGATGATCGGGATGCTGGTGGGCGGCATTCTGTGGGGCTGGCTCGGCGACGTGAAGGGGCGGCTGAAGATCATGTTCGGCTCGATCCTCATCTACTCGCTGGCCAACATCGCCAACGGAATGGTGACCTCGCTGGAGGCTTACGCCGTGCTGCGCTTCATCGCGGGGGTCGGGCTGGCGGGGGAGTTGGGGGCGGGTATCACGCTGGTCTCCGAGATTCTGCACACGAAAATTCGCGGCTACGGCACGATGCTGGTCGCCTCGATTGGCGTGACTGGCGCGATTCTGGCCAACGCGGTCGCGACGCATTACGACTGGCGCACGGCCTTTTTCATCGGCGGGGCGCTGGGCCTGGTGCTGCTGGTGGCGCGGTTCAAGGTCTCCGAGTCGGGCATGTTCCAGACGATGGAGAGCAAGGCAGCGGTTAGCAAAGGCAACCTCCTGGCGCTCTTCACCAGTCGCGACCGCTTTTTCCGCTACCTCAATTCGATTCTCATCGGCGTGCCGATCTGGTTCGTCGTGGGCGTACTCATCACCTTCTCGCCGGAGTTCGCCACGGCGCTCGGCATCAAGGGCGCGGTGTCGGCGGGCAACGCCGTGATGTTCTGCTACCTTGGCCTCGTTTTTGGCGACCTGTCGAGTGGCCTGTTGAGCCAGGTGCTGCAAAGCCGCAAGAAGGCGGTGCTGGTGTTCCTCGTGCTGAACATCGTCTCCATCGCGCTCTATTTCATGCAGCGCGACGCGACGCCGACGTTCTTCTACTGGGTCTCGTTCGCTCTCGGATTTTCGGGCGGCTACTGGGCGATTTTCGTGACCGTGGCCGCCGAGCAGTTCGGCACCAACCTCCGCGCCACGGTAGCGACGACCGTGCCGAACCTCGTGCGCGGCATGGTGGTGCCGATCACGATGCTCTTCCAGTTCACCAGAGGCCAGTTTGGCCTCGAAACCGGCGCCATCATCGTCGGCGCAATCTGCATCGTGCTCGCCTTCGCCTCGCTCTTCGCGCTGGAGGAGACGTTCCACAAGGACCTGGATTATTTCGAGGAGTTTATGTGAGTTGGGGGGATTGGTCGGATGGGACGGATAGGTCTGATAAGTCGGATAGGAGCATGTGGGATGCTGTGCGGGGGTTTTCTTCTTTGCCTATAAGTTCTCTATGACTTATACGACCTGTTTGACCTATTCTTGCTACTTCTTCTCCCGCAGCTCGTTGATCAACTCCATCTGAATCTCCTGAATCTCCACCAGACGTTCCCATTGCTTGGAGAGCAGGTGATCGACCTTTTGGTGGAGCTGGCGGATTTCGAGTTCGGCCTTCAGGTTGACTTTGTAGTCGTAGATGGCTCTTTGGCGGTCGCGCTCTTCCTGGCGGTTCTGGCTCATCATGATCACCGGGGCCTGGATGGCCGCCAGCGTCGAGAGCACGAGGTTGAGCAGGATGAAGGGGTAGGGGTCGAACGGTTTGGCGAAGATCGCTGCGATATTTATGCCCATCCACGCGGCGATGAAGAGGCCGAAAATGATGATGAATTTCCAGCTTCCGCCGAAGCTCGCGATGTTGTCGGCGAGGCGCTGGCCGAGCGTCAGATTTTTGTCGAAATCGATGTCGGGATTTGCCGCGAGGATTTCATGCTTGCGGAGTCCCTCGATCACCTCCTTGTCCAGCTCCGTCAGTTCGCCCTTCTCCTCCTCCAGCAGCGACTGCACGTACAGGTGCTGGTACTGTTGCAGGTCGTCCATGCATATCCAGCCATTCTCGTCCCAGTTTCCGCTTTTCTGCTGTATGATCTTCGACACGGCGGGGCGCACGATCATCGCCCGGCGCAGTTCCGAGCGCTGTTTCGTTCCGCAAATCTGGCATTCGGGGGTTTGCGCTTCGGTCGCTGTCATGATGGTCTGGTGTCAAGTTGATCTTCAGGCGGTGCCGGTCAACAGGTTGTCGGCATCGAGCTTGAGGTAGTGGCCCGTGTGCGTGTCTGCCCGCAGCGCGATCTGTTCCGGCGTGCCTTCGGCCACGATCATGCCGCCGCCGTTGCCGCCCTCGGGGCCGAGGTCGATGACCCAGTCGCTGTTGCGCACGATGTCGAGGTTGTGCTCGATGACGATCACCGTGTTGCCCTTGTCCACCAGCTTGCGGAGCACTTCGAGCAGGTGCTGGATGTCCTGGAAGTGCAGGCCGGTGGTGGGTTCGTCGAGGATGTAGAGCGTTTTGCCGGTCTGGATTTTGGCCAGCTCCGCCGAGAGCTTGATGCGCTGCGCCTCGCCTCCCGACAACAGCGGCGAGGGCTGGCCGAGCTTGAGGTAGCCGAGTCCGACGCTCTGCATGGTGTCGAGAATCCGGCGAATGCGCGGGAAATCCTCGAAAAACAGGGCGGCCTCCTCGATGGGCATTTCGAGCACGTCGGCAATCGACTTGCCCTTGTACTTCACTTGCAGGGTCTCGCGGTTGTAGCGCTCGCCCTTGCAGTGCTCGCACTGGACGTAGACGTCCGGCAGGAAGTTCATCTCGATCTTCATCGTGCCCGCCCCCTGGCACACTTCGCAGCGTCCGCCCTTGACGTTGAAACTGAAACGCCCCGCCTTGTAGCCGCGAATCTGCGCTTCCGGCAGGCGGGTGAAGAAGTCGCGGATAAAGGTGAACGCGCCGGTGTAGGTCGCCGGGTTGGAGCGCGGCGTGCGGCCGATGGGCGACTGATCGACGTTGACCACCTTGTCGATGTGCTCGATGCCTTCGACGCCGTCGCAGGGCAGGGCGAGAATCTTCGAGCGGTAGAAGTGGCGTGCAAGCAGCGGGTAGAGCGTTTCGTTGATGAGCGTCGATTTGCCCGAGCCGCTCACGCCGGTGATGCTGATAAGCGAACCGAGCGGGAAGGCCGCATCGACGTTTTTCAGGTTGTTGCCCCGGCACCCCTTCAGCTTCAGGTAGCGTGTCGCGGCTTCCTTGCCGTCGGACGAGGGCGGGAACGAGACGGTCAGCGTGCCGTTGAGGTAGCCTGCCGTCACCGAGTCCGGGCCGAGGGTCGTCGCTGTGCCCTGCGCCACCACGAGGCCGCCGTGCTCGCCCGCGCCGGGGCCGAGGTCGATGATCTGGTCAGCCTGGAGCATCGTGTCCTTGTCGTGCTCGACGACGAGCACCGTGTTGCCGAGGTCGCGCAGTCGGTGCAGCGAATCGATGAGCTTGTGGTTGTCGCGCTGGTGCAGGCCGATGCTCGGTTCGTCGAGCACGTAGAGCACGCCGGAGAGCTGCGAGCCGAGCTGCGAGGCGAGGCGGATGCGCTGCGCTTCGCCGCCGGAGAGGGTCTGCGAGCTGCGGTCGAGCGTCAGGTAGCCGAGGCCGACGTTGAGCAGGAAGTCGATGCGCTTGGTGATTTCGTGCAGCACCGGTGCGGCCACGAGCTGCTCCTTCGCGGTCAGCTTCGGTGGCAGGGCGCGGAAGAACTCAAGCGCGTCGGGCAGCGGCAGCGCCTCGGCTTCGGCGATGTTCAGGCCGTCAATCTTCACGTGCAGGCTCTCCTGCTTCAGCCGCGCTCCGCCGCACACCGGGCAGGTCTGGCGGATCATGAAGCTTTCGGCCCACTCTCGGAGCTTCGGCGTACTCGCGTTCACCCGCACCTCCTCCACGTAGGGCACCGCCCCCTGGAAGGTCTGCGGATAAAGATGCTCCTTTCCGGCGTAGCTGTAGCCGACGTCGAAGGTCTTGCTGCCGGAGCCGTAGAGCAGGATGTCGAGCGCTTCGACCGGAATTCCGGCTACCGGCGTGGAGAGCGAGAAACCGTACTTTTTGGCGATGGCGCGGACAACCTGCCAAAGGTTGCGCTTACCGGGCTTGCCGAACGGCTCGATGGCCCCTTCGTCGAGCGAGCGCGTCAGGTCGGGCACCATCAGCTCCGCCGAGAGCTGCATGATGTCGC
Organism: uncultured Chlorobiaceae bacterium; assembly: GCA_964476855.1. Classification (GTDB taxonomy): domain Bacteria; phylum Bacteroidota; class Chlorobiia; order Chlorobiales; family Chlorobiaceae; genus Chlorobaculum. Next base: position 13,135 of record CAYZCF010000022.1, read on the forward strand.
CGAGGCCGTTGCACTCCGGGCAGGCGCCATAGGGCGAGTTGAAACTGAACTGGTTCGGCGCGAGCACGTCCACCGGCACGGTGCCGTCCGCGTAGGCGTACTGCGTGCTGAAGTACAGCTCTCCGCGTTCCGGATCATCCGTATCGCAGATCACCGACGACTTGTGCTCCGACATCGAAATGGCGAGGTTGACCGCCTGGCCGATCCGTTCCGCCGCGCCCGGCCCGGCCACCAGCCGATCCACCACCAGCTCGATGTTGTGGCTCTTGTAGCGTTCGAGCTGCATCCCGGCGTTCATCTCCACGTACACGCCGTCGATGCGGGCGCGGAGGTAGCCCTTTTTGACGAGCCGGTCGAACAGCTCGCGGTAGTGCCCCTTTCGCCCAGTCACGAGCGGCGAAAGAATCTGGAGCTTCGTCCCCTCCGGCAGGGCGAGAATCGCCTCGCGGATGCTCTGTTCGCTCTGCTTCTGGAGCATCTGCCCCGTCACGGGGTCGTAGCGCCGCCCCGCCTTCGCGTAGAGCAGTCGCACGAAGTCGTGGATTTCGGTCACGGTGCCCACCGTCGAGCGCGGCGAACGGCTGGTGCTCTTCTGGTCAATCGAAATGACCGGCGACAGCCCCTCGATGAAATCGACGTCGGGCCGCTCGATATTGCCGATGAACTGCCGCGCGTAGGGGGAGAGCGTCTCCATGAAGCGCCGCTGCCCCTCGGCGTAAATCGTATCGAAGGCCAGGCTCGACTTGCCAGAGCCGGAGATGCCGGTGATGACCACCAGCTTGTTGCGGGGAATGTCGAGCGAGATGTTCCTGAGATTGTGAACCCGTGCGCCTCGTATGCTGATGTGGCTGAAATCCATTCGCGGTAGTATGGTGAACCTCTGAAAATTCCTGTCCTTCAATCTATCAATGTTCCGTGAAACAGCAACGCCCAAGCGCCGGTTCGTCGCTTTCAACCGCAGCGGATTCGATAAGGTTTCGGGATTGTGAAAATTTGGCGAAGACGTTTTGCTGAAATTCTTTCGGATTTCGCTATCGGCATCTGCTTTGTAATAAGCTTGTGAGCAGGTTCAAATTCATTGATTTTCTGGCTCGTCTGAGATGACAGTAAGAGACATGGTCAGTAAGTAATAAAGACCGATAATTTTAATCGTGGGAGCAATTTTTATCATCGTACGATCAGGCCGGTCTTTTGGGTTGGAGATTTGAGTTGCAGATGATTTTCGTAAAGCAGCGCGATTCTGTGAACAGTGATCAACCTGCTGGCGCCGGTACAAAGTTGAACAGTTGCTATGGCCGTGAACCTTAGCTACGCCCCTGTAAAAATTACGCCATTCTGGTCGCTTTCTATATATTGCCCAGAAAAGATTTTTTATTATGAGCTGTTGACATTGCTCAAAGCTGTACACCAGATTTTTGCTGCTGTGTTCAGAAAAAAATTACCCAGCGCATTGTTTTTATTTGGAATAAAGTGATATATCCGCAATACATGCCGTTAACTTCTTCTCTCAACCCCTTGATAGCATGTATGTTATTGAACTTGAGCCCCGTTACCTCAGTGTGATATTTGCAGGAGCTGTCGATCAGAAGCAGCTTTTTCAGGCTTTGCGGGACATATTCATGCACCCGGAATATCCATTCAAGAACTCGATGTGGGTCTTTGAAGGGTGTGAGTGTGATTTTTCGAATATCAGTATGTTCGAGTTGCTTCAATTTGTCAAGGCTTATTATCCAAAAAAAGCGACAAGGACGAAGACTGCGGTAGTGACTTCGACAAGCTTGCATCATGCCATGGCGCAGCTTTTTTGCGAGGAAGCTGGTGATCTGGCGTTAGCCTTCACCATGAAGGCCTTTATGGATCGATCTGAAGCAATCGCCTGGCTGGAAGATACATGATGCTCAAAAATGACTGACGGTGGTTCGTTGATTGTCAGTTATGCTTTTGATTTGAGAGATCATTACAGGCCGGGGCTGGAATTTCTGGCTGACAAATGTTTGGTCTTTTCTTCGCTGGTTCTCCATCTTTTGAAAAAAAAGTGCACGGGCCAGGATGATGATCGCTTCGATGGAGTAACACTCTTAGAACTTGAATTTTTGACACGCCTTTCTGACGACTGACCGCTGAAATTTTACCCGGGGCTTCGGCTAAATCAAGGGAGGAGAACTTGTGTTTGATAACCATGTTTTCGGTGTTCATAGCCCCCATCTAACGTTATCCTGTTTATTGAATAATTGTTCCGGGAAATACTGAAGCTTACGGATGGGCTATCGATGAATCCATAAGGTTTAGGCAGTGTCGTTTTTCTGGATGATCTTTTTGTATATTTACGTAACTGCAAGCTTGGCAAGCAGTAATCCACAGTCGCCTCGATGATTTTTGCGTACAGCCCGATTGGGGTGCGTGCAGCGGCTTATTCGATGCGGTCTGTCAAAATGTTCAATCCCGATCATTAACCTTTACGGAGCAACCATGAAGAAAAATATGGGGCAAAAAGATCGCGCCGTTCGTGCTATTCTGGGCGTGGTTATGCTGGTCTATGGCGTCATTTTTCAGAATCTTGTCGGAGTCGTCGGCCTGATTCCGCTGGTGACGGCAATCATCGGCTACTGCCCTCTTTATGAGGTGCTCGGGGTTACCTCCAACAAATACGCTGACTGAGGCTGTCATCACCAATATTGCCCGATCCGGTAAGCTGCCTCCGTAGTTTGCCGACGGCTCTGTTCACGCCATTCGATGTTGGGGGAGATACGGTGCGCATCTCCCCTTGTTTTGTTCTCGCCGGATTTTCTCGACTTTCGCCTGCAGTTCGGTTTTCCTCTTTTCAACTATCTATAAATGCGTTTCCTGATGTTCACTCCACATCATGGATGCAAACCGGGTTAGCGAGCGCAGGAAGATGATAGGGCGCCAGAGATTTTTATGGCGATGGCCTGGCTGGATGAAGTCTGTATCGGGCAGTTTAGCAAAGCCATAAAGGTGGTCTCTCGGCGCTGAAATTGAAATCGGACATCCGTTCAATCATCCAACAAAAAAGGCGGCCCTTCAGGAGCCGCCTTTTTCTTTGTCTTTGAGCTGTGTCGCTGTCCGGATCAGCCTTTGAGCGCCGCTCTGGCCGCTGCGAGGCGGGCGATCGGCACGCGGTAGGGGCTGCATGAAACGTAGTTCAGACCGGTCTGGTGACAGAACTCGACCGTGGCCGGGTCGCCGCCGTGCTCGCCGCAGATGCCGAGCTTGAGCTCCGGTTTCACCGAGCGGCCTTCCTTTGCGGACATGCTGACCAGGCGGCCAACGCCGTCCTTGTCGATGCTCTCGAACGGGTTGCGCTCGAAAATCTCCTGCTGCTGGTAGATCGGCAGGAACTGGCCGGAGTCGTCGCGGCTCATGCCGAGGCCCATCTGCGTCAGGTCGTTTGTGCCGTAGCTGAAAAAGTCGGCGGCCTGGGCGATCTGGTCGGAGGTCAGCGCGGCGCGGGGCACTTCAATCATGGTTCCGACGAGGTACTTCACGCCGACGCCCTTATCGGCGATGACGCTTGTCGCCGTCTTGTGGATAACCTCGCTGGTGATTTCAAGCTCCTTAACGGTGCTGACCAGCGGAACCATGATCTCCGGCACGATCTCCTGACCCTCCTGCTTGATCCGGCAGGCGGCTTCGATGATGGCGCGTACCTGCATGACGATGATCTCCGGATGCAGGATGCCGAGGCGGCAGCCGCGCAGGCCGAGCATCGGGTTGAACTCGTGCAGGCTCTCGATGCGGGCCTTGATCTCGGCGCTCGATTTGCCGATTTTTCCGGCCAGATCGTCGATCTCGGCATCGGTGTGCGGCAGGAACTCGTGCAGCGGCGGATCGAGCAGGCGAACGGTGACCGGGCGGGCGCCCATCGCCTTGAAGAGGCCGTAGAAGTCGTCGCGCTGGTAGGGCAGCAGCTTGTCGAGCGCTACCTTGCGTCCGGCGATGTCGTCGGCGAGGATCATCTCGCGCATGGCGTCGATGCGGTCGCCGCCGAAGAACATGTGCTCGGTGCGGCAGAGGCCGATGCCTTCCGCGCCGAAGGTGATGGCGATCTCGGCCTGGTCGGGCTGGTCGGCGTTGGTGCGGATGTTGAGCTTGCGGTACTTGTCGGCCCACTGCATGAGCTGGTCGTAAATCCTGTAGGTCGGCGCATCCTCGGGAGCGAGCGTCTTGTCGATCAGCACTTCGAGGATTTCGGAGTTTTTCGTCTTGACTTCGCCCGCGATCACCTCGCCGGTGCTGCCGTCGATGGAGATAAACTCGCCCTCCTTGATGACGATGTCGCTGCCGTTGACCCGCATTTCGCCGGTCTTGTAGTCGATGCGGAGCGCGCCGCAACCGGCCACGCAGACCTTGCCCATCTGGCGGGCGACGAGTGCCGCGTGCGAGGTCATGCCGCCGCGTTCGGTGAGGATGCCTTCGGCGGCGTCCATGCCCTTGATGTCCTCTGGCGAGGTCTCGATTCTGACGAGGATCACCTCTTCGCCACGCTGGGTGGCTTCGATGGCGTCGTCAGCGTTGAAGTAGATGCGACCGCACGCCGCGCCGGGGCCGGCGTTCAGGCCGGTGGCGAGCAGGCGTCCGCCGTCGATGGCTGCTTTCTTTTCGCCGAGGTCGAAGACCGGGCGGAGGAGCTGGTTGAGCTGTTCGGGTTCGATGCGGCGCAGCACCTCTTTTTCGTCGATCAAACCTTCGTTGAACATGTCAACGGCGATCTTGATGGCGGCGAAACCGGTACGCTTGCCGACGCGGCACTGGAGCATGAAAAGCTGGTCGCTCTCGATGGTGAACTCGATGTCCATCATGTCGCGGTAGTGCTTTTCGAGAATCGAGCGGATCTCTTCGAGCTGGTCGTAGATGGCGGGCTTTTCCTGCGCGAGCTGCTCGATCTTGAGCGGGGTACGGGTACCGGCCACCACATCCTCGCCCTGGGCGTTCATGAGGAATTCGCCGTAGAAGATATTTTCGCCCGAAGCGGCGTCGCGGGTGAAGGCCACGCCGGTGCCGCAATCTTCGCCCATGTTGCCGAAGACCATCGCCTGGACGTTGCAGGCGGTGCCCCACCAGCCGGGGCTGTGGTTCAGCTTGCGATAGACGATGGCGCGTTCGTTGTTCCAGCTGTTGAAGACCGCGCCGATAGCGCCCTGAAGCTGCTCGGTCGGATTTTCGGGGAAGGTTTTGCCGGTTTTTTCGAGGATCGCTTTTTTGTATCGGGCCACGAGGTCCTTGAGGTCATCGACCTGGAACTCGGTGTCGAGGTGGATGCCGAGTTCGTGCTTTTTCTGTTCGAGAATCTCTTCGAAGGGATCGATCTGCTTCTTGTCTGCCGGTTTGAGGTCGAGCACGACGTCGCCGTACATCGAGACGAAGCGGCGGTAGCAGTCCCAGGCGAAGCGGGGGTTGCCCGATTTGCGGGCGAGGCCTTCGACCGTGATGTCGTTGAGGCCGAGGTTGAGGATGGTGTCCATCATGCCGGGCATCGAGGCGCGAGCGCCGGAGCGGACCGAGACGAGCAGCGGGTTTTCTGGGTCGCCGAACTTCTTGCCGAGGTAATCTTCAACTTTCTTGAGCGCGGCCGGAATGTCGGTTTCGAAGAGGTTCGCGGGATAGGTCTTCTGGTGATCGTAGTAGTACGTACAGACCTCTGTCGACAGGGTGAATCCGGGAGGAACCGGCAGGCCGATGTTGGCCATTTCCGCCAGATTGGCACCTTTGCCTCCGAGGAGGTTTTTCATGGAGGCATCCCCTTCCGCTGAACCGCCTGCAAAACTGTAGATGTATTGCTTGGCTGCGGCAGATTCTTCGTTCGCTTGAGAATTCGGCATGTTGCTAATGGTTGGTTAACCCGGGAAAACAGATAAATTCATAAAACAGTTGAAATACGTCTGCGGAAAATTGCTTTTCCGAGTCGTCAATTTAACAGAAAAACCGTTCGGAAAAAACCCGGAATAGTGCCCAAATTGTCAGTTTTATGGAGAGTTTAGCGACTGTTTTCATTTTGCAGGTGCTGAGGATTTCAGTGCCCTATCTGTTCGCCTCCGTGGGGGCGGTTTTTTCGGAACGGGGGGGTGTGATCAATCTCGCGCTCGAAGGGCTGATTCTCGCGGGGGCGTTCGGCGCGATGCTCGGTCAGCACCTGTCCGGCTCGGCATGGGCGGGGGTGGCGCTGGCGCTCGCGCTCGGCGTGATCGTTTCGCTGCTGCACGCCTTCGTGACCGTGACGCTCCAGGCCGACCAGATCGTCAGCGGCATCGCCATCAATATTCTCGTCATGGGCGCGACCCGCTTCGCGCTCGGCCTTTTCTTCGGCAGCGCGATGAACTCGGCGCGTATCGCAGGGATGGAGGTTTCGATGCCGCTTCTTGATCCGCTGCTCATCATCGCCGTGCTCTCGGTTGTCGTCAGCCAGTTCGCGCTCTTCCGGACGCCCTATGGCCTGCGGCTCCGCGCGGCGGGCGAGAGCGCCGACGCGGTCGTGTCGGCGGGCCTCAGCGTGCGTCGCCTGCGATACTCCGGCGTGCTCATCTCCGGCGCGCTGGCCGCGCTCGGCGGCGCGTTCCTCGTCTTCCAGCAGCACAGCTTCACGGACAACATGTCCGCCGGGCGCGGCTACATCGCGCTGGCCGCGATGATTATCGGCAAGTGGTCGCCCGCCGGAGCGGCGCTGGCAAGCCTGCTTTTCGCCGCGACCGAAGCGATGTCGATCTGGTTCCCGTCGGGCTGGCTGCCCTCGCAGCTTGTGCAGTCGCTGCCGTATGTGATTACGCTCTTGGTGCTTGCCGGTTTCGTCGGCAAGTCAGCGCCGCCAAAAGAGGTTGGCGTACCCTACGAGCCAAAGTAGGGGCGGCTCTTGTGGCCTCCCTTGCGTGAGATTGGTCGTAGGGGCAACCCTTGCGGTTGCCTTCTGGCGACGGATGAATAAATCTCGTTCTCCTTTTCACGCCAGTTCGAGCACTTTGGCAACCAGCTTGTCGATGCCTTTGGCGATGTCGCTGATGCCGGGGCCGAGCATGTAGGCCGGGGTGGTGACGATCTTCGCGCCGGGGCTGACGACGATCTCTTCGACCGGAGCGGCGACATGCTTCGCCCCCATCGCTGTGATGTCTGCTGCCGTTCGTTCATCGCTGCCAATGGTCACTTCGACCCCTTCCGGGCCAAACAGCTTTGCCGCGATGACCGGCGCGATGCAGAGAAAGCCGACCGGTTTGCCGCTTTTACGGAACCGCGTCACCGCATCGGCGACCTCGGGAAGCACTTCGCATTTCGCTCCGGCGACGGCGTAATCGCTCAGGTTCTTGGCCGCGCCATAGCCGCCGGGGATGATGAGGCCGTCGAGGATCATCGTGTCGATGTCTCGCAGGTTCCGTATGGAGCCGCGAGCGATCCGGGCCGATTCGACCAGCACGTTGCGGGTTTCGTTTTCCGACACCTCGCCCGTCTGATGGTTGACAACGTGGCGCTGCGCAATGTCGGGCGCGAAGCAGACCGCTTCGGCCTGGGCTTTGTCGAGCGACAGAAGCGTGAGCACCGCTTCATGGATTTCCGTTCCATCGTACACGCCGCATCCCGAAAGAATGACTCCAATCTTTTTCATGCTGGTTCAGATTTTACGTTTGGGAGGATGAGCTTTTCATGGTATGGTATGAAAAAGGCGACAGTTTAAAAACAGCCAGTCTCCCTGAACAGTTCATCTCCGAAGGCTCGATGATCCACCAATCCATCCGATTTTTTTGCCGGAAGAGCGGCGCTCTTTTCCTGTTCGCCATGCTTTCGCTCTTCGTTTCCGGCTGCGCGAGGCGGGATGATGCCGTCCAAGGCATCACCATCGGCAAGCAGGTCTGGATGGCTGAAAATCTCGCCACCGACCGCTACCGCAACGGCGATCCGATTCGTCACGCGAAGAGCGTTGAGGAATGGAACGACGCGATCTCGAAGCAGGAGGGGGCGTGGTGCGATTACGGCAATGAGCCGGATGGCGGTCGCCTCTACAACTGGTTTGCCGTCGCAGACCCGCGCGGCCTGGCTCCCGAGGGGTGGCGCGTGCCCACCGATGCCGATTGGCGCAAACTCGAAGCGGCGACCGGCGGACGGGGTTTCGAGACCGCCTTCACCGGAAGCCGCAACTGCCTCGGCATTTTCTTCGGCAAAAGCCGCACCGCCTTCTTCTGGACGGCCACGCCTTCAGGCGAGTTCGACGCCTGGAACCGCGAAATCAGCGAAGGCAGCCGAAAGCTGCAGCGGGTCAGCGTTGCGAAAGGGTTGGGGCTTTCGGTGCGTTGCGTGAAGGAGAATTGATAGTTGATATCCATATCAAAAAATATGAATTCATGGAAGTCAAGACATTGAAGAGTTGGGAAGAGTTTCTTGATGAGATTCAAAAAATGCGTGAGCATCAAGAAACGAAAGAGTTTTTATTTCGTGGCCAATCAGATGAGTCTTGGTCTCTTAAGTCTACTTTGGAGAGAAGAGTAAATGAGTATTATTTAAAAGAGTACTTGGAACGTGTGCGTAGAAGTGCTACGAGAATTGAATCTGTTACGGGGAAGAACTGGGTGTTGCCAGTATATGATGAGTTAGTAAAGAAAATTGAAGAGATTGAACGTGATGACCCTTGGCGGGTCAAGCTTCCAATGCTTGACTATCTTGTGTATCTGAGGCATTATGGTTATCCCTCGCCGCTTCTTGATTGGACAGAATCCCCTTTTATTGCAGCATACTTTGCCTATATCGGGCTTACTCAAGAAGAAAAATCGCCTGCTGTGTTTGTTTTTTTAAAAAGAAAAGAACGTTCTCAACTTGCTCATGAGCCAATAATATCGATTCAGGATCGATATGTTACAACAGATAAACGACATGCTTTTCAAAAAACACGTTTTACAATTGCTACTCGTTATGATGATTCATGCAAAAAGATGTTTTTTTGTCAGCATGGTAGCTCATTGGATGCAATAGCTGAGTTGACAAAAATTATTCTTCCAGCAAAAGACAGGAAAAAAGCACTGAAATATTTGGAAGATCATAACATCAATCATTTTAGCCTTTTTGGTTCAGAAGATTCACTGATAACAACAATGGCTGTCAATGATTTTGATTTGAAGTGATAACTTGAAATTACTATGCGGCTTACTTTTTCAGCTTTCCCAGCCCTGGCGCGAACTTGCCAACTTTCGCGGCATAGTCGCGGTACTCGGGGTGGCGCTCGGTGAGCCAGGCCTCCTCTTTCGAGGCTTTATAGTTGAAAAATGCGAGCGCCAGCGCTGTCACCAAAAGGTGCGAGAGGCTCAGCGAGAACACGGCCCATCCGGCGGCTGCGAAGAGCTGGGAGCTGTAAAGCGGGTGGCGCACCAGCGCGTAGACGCCAGTATCGACCAGGTGGTTGTCTTCGACCGGGTAGGGCAAGGGGGTCAGATAGCGGCGGATATTCAGTGAACCGCCGATGCCGAGTGTCGCGCCGATAGCCACTCCGACAATGAGAACGCACCAGCGCAGCAGAGCGAGTTGCCGGTAGATATCGCCGTTTTGGAGATCGGGCCAGATTGGAATGAAAAAATAGAGTGCTACGAGCGCCATCTGGATGACGACCAGATGTTCGCCTCGTTGTCCAAAATGCTTCGATTTACCGGATTTCTTTGCCATCGCATCCTCTTGACATTCGTTCAAATTGCTCTATTTTAAAATCTTCCAAAATGTATGAAAATGGATTCGCCGTCACCTTTAAACCATAGCCAGCAGCGCGTTATGATCACTCCGAAAGAAACTCTTCTGCTCGTCATCGATATTCAGGAGAAACTCGCTCCTGCCGTTTTTCATTCGGATCGTGTCATAAAAAATACCGGCAAGCTGATCCGGGCGTGCAAGCTTCTTGGCGTGCCGGTCGTTCATACCGAGCAGTATCCGAAAGGGCTTGGCCGCACGGTCGATGAACTGGGCGTGCTGATCAGAGACGAGCCGCCGTTCGAGAAACTCTCGTTCAGTTGCTGCGGCAACAACGAGTTCATGAAGCGCCTGCGTGCGCTGGGCCGCAATGACATCCTCGTGGTTGGCATGGAGACCCACGTGTGCGTCTATCAGACCTGCGTGGAGCTGCTCGAATTCGGCTACAACGCCCATCTGGTTACCGACGCCGTCTCGTCGAGAAGCGAGGAGAACCGAACGCTCGGCATCCGCTGCATCGAACGCGCCGGAGCCGCCCCCACCAGCACCGAGATGGCCATTTTCGAACTCCTGCGCATCGCGGAAGGCGACACCTTCAAGGCAATATCGAAAATCGTCAAGGAGGATTGACGACTCCTTTCCTGAAATCGAAGCGTCTCTTCGTAACCATCGTAGGGACAGGCCTTGCGAATGCCCTTTGGTGAGCGTCGATTTTGGCTTCATCAGGGAAGGGCAACCGCAAGGGATTGCCCCTACAGAATTTTCCGGTTTTTGCGCTCTACCTGCCTTGTGTCCGTCACGCCCCTCGTTTCATCACATCCAGTAACATCCTCTCCAGCTCCGCTGATCCGTCGATAAACTCCGGTTCGATAGCGAGATAGCGGCATCCAGCCTCCGCGAGCATTCTGGCAAGCGCCGGGTCGTCCGCGATGCGGAACCAGTCTTTCTCCGTCGTGACCGGTACGAGGGCTTGCCGCTTCGCTTCGCCGATGATCGAGCGAATCGCCGCCTCCGTGTAGGGTTCGTGGTCGCGGAAGAACTTTGTCGCCATGACGCTTATTCCCGTCTCGTCGAGGCTGTGCAGGAAGCCCGCCGGAGCGCCGATGCCCGCGAAGGCGAGCGCTTTCAGCGATGGCTCGACACCGCCGCTCTCCGACGTATCCACCTTCATTAGTTTTCCCGGTTTGATCTTCGAACGGAGCACCGGCTTGCCATACTCTTTGAGGCGGGCGAGCAGCGGCGCTGCTTTGGCTTCGTCTGTGATTTTGCCGAGGATAATCACG
>CAYZCF010000023.1:0-4361 GCA_964476855.1 uncultured Chlorobiaceae bacterium
GCTTTGCTTCGTTGACCCGGATTTTTCTTCCGTTAAGGCTGCTTTCGTTCAGCTGGGAAATCGCTTCGTTTGCCTCTGCGTCGTCGGGCATTTCAACGAATCCGAACCCTTTTGAACGGCCAGTGAATTTATCAATGATAACATTTGATTTCGAGACTGTTCCGAACTCACCGAATGCGCTGCTCAGGTCTGCTTCGGTGACATTGTAATCAAGATTACCGATGTAAATGTTCATATTTATTTTAGGAATAAGTGCTTTGATAGAAAGAGAATAGCTGCCAAATAATCAAAAGCACAAATCACTTGAAAGCCTCTGGCCCAACCGTTGTCCAGAAACGTAATATTACTCTTTATTGTTCGAACATACAAGTCCATGGCGATTTGATGTTCATATACCAGCATGTCGTCGCTCTTTCAGGTGCAGGGCGCAGACTTTCCGGAAGTGATGTCCGTAAATGGCGAGCGTCACGGCCAGCGGCAGCGCCTCCTGGCGGTTGACGACCGTCCATGCGAGCATCCGCCAGTAGTGGAAGCGCTCCCGCCCGATTACGCCAAGCATGACCGTCGAGCGCGCGAAGGCCATGAACTGACCCATTCTGAAGCGCCGTTTCAGTTGCGGAGGGCGATACTCCTTCAACAGCGTACGGATTCGCTGGTAGTAAAATTTGGGCGCGTAGAGGTGGTTCATCATCTCCCGATAGCCCTTGCGCAGGAGTTCAGCATCCATCACCGGCACGATGTTGGTGTTGCTGTCCGCATTGTCGCCGCTCGAATGGGGCAGCAGGCGTCCTTCGCCCTTCAGGCGTTCGTAGAGTTTCGTGCCGGGCAGGGCTTGCAGAATGCCGACCATCGCGGTGACGATGCCGCTTTTCTGGATGAAGTCGATCTGCTTCTGAAAGATAGACGGCGTGTCGCTGTCGAAGCCGACGATGAATCCGCCCTGCACCTCGATGCCCGCGTGCTGGATTCTGCGGACGTTGTCGAGCATGTCGCGCGAGGTGTTGTGCCGCTTGCCGCAGGCCTGCAGAGCCGCGTCTTCCGGCGTTTCGATGCCGATGAACACCTGGTTGAAACCTGCCGCAACCATCAGGCGCATCAGTTCGTCGTCATCGGCAAGGTTGATCGAGCACTCCGTGTAGAATTTCGTCGTCACGCCGTTGGCGTTCCGCCATTCGATCAGCGCCGGAAGCAGCTCGTTTTTCAGGTACGAACGGTGCGCGATGAAGTTGTCATCCACGAAAAAGACGCTGTCCTGCCAATTCCGTTTGCGCAGCCCCTCCAGTTCGCCGATGATCTGCGCGCTGGATTTGGTGCGGATTTTGTGGCCGAAGAGCGCTGTGACGTTGCAGAAATCGCAGCGATACGGGCAGCCGCGCGAGAACTGGATCGCCATCGAGGCATACTGTTTCATGTCGAGCAACTCCCACTCCGGCGCTGGGGTGCATGAGAGATCGGGGAATTCATCGGCGGTGTAATATCGCTCGGGAAGGCCATTTTCGAGGTCGGCGATGAATCGTGGCAGGGTGATCTCCGCCTCGTTCAGCACGAAGTAATCAACTTCGGGAAATTCGGTATAACCGGTGGTGAAGAGTGGGCCTCCGGCGACCACCGGCAATCCCGTGGCCTTGCATCGCGCGATCACCTCGCGAGCGGACTCCTGCTGTACTGCCATGGCGCTGACGAAGGCAATGTCTGCCCATGAGATATCTTCGCTGCGGAGCTTGCGAACATTGAGATCGACCAGTCGCCGCTGCCATGCGGGTGGAAGCATCGATGCCACGGTAATCAGACCGAGCGGAGGAAGCGACGCCTTTTTTTTGACGAACTTGAGGGCGTGCTTGAAGCTCCAGAAGGTGTCCGGAAATTCCGGATAGAGAAGTAGTATGTTCATCGGATCATTGCCTCCGGCAATGGCGGTGTGTAGTCGGATCTGAATGTAAACAGGTCGGAAACCCGTCTTTACTTAACAACTCTTTGAAATTCAAAGTTTCGCTTATGAGCGGTTCCTGCCTGTCATCTCTGCCCTGAAATCCGGGCTTGCCTTTCCCCGTCGCTCAGTAGCGGTCGAGCGTGAACTTTTCGCCGAGGTAGAGCTTGCGGGCATCGGCATTTTCGGCGATCTGTTCGGGCGTGCCCTGCATGAAGATGCTGCCGTCGAAAAGCAGGTAGGCGTGGTTGGTGATCGAGAGCGTTTCGTGCACGTTGTGGTCGGTGATGAGCACACCGATGTTGCGTTTGACGAGTCCCTCGACGATCTGCTGGATGTCTTCGACGGCAATCGGATCGACGCCCGCGAACGGCTCGTCGAGCAGGATGAAGCGTGGATCGAGCGCGAGAGCGCGAGCGATCTCCGTGCGCCGCCGCTCGCCGCCCGAGAGAGCGTAACCCATGCTTTTGCGGATGTGCGCGATGTTCAGGTCTTCGAGCATCTTGTCGGTTTTCTCCTGCTGCTCGGCTTTGGAGAGCGAGGTGAATTCGAGCACGCCGAGGATGTTCTCCTCCACGGTGAGCTTGCGGAACACCGACGGCTCCTGCGGCAGGTAGCCGATTCCTTTTCGCGCCCGCTTGTACATCGGCAGATTGGTGATCTCCTCCTGGTCGAGCAGCACCTGGCCTGCATCGGGCTTGACCAGCCCCACGATCATGTAAAAGGTGGTGGTTTTGCCAGCCCCGTTCGGGCCGAGCAACCCCACGATCTCGCCCTGTTTAACTTCGAGGGTCGAGCTTTTGACCACCTCGCGCTTGTTGTAAACCTTTTTCAGATTTGTACAGCTCAGTATCGAACCCATGGTATTCCTGTCAAAAATTGTGTTTGGCTATCCGTACCGGCGCGCGAACTCCTCGTCGCTCATCACGAGGAGCAGGATACCCTCGATGACGCCCACGATAGCCGGAATGCCCGTCCAGCAAAAGAGCAGGTAAACGACGCCCCAGCCAGTCAGGCCGAGATAAAACTTGTGGATGCCGAGCGAGCCGAGCAGAATGGCGAAAATCGCTGCGGCGAAGCGGTTTTTTCCGCCCGGCGTCACCGGGCCGAGATTGATCGTGAATGGCGGCGGCGCCTGGCGGACTCCGCACCTGGGGCAGATTTCAGCGTTAGCCCTGATAATCGCACCGCATTCGGAACAGTATTTTTCGTTCGGCCCTTTCTGCGTGGTTTCGTTCATGGTTCACGTCCGGTTCATGGTCGTCAGCTTGTCCATATTACCGACAATATAGCGATCCTGCCGCTGTATTGACGCCGAAACCTCCCCGGAACCGTCGCGGCGGCCACGGCTCCGGGATCTTGCCGGTCATCTCGCCTCGTGAGCCGCGCGGCCATCGTCGAGGATGCCGCCCCATTCGACCGCGGTGAACCCCTTTCTCCTGAACCTGTCGAGTTTCGGAGCCTTGATTTCCATCGCTTTATCGGACGGGGTGAAAGAGAGCAGCACCCTGAGCAGCCTGTCCGGTTTCGGGTCTATCTTCAGGCCGAGACGCTTGTTCACGACGGAGGGCTCGATCAGCCTGATGGTGTAGAACGGGCTGTCCGGAAGGTTCCCGATCCAGTACTCTTTCAGGTCGTTCGCTTCCGTACGGTTCAGTCCCATCTCGCGCAGGTGGGTGTCGAACCAGTCGCCGAGGTCGTCGTGCCGCACCGACCAGCCGTGGCGGGGAAGTTCGATCTTTTTGTCGAGCGCCGCTTCGTAGAAGAGATAGCGATACCGGCCGTCGATCAGGCCGTCCTCCCGCACCATGACGCGCCAACGATGGTTGTAGTCGGGAATCGTGCGAATCACCTTGCCTTCCGGCGAGAGGTGCACTTCGATCCTGGTGGTTTTCGCGGGGTAGAGATAGAGAGCCGGTTTTTTGACAATCTGGATTTGCGAAAAATCGTTGCTGAGCTGGCCGTCATCGTCGAGGAAATAGCGTGCGCGTTTCTGTTCGGTCGGGTTGGCGTGGGAGTCGGAGTCCTTGTGACCGAGATACACGATGTCGAGTTCTTCCGGTTGCCACATGGACGAGGAGGCGGTGAACTCCTTGATTTCAATGTTTTCACCCAACAGTACCGGCCTGGTCTGCTTGAATCCGCTTGCCTGCGAGAGCAGGGCGGAAAGCTCGAAGAAACTGCCGCTGCCCATGCCGTGATGCTCGATGATCACCGCGATGTCGGGGTTGCTGTCGCCGTTCAGGTCGCAGACCACAGAACGCACCAGTCTGGCCTCGATGAAATTGTCCGGATTGTTGCCTTCTTTGAACGTGCCGTTTTTCAGGGTGACGTTCCTCTTGGCCACAAGAAGTTCGTAGGTGCTGTTTTTTGCGGTGTTTTCCAGGCTTGCCTGCTGGTCGGCAGTTATTGCCAGAAGTTCAGGGCCGAAAGC
>CAYZCF010000023.1:4371-23794 GCA_964476855.1 uncultured Chlorobiaceae bacterium
TGGTCGGGATGAGAGCAGGGCTGTTGAAAGGAACGCCAAGATAATGAGACGCTTTTTCATGGA
Source organism: uncultured Chlorobiaceae bacterium (assembly GCA_964476855.1). GTDB lineage: Bacteria > Bacteroidota > Chlorobiia > Chlorobiales > Chlorobiaceae > Chlorobaculum. Next base: position 4,435 of record CAYZCF010000023.1, read on the forward strand.
CATTCAAGGCTTTGGTTACTGATGGTGACGCTTGCTTCGAAAAGTAAGAACCTCGCAAGGCACTTTACCATGCAAAATGAATCTGGCCAAAAAGGGAGTATCGATTTATCCTCCATTTTGCGTCGTGCACTTTCAAGTCGGGTGAAAAAGCGGTAACGTAAAATTTGAATTGGTATAGTCCAAAATCTCAACTATCCGTCTCATGAGAAAGGTCATGTCATACCGGGGGATGCACCCGGAGATTCACGATTCTGTTTTTCTGGCAGAAGGCTCCTACGTCATCGGCGACGTCAAGATTGGCGCGCATTCGAGCATCTGGTTCAACGCGGTGGTCAGGGGTGATGTCTGCCCGATCACCATCGGCGAAAAAACCAGCGTGCAGGATAACGCGACGCTACACGTGACGCACGATACCGGCCCGCTGAAGATCGGCAGCAACGTAACTATCGGCCATGCTGCCACGCTGCACGCCTGCACGGTGGAGGATAACGTGCTGATTGGCATGAGCGCTACCCTGCTCGATCATTGCGTCGTCGAACCCTGGTCGATCGTGGCTGCCGGGTCACTCGTCAAGCAGGGCTTTCGGGTGCCTTCGGGAATGCTGGTCGCCGGAGTTCCGGCCAAGGTGATCCGTCCGATCACCGAGGAGGAGCGTGCCAATATCGCCGAGTCGCCGGAAAATTACGTGCGTTACGTGGCGCACTATCGTGAAGAGGGCTATGAGGGCCGGTAAAGCCCGTTACGTTTTGCCATGATCTTCTGTAATGATTTCACTACATTACACATCATTTTTTTCTACGAACCATCACCAGCTTTCTCATGGCGCAAAAAGAGGTAGTCATTATCGGCGGCGGCATCAGCGGACTCAGCATGGCATTTTACTGTTCGCAGGCCGGCATGAAAACCACACTGATCGAAAAGGAGAGCGCCGTCGGCGGTTCGTTCTCATCCCCCCAGTTTTCGAGCAACGGCGACAAATTCTGGCTGGAGATGGGTGCGCATACGTGCTACAGCTCGTACCAGAACCTGCTCGGCATCGTCGAAGCCTGCGGCATTGCCGACACCATCATCCCCCGTGCGAAGGTGCCTTTCACGCTGCTCAAGAACGGAAAGGTATCGTCGATCATGTCCGGCCTGAATATTTTCGAGCTGCTCCGTTCCGCGCCGAACCTCTTTTCCCTCAAGAAGGAGAACATGTCGGTGCGCTCCTACTACTCTAAAATCGTTGGCGAAAACAACTACCGCAACACGGTGAGCCACTTCTTCAACGCCGTGCCGTCCCAGCCGACCGATGATTTTCCGGCTGACATGATGTTCAAGAGCCGCGAGAAACGCAAGGATGTGCTCAAGAACTACACCTTCAAGAGCGGCTTGCAGGGCGTGGCCCGCACCATCGCCAGCCAGAAGGGGATCGAGGTTCGCGCCGGGTCGCCCGCGCAGTCGGTTTCGACCTCCGGCGGCAAGTATGTCGTCAAAACCGCTGACGGTCAGGAGTTTGCCGGTGACGCGCTCGTCATTGCGCTGCCCTCGGCTTCGGCGGCGCGGCTGGTGCACGACATCAATCCGGCGCTTGCCGACCACTTCACCAAACTCAGGTATGCCGATGTGGACTCGGTTGGCGTGGTGATCCGCAAGAGCAACGTGTCGCTCAAGCCTGTGGCGGCGATCATTTCGCCGAACGACAACTTCTTCTCGATGGTGTCGCGCGACACCGTGCCGGACGACAACTTCCGTGGCTTCGCCTTCCACTTCCGCCCGGGCCTTGACGACAACGCCAAGTTCAAGCGGATCACCGAGGTGCTCGGCGTCGGCCAGTCGAAGATCGAGCACACGATCACCAAAAAGAATGTGGTGCCTTCATTGCGCGTTGGCCACAAGGATTGGGCCTCAAAGGCCGACCAGATGCTCGGCAACGTGCGTAACCTCTATATGACCGGCAATTATTACGGCGGCATGGCCATCGAGGACTGCGTCAGCCGATCCCGCGAAGAGTTCGACCGCATGAAGATTTCGCGCTGAAGGCATCTCGCCACCCCTTTCTGAACGTCCCGAAGGCAGCCCCTTCGGGACGTTCGCGTTTGCAGGCATTAGAGTTCATCACTACCTTTTTACTATGAATCGGGCCGAACGCCCGGAACCAATCAACGGACGAGGATGAACGCAGAGACTCTGATCGAATCGTGGATGATGCCGGTGGCCGCCACCGTGCTGGCGGTACTGCTGTATCTGTTTGGCAATGCTGTTCTGAAACGGATTCTTGAACGCATCAGGCAAACCGTAGCGGGAAGTGCTCCGGTACTTGTCCGGCTTCTCATGCCAATCCGGCTGCTTTTTGTTCTGATCGCCCTCGCTGGTATCGTCTATTATGTGCGGATACCGGGTGAAATCAAGGAGCTTTTGAGCCACATGCTCTCCATCGGCTCGATTGCTGGCGTATCGTGGTTCGCGCTCAGGATTTTCGCTGTCATCGAAGAGGTGATCCAGCAGCGCTACCGGGATGCCGGAAAGAGCGACATAGAGGCGCGCCGCATCACCACCAACATCAGTCTGCTCCGGAAGATCGTCAACGTGCTGGTCGTGATTCTCGCCATTGCCGGTGTGTTGATGACCTTTGAGACCGTTCGGCAGATCGGCCTGAGCATTCTCGCCTCGGCAGGGCTTGCGGGCATCGTGATCGGTTTCGCCGCACAGCGCAGCCTTCAGACGCTCATCGCGGGCATCCAGATCGCCATCACCCAGCCGGTGCGCCTTGGCGACATCGTGGTTGTCGAAAAGGAGAACGGGCGTGTCGAGGAGATCACGCTCACCTACGTCGTTGTGCGTCTCTGGGACGAGCGGCGCATCATTGTGCCGATCACCTGGTTCATCGACAAACCCTTCCAGAACTGGACGCGCAGCTCGCTCGAACTCACCGGCGCGGTGATGCTCCGGGTCGGCTACCATGTGCCGGTCGATGAAGTTCGCCGGGAGTTCGAGCGGATCGTCGCCGAGAGTCCGTTGTGGGACAAGCGTGTCGCCCGGCTCGAAGTTACCGATTCGGGCGATGTCACCATGGAGCTCCGCGCGCTCGTCAGCGCCGCCAACTCCGCCGACCTTTGGGCGCTCCGCTGCCAAGTCCGCGAAAAGCTCATCGAATTCATCCACGCCCCGCAAACACTCGAAAACGACGACGAAGCCGTCGAGCTTCCGGTGGAGTGAGGGGGAATGCCCGGCACTGAACCTTTCGGATCAAATCAAGGTACTGGTAGTTTCATGTACGAAATCACGAGAGATGGGCATAGCGTGCCAGTGCTGAACTTTTCAGCCCGGCTCTGGTAAAAAGTGTTATCTTCCGGCGGAATTTTTTTTCATACGGGCAGTCGTTGGCTTTCGGTTCTGTGGAGAGTTGATGCTACCAAAGCGGGTGTCCCGATTTTAAATGATAGAAGGAGAACGAGTTATGGCACAGGCAAAAAAAGGCGACAAGGTTCTGGTTCACTATACCGGCACCTACGACGACGGCACGGTTTTCGACAGCTCCGTGGAGCGCGGCCCGCTGGAGGTGACCATCGGCACCGGCATGGTGATTCCGGGCTTCGACCGCGCGCTGGTCGATATGGAACCGGGCCAGAAGAAGACGGTCAACATTCCCGTGGATGAGGCGTACGGCCCGAGAGCCGAAGAGCTTATCGCCGAAATCAAACGCGACCAGATTCCTGCCGAAATTCCGCTCGAAATCGGCCAGCAGTTGCAGCTCAGCCTCGCCGACGGCGGCGAAGCGATCGTCATGATCGTCGATCTGAACGACACTACCGTCACCCTCGACGCCAACCACCCGATGGCCGGCCTCGACCTCAACTTCGAACTCGAACTGGTCGAAATCCTCTGATATCCGCTAACCTCCGGCCAGCCTGTTCGTTTCAGCAAGCTGGCCGGAACGATGCCTCCCCGCTGTTCACGTCGTTTTCCTGTTTTCTTGTTTCGATTGTCATTCCAAAAGATCGAATGGATCAGGCGGCTCACAAGAAATAAAACCCATTTTCACACCATGCCTCCTCTCACCCTCTGCATAACCGGAAGCACTGACGGCATCGGGCTGGCGGCGGCGATGCGCTTCGCGGCGACGGGGCATCGGGTGATTGTGCATGGGCGTTGCGCGTCGAGAATCAGCGATGCCTGCGCGGAGATTGTCCAAGCCACGGGCGTAAAGCCGCTGGACGCTCTGGAAGCGGATTTTACGTCGGTCGATGCGGTGTATTCGATGGGGCGGGAGCTGGTTCGGCGTTTCCCCGGCATCGATCTGCTCGTCAACAATGCGGCGGTCTACAGGCCGACGCGAACGTTCACACCGGAGGGGTACGAGACCACCTTCTGCGTCAACTACCTCGCGCCGGTGCTGCTGACCAGTGTTGTCAAGCCGGTGCTGATCGCCAATGGCGGATCGGTGCTGAATGTGAGCTCGATGGATCACCACAGCGCGGTGTTCGATCCGTCCAACATGCAGGGCGAGCGCAGCTATTCTGGCTACGAGGCCTACGCTCGGAGCAAGCTCTTCAACATCATGTTTACCAGCGATTCGGCAAGTGATGTGCGGTCGAACTCGCTCGATCCGGGCGTGATCGCCACCAAGCTGCTGCACGCCGGATGGGCGCTTGCCGGTGACGACGTGTCGGTCGGCGGGGAGGATGTCTTCGGGACGGTGATGGAGATCGCACGGAACGGCTGGAACGGCGAGTATTTCGAGAACCTCCGCCCGGCTCGCTGCTCTCCGGTTACCGGAGACGCCGCCGCCAGGCGTGAGCTTTCAGAACTGACCGGCGAGATGCTGCGGCGGTTCATATTCTGAGGAGAAAGATGTACTTTTACAAAGTATAATCGTTCAAACCCCTGATGTTCTTTGCGCGCCCCTCTACCGGCAAACCCGGTATGCGCAAAGGAACGAACTTATCATACAACACCATGAAAAAGCTGAGACCGAGTGGCGGTTATCGGAGTGCCGCCAGTTTTCAGACGGCTACGCTGATCTACGATGCCACCTGCCTGTTTTGCGAGAAGTTCGTCGATTCCCGGTCGCGGATGCTCGACCAGATGACGCAGGCGGCGCGTTCAGGGCGGCTGAACATCGCGGAGGGCAGTCGCGCGGCGGCCACCTCGTCGCAGACGGAATTGCGGCTGGCGAACGTCGCCCGTTCGAGCCTCGAAGCGCTGCTGCTCGATTTCGAGGATTACCTGCGCCATCGGCATCTTGCGCAATGGGCGCTTTCGGGCGCTGAATTGCAAGCTGTTCGCGAAGTGCCGAAGCGGTTCCGGCAAGAGCGGACGGATCAGTCGGATATGACCGATCTTTCCGATGAGGAGCGCTGGGCGCTGTATGCCCGCTGGCTGGAACATGAGCGTGCCGAAGTGCGGGCCAATGCGATCATCTGCCTGATTCATCAGACGAGCTACCTGCTTGACCGGCAGATTGCCGCGCTGGAGGAGGCGTCCGCCGAGGAGGGTGGGCACAGCGAGCAGCCTGCCGCCTCGCGTCCGGTCGTGCGGGAACGTCAGAGCCCGGAGCCACACCGTCAGCCGACGCCTGCCGGGGCGACCCCCTCATGCCCGAAATGCGGCAGGCCGATGACGTTGCGCACGGCCAAAGCTGGCCGGAACGCAGGCAAACCCTTCTGGGGCTGCACCGGCTACCCCGACTGCAAAGAGGTGGTGCGGGTTTAGTGCACCGAGCATGAAATGCACGGGTCGTACGACCGTACCAGCATTTCGCAGAGTTTTTCAACCTCTTTCTCCCCCTTGCCCTGGCTGAGCGCCTGTTCGGCGAGGGCGTTGAGATCGTAGTGGATGTTGGCGTTGTTCTGCGTGGTCGGGATGATGCAGTCGGCTTTGACCACCTTGCCTTGTTCGTCGGTCTCCATGTAGTGGTAGAGCACGCCTCGCGGCGCTTCGACGGCTCCGGTGGCGGCTCCGGCTTTTGGCTTGTAGTCGGCGCGAATCTCCGTCAGGTCGTTGTCGAGCAGTTGGTCGATGATCGCTTCGGTGCTTTCGATGATGTGGTGGCACTCGATGAGCTGGGCGATGTTGTTCATGAAGGGGTTGTGGCAGACCGGCTGGAGGCCGAAGGCGGCGGCGGCTTCCTTGGCTCGCGGATGGAGCTGGTCGAAGTTGTTGTTGAACCGCGCCAGCGCTCCGGCGGCTGACGACTCGCGGCTGACTCTCGTGAACTTGGAGGTCGAGAAATCGACCGTGTATTCGTTGGTCATCAGCAGATAGTCGTTCTCGTCGCGCACGACGCCGTCGGTCGAGACGAGGTTGCCGCCGATGTAGGGGTAGCTCTCGCCGTCGCGCAGGGAGATAAACTCGGTTTCGCGCACGAACTCCGGAATCCGGAGCGTCATGAAAAAGTCGGTGGCGCGGTCGAGCATCGCGCGGCGTTCGACATTCATCCGCCTGATTTCGGCGAGGCGCTGCTTCGACGGGGCCTTGCTGACGCCGCCAAGCACGAGGCTGACCGGGTGCGTGGCGCGTCCGCAGGTGGCGATGCTCAGTTCGTTGCCAAGCTCCTTGAGCATCAGGCCCGCCTCGACCACCTCCGGGTGCGACTGCAAGAGCGGCACGACGCTCGGCGTGCCCGCAAAGTCCGGCGCGGCGAGGAAGAAGAGGTGCAGCGCGTGGCTTTGCAGCGTTTCGCCGTGCATGGCGAGCAGGCGGATGACGCGCGCCGTTTCGGGCGGCGTGATCTGCATGGCGCGTTCGAGCGAGCGGATGCTGGCCAGCGAATGGCTGATCGAGCAGATGCCGCAGATGCGCGAGGTGAGGAACGGCACCCGCTCGGCGCTGAGTCCCTTGACCATCACTTCGAAGAAGCGCGGCGTCTCGACCACCGCCCATTTGGCGTCGGCGAGTTTGCCGTCCCTCACCGAAATGCGAATATCGCCGTGCCCCTCGACCCTCGGCAGGTGGTGGATGTCGATGTTGAAATCAACCTTCATGGTTCAGATACTCTGTGAAACCGTTGTAAAATGCGAGCTTGTCCCTCATCTCCTCCGTGCTGAGTTCCTTGTCGCGCACCAGCTCCGTGAACGAAGCGTAGTTGATGTCGTCCGCCGGGCCGCGGCAGCCGAGGCACGGGGTTTTGCCGGAGGGGCAGATCGCGTCGCAACCCGCGCGTGAGATCGGCCCGAGGCACACCTCGCCGAGGTCGAACAGGCAGGTGTTGAGCCGCTGCTTGCACTCCACGCACACCGGGTACTTCGGCAGGCCGATGGGCGAGCGGGTGGCGATGCTCACCACGATGCGCTCCACCTCCTCCTTGTTGACCGGGCAGCCGGGAATCGAGTAATCGACGGTCACGAAATCGCTGATCTTGTGCGACTTCTGCATCGTGTCGATCTCCTTGTCGCCATAGACCGTGCGGATGCACTCATCTTTATCGAACTTGTTCTTCTGCGCGTTCATGCCACCGAAGCAGGCGCAGGTTCCGTAGGCGACGAGCACTTTCGCTTGTGCGCGGATCGCTTTCAACCGCTCGACCTCGTCCTGGCGCGTGATGCTCCCCTCTACCAGCGCGATGTCGTAGTCGTCGAGCCGCATCGAGGAGATTTCGCGGAAGTTCCTGATGTCAAGCAGCGCGAGGAACTCCGGCAGTGTCGCTTCCTTGTTGGCGAGCTGGAGCTGGCACCCTTCGCAGCAGGTGAAGTCGAAGGAGCCGATTTTCAGCTTTTCCGTGTCGAATCCGAGGTGGTTCATACTCAATCCTTAAATCGCTTCCTTGAGATTCATGACGCTCCAGTAGTCGAAGACCGGGCCGTCGAGGCAGGTGAAGGTCGAACCGACCATGCAGCGGCAGCACTTGCCCATGCCGCAGTGCATCCTGCGTTCGAGCGACACGAACATCCGGTTCATCGGAATGCCGAGTTTGTCGAGATGGGTGCAGACGGACTTGAACATCACCGGCGGCCCGCAGACGATCGCCCAGGTGTTTTTCGGATCGATGGCAATGTCATCGAACAGCGAGGTGATCATGCCGGTGCGCCCCGTCCACTGCCCGTCCGGCTTTTCGACGATGGTGTGCAAATCGATGTGGCTGACGGTTTTCCACTCCTCGAACTGGTAGGTGAAGAGCAGTTGCGACGCCTCCTTCGCGCCGTACAGAAAGCGCACGTTACGGTAGTGGTCGCGATGATCCTTGATCCAGTAGAGCGGCGCTCGCAAGGGCGCGATACCGAGGCCGCCCGCGATGAGCAGCACGTCCGAGTCCTGCATCGACTCCATCGGGAACGAGGTGCCGAATGGCCCTCGGACGGCCACGAACGCTCCCGGTCTGGCTTCGTACAGCCCGGAGGTGACGTGGCCCGCTCTGCGGACGCACAGCTCGATGAACTCGCGGTTGCTCGTGGCGCTCGAAATCGAGATCGGCGCTTCGCCGTAGCCGGGCACTTCGAGCATCAGGAACTGGCCGGGGCGGAAGGTGAAGAGATTGCGCTCGCAGGGATCGACGATACGGAGCTGGAAGAGGCGTTCGTTCTCCGAGAGCGGCACGATGTTGGCGATGCGGCACTTGTAGCCGTGGTCGGTGACCATCAACTCCGACTTCTTGCTGAAATCGGGGCTTTGCCGGGCGAAGGGTTCGCGGTTCAGATCCTGTCCTGTGAGGGTGAAGCGCAGGTCATGCATGATTCGTTTTCCAGTCTGAGGTCGTTGATGACGTCTTTCGGGTTGATGTCCGCCAGGCAGGCGCGTCCGCAGCGGTTGCAGCCGACGCAGAGCGGCTGGTTGTCGTTGATGGCAAAACCGCGATAGTGATGGTAGTAGCGGTACTTGAGCCGGTCGCCGTTGCGCGGCCTGAAGTTGTGCCCGCCGGTCACCTGGGCGAAATCGACCAGGTTGCACGAGTAGAGCCGCCGCTGCTTGCTGGAGCTTTCGAGGTCAGTTTCGAAGTGCTCTTCGACGTTGTAGCAATAGCACGAGGGGCAGACCATCGCGCAGGTGCCGCAGTTGAGGCACTTGTCGCCCCATTTCTGCCAGATGGGCGACTCGAACTCGATGTCGAGGAACATCGGCAGGCCGGTCACCTCGACGTTGGTCACGAAGCTCTGCTTGATGAGCTTGCGCCGCTCGATGAGCAGGCGGTCATCCTCCTCGTTCGGCTCCCCGGTCTCGAACTCCCTGAGCAGACTGTAGGCTTTCGAAGAGTTGATCGAGAGGAAAAAGCGGTCGCCAATATCCGAACAGAAGAGATCGAAACCGTGGCTCACGGTGTGCCGGTTCATCGACTTGCAGAAGCAGTCCGGCAGCGGCAGATGATCCATGCCGACGATGAAGGTGTTCTTCCGCCGCGCGAGGTAGTAGGGCGACGGATACGGCCCTTTGAGCATTACCTCGTCGAGGATGTTGATGGCGTTGATGTCGCAGGGGTGCAGTCCGAAAAGTACAATGGACGGTGCGTCGTAGTGAACCTCCTGTTTCCAGCTTCCGTCGCCGAACCTGAACTTCGACAGCTCCTCGCGGAACGGCATCAAGAGATGCTTCGCGGAGGAGGTGGTGACGGTGTAATCGAAGGCGATCTCATCAACCGAAGTGACAGGTTTGAACTGGTAGACGGGATTTCCGTTCCGGTCGGTATCGACCTGGCGGGGGCCGTAGGAGGAGTTGGCTTTGACGAGGGCGTCGGTAAATGCTCTGAATCCGGACTTGGAGATGACCTTGTAAATCATTCAATTTCTCCAGTTTGGGAGCGATGCCTGTTCTTGACGTTCCGGCCTGAGGCTCGGTTACGCCACTCTAAATGTACGCAAAAGGTGGCGACAAGAAAGAGGGCTGCGGTTACTTTTTCGTCAAAACGTAAACCTTGTCGTTTTTTCTGACGCGGTCGCACCTGACCGAAAACAGCTCTCCCTGTTCGATCCGCTGAGCCGGAGCGCCGTCGAGATGCAGTTCGGCATACGGCACGGTGACGAGGCCGGTCGCCGGGCCCTGGATCGAGAGCGTCTCGCCTGATTCGATGCTTGGGCCATGCACGAGGATTTCGGCCACGCCCGCTTTCGGGAAGTATTTGCGCACGACGCCGACGTAGCTTTTCGTTTCGGTCGCCACCGATCCCGACGTTCGCGCCCAGGCGTCCGCCGGTTTGCCGAAGAAAAAGCCTTTCGAGAAGCCCCGGTTATAGACTTTTTTCAGCTCCTCTTCCAGCTCCCTGGCAAGCTTGCCGTACGTCTCGGCAAAATCCCCGTCGCCCCGATGCGCGGCGATGAAGTCGATGGCTTTGCGGTAGGCGGCGGTGGTGGTGGCGACATACTCCGGGCTGCGGTTGCGCCCCTCGATCTTGAACGCGCCGATGCCCGCGTCGAAGAGCCGGTCGAGAAAGCCGATGGCACAGAGGTCTTTCGGACTCATCACGTAGTCCGAGCCGAGTTCGAGTTCGAACCCCTCCTCGACGTCGGCGATGCGGTAGGCGCGGCGGCAGGGCTGCACGCACTCGCCGCGATTGGCCGAGCGCCCGAACAGCTCCTGCGAGAGGAAGCAGCGCCCGGAGACCGCCACGCACATCGCGCCGTGCACGAAGCTTTCGACTGTGACCGGAAGCGCCTCGGCCTCGATCTGCCTGGTGATCGCCGCCGTCTGGTCGAGCGTGAGTTCTCGGGCGAGCACGATCATCCGTGCGCCGAGCGAAGCGTAGAAGCGGAGCGCGTCGATGTTGCTCACCGAGGCCTGCGTCGAGAGGTGGATCGGCATCCGGTGGCGGCGGCACGCCTCGACGACCGCCATGTCCCAGCAGATCACCGCGTCGAGTCCGGCGGCTCTGGCGGCGGCAATCGTGCGCTCAATCTCGGCGAGTTCCGAGTCGTAGATCACCGAGTTCAGCGCCAGGTACGCTTTCGCGCCGTGGCTCCGGCAGAGCCGCGCGATGCCGCCGAACTCGCCCGGCGAAAAGCCCTTGCTCGCCGCCCGCATGTTGAACCCCTCGGCGCCGAAATAGATGGCGTCCGCCCCGGCGTCGAGGGCAGCTCGCATCGAAGTCCAGTCGCCAGCGGGCGAGATCAGCTCAGGCCTGGTGTGCATGTCGGGGCGAAAATCGAATTATTCGTTACTTTAGTGGTCAAAATATAAGCCAATTCATCGATTCTCATGAACCAACGCCTCACCGCCGGTCTGCTGACCGCTCTCTCCGTCCTCTTCATCGCCGCCGAACTTGTGGTTGCCGCGCTTGGCGGTTTCGATCCGGCCTGCATGGTGCTGCTGCTTTCGCTCTATGCCGGTCTCGTCGGCTTGCTGTTCGGGCTGCGAAACCTTTCGGAGGGGCGGCGCGATGTGGTGGAGAGCGTCTCGGAGCGGCGCGCGCGGGCCAGGCGCGGCGGGCTCGTGGGCAATCTGCTCGACGACTACGAGATCGACGAGGAGTTTCTCGGACGCGGCGCGCGTAAACCAAGATCCACAAAACCATCGGCCTCCCCTTCATCGGGTGCTTCGAAGGAGCGGCTTCCTGATGACGAGGAGCTGAAGTCCGCCGTCACGGCCTATGCTGGCATGGTCGGCGGCATTGTCACTCTGCGCGAAACCATCGAGTCGATGGACGACTCTGCTTTTTCGTCGATGGCACGCAAGGCCGGTATGGGCGGCGTAACGCGCGAGCGAGTGCTGGCCATCGTGGTCGAGATGGTTTCGGCGCAAGGCGAGGCCAAAAGCGATGAAGCGCCACCCCTGTCGCTCTCCATCGACAAGGAGTCGTTCGACGATTATATCAAGCGCTGCATGAGCGAACCCGATGCGTCTGTGGGCGAACATGAATCGGGCAACTTTTCGGTCGGCCTCGATGAGGGCGATCTTTCGTCCCAGCCGGGCACGCCGCCGACCGAATTCTCGCACGATCCGAAAGCGGTCATGGAGCGCTTCAAACGGTCGGTGAAGAAATGATGCGCGAATCATTTTCGCCGCTGAGCAAGGCGATGCTTGGGCGGCTCGCGCGGCTCGGGCAGAAGAAGCATCGCGATGGCGAGGGGCTGTTCCTGGCCGAAGGGTTGCGCACGGTGAGCGAGCTGCTCCAGAGCCTGCCCGACCCCTCGATGCTGCACGCGCTTGTGCTCGACGAAAATGCGGCGGGTCAGTTCGACGGCCTGAAGCGTTTCGCCGGGAAGGTGTGGCTTGCCGGTCCGGATGAGTTCAAACGTCTCGCCCAGACCACCTCGCCGCAGGGCGTGGTTGCGGCGTTTCGGAAGCCGGAGAGTGGCGAGTTCCGGCCAGCCGCTCGTTCGTTCGTGGTGGCGCTCGACGACGTGCAGGATCCGGGCAACGTCGGCACCATCATTCGCACGGCGGCCTGGTTCGGCGCAGAGGCGGTTATCTGTGGACGCGGCACCGCCGATCCCTTCAACGCGAAAACGGTCAGATCGACCGCGGGCAGCATCTTCGCACTCCGCATCATCGACGCGCCCGACCTCGCCGGAGCGCTGAAGCGCCTGCAAGCCGACGGCTTCACGGTAGCCGCCGCCGCGCTCGACGGGCGCGATTATCGCGATTTTCCGGCGTGGCCCGCCCGCCGGGTGCTCGTCATCGGCAACGAAGCCAACGGCATCAGCTCCGACGTGCTTGCCCTCGCCAACCGCCGCATTTTCATCCCCCACGCCGGAACCCGCCCCGCCGAGGACTCCCTCAACGCCTCCGTTTCAGCGGGGATCCTGATGGCCGAAATCGCGCTGTGCGCGAATGATGAATGATGAGTTACGAATTATGAATTGAAGAGGGGGGCGTTGCCCTGCGTTTATCCTGCTTTCCTTGCCGTCCCTTCTGTCCTTTCGCTCCCAGATTGCAGCGCGAGAAACATTTGCTGCGCTGCGGTTGTTCCGGTAACTGATTCCCGTTTGTGAACCTTTGCCGGTGCCGGAGCCATGTTCAGGACAATCATACTATCGTTCGCCACCTTTTTCGCCACCATAGGCCCGGTCGATCTGGCGGCGATTTTTGCTGCCCTCACGCCATATCATGCCGCGGGCGAACGACGATTGCTCGCGGTCAGGGCGGTTTCGATCGCCTCCGGAATTCTCTTCTTTTTCGCTTTCGGCGGCATGACGCTGCTTGGCTGGCTCGGCATTTCGCTGGCGGCGCTGAGGATTTCAGGCGGCATTCTGCTTCTGGTTCTGGCCATTTCGATGGTGTTTGGCAGGAATGGCGGCGAGTTGCGTTCATCCGAGAAGGAGACGCTGGAGGCGATGCAGAAGAAGGATATTGCCGTGTTTCCGCTGGCCATGCCGCTGATTGCCGGTCCGGCATCGACCGGCGCGGCGGTGCTCCTGATGGCGGGTGCGAAAGGGCATCCTCTTGAACAGTTCGCGGTTATTGTCGGCATGATGGCCGTGCTTTGCGTGACCCTCTTGCTCTTCATGGCGGCCTCGGGCGTGCAGCGGGTACTCGGCGTGACCGGCCTGCACGTCATCAGCCGCATGGCCGGTCTTCTCCTCGCGGCGCTCGCCGTGCAGTTCATGCTCGACGGCATCGGCGAGAGCGGAGTGCTGTGAAAGAGAATGATGAATTATGAGTTATGAATGATGAATTGAATTCCGCGAGAGCCGAGCGCCCCAGCCATGACTGGCAAAAAGACAACAAGGACAATAGAGACTGCAAGAACAAGAAGGTCGGATGAGCATGACCCCGCTATCGCAGACCAATCTTCAATTCATAATTCATAATTTCCTGCTTCGTGTTTCGCTCGATTGAACAGTTCATCTTCAGGCATCTGACGCCGTTGTCGATCCGGAGGCTTCCGGCTCCGGAGATCGGGCGTGCGTCCGGGCTTGCTACGCAGGTTTATCGCCAGCTCGACCGGGAGTTCATGGCCGTGCCGCCGGTCACGTTGCACCATCTGAATCCGCGGCTCATGGCGGGTGTGTGGAGCGCGTGCCGGGAGTCGCTCGTCGCCGGGCCGGATCGGGCGATGAAGGAGCTGATCGCGGTCGCGGTGTCGCAAGCCAACCGCTGCCCTTACTGCGTGCAGGCGCACACCTCGATGCTGCTTGGCGCGGATGACCGCCCGGCGCTCGATGCGCTCGCGGCTGGCGGGCGCACGAATGACGCGCTTGCGAATCTCGCGGCGTGGGCTTCGGCGACGGGCCGCAAAGCCTCGCTTTCCGCCGGGCCGCCGCCCTTCACGAAGCGGCAGGCTCCCGCGTTCATGGCCACGGCGGTGCTGTTTCACTACATCAACCGGATGGTCAACATCTTTCTCGACGAGACGATGATGCCCGTCGTCGGCAAGGTGCCGGTGGTCGGAGATCAGGCGTTTCGGATTTTCAGTCGTGTGACATCGGGGCGAATCGTGCGTATCAGCGCCGAGCCGGGGGTGTTCCTGACTGAAAGTCCGGCCATGAAGCTGCCGGAGGCGTTCGGCTGGGCGGCGGATGATCCGGCGGTGGCGGGCGGCCTGCTGCGCTTCGCGGAAGCCGTCCGCTCTGCCGCCGATGCGTCGGTTGATCCCGAGGTGCAGGCGCTGGTGAAGCGGCAGATTGACGCATGGGAAGGCGAGCTGCCTGGCCTCGGCAAGGGATGGCTCGATTCCGTGGTGAGCGAATTGCCGGAGCGGCTGCGGCCCCAGGCGCGCCTCGCGCTGCTTGCCGCTATGGCCTCATGGGCGGTTGACAGCGGCGAAATCGAGTCATGCAGGCGAGCTGGTCTCGACAGCCGCGCACTGCTCGAAACTGCCGCCTGGGGGGCGTTTCTTGCCGCCGAGCGGATTGCGGGATGGATGAAGGAAGGGACTTAAGGGACGAAAAGGACGAAAGGGTAAGAGGAGCATGAGCCCGCCCACTATCGAAGACTTTTCTTCAATTCATAATTCACCGCACCACCAGCACCGGGTAGTCGATGTTGTCGATCAGTTCGCGGAGGGTTTCGGCGGGGAGGTTCATGCCTTCGCCGATGACGACGAGGCCGGAGTCGATCATGCGGATGAAGCTGGCGAGTTGCTTGCCTTCGGTGAAGGGGATGTGGTAGTATTCCGCTTCGATGGCTCGCCTCTTTAGCATCGCATCCGTCTCCTGTTTGCAGCGTTCGATGGCTTCAGGGGCGGGATCGGTGACGAGCAGGTGGAGCGTGCTTTTCGGCCCGGCGATTTCGATCGCTGTCCTGAGGGCGCGTTTCGAGGCTTCCGAGTCGTCGCAGAGCACCAGGAGCGGCCCTTCGGCGGCGGTGACGCCGGGGCGCATCAGCATCACGTTCATCTTGCACTCGTGGAGCGCCGTGCGGGCCGTCGAGCCGAGGCCCTTGCGGCACGACGGCGAGCGTCCGCTTCGGCCAAGCACGAGCATGTCCGCTTCGGGCGCGGCCAGCATGAGCTGCTCGGAAACCAGGCCCCGCAGCACGCGGAAGGTGTGTCGGAGCGTGCGGGCTTCGGCGGTGTGTCGCAACAGCTCCCGTGCCTGCTCCGCCTGGAGTCTGAGCAGGCGTTCGAGTTGCGCTGTATCGAGCTTCGCGGTGGTCGAGCTGTAAAGCCGCACCTCCTCGGCGAAGGGCAGGCCCGCCACGCGAAGGAGGTTGATGTCTTCGACGAAGATGCCGATCAGCTCCGCCTTCAGCCGCGCGGCCATCTCGGCGGCGGCTTCGAGCGAGGCCTTGCTGTGCGGCGAGCAGTCGATGGCGACGGCGATCGAGTGGATGATGCGGTGTGTCATCGTTGAAGTCTCTCCTTTGCTCTTCTTTATTTTTCCGGTTCGTCGCCCTGTTTCTTGCCGAACGACTTCTGCTTTTCGGCCATCGCCTTGAGCCTCTCGAACACTTTCGCGTTGACCGTGCCCTCCGGCCATGCGCCCGATGCATCGGGGGTGCCCGCCGGAACGCCGGTCAGGATTTCGATCCCCTCGTCGATGTGCGTGACCGGCCAGATCGAGAACAGGCCCTCTTCCACCGCCCTGACGATGTCCTTCCGGAGCATCAGATGCTTGACGTTCGAGGCCGGGATCAGGACGCCGTGGCGTCCGTCGAGGCCGCGCTCGCGGCAAAGATCGAAAAATCCCTCGATTTTTTCATTCACGCCGCCGATGGCCTGCACCTGGCCGTGCTGGTTGACCGAGCCGGTGACGGCCAGCCACTGCCGGATCGGAATCCCTGAAATCGCCGAGAGCAGGGCGTAGAGCTCAGTGGAAGAGGCGCTGTCGCCCTCGATGCCGCCGTAGGATTGCTCGAAGACCAGCGTCGCCGAAAGCGAGAGCGGCTGTTCGGCGGCGTAACGCGAGTCGAGGAAGCCCGACAGAATCATCACCCCTTTCGAGTGGATCGGCCCGCCCATTTCGACCTCGCGCTCGATGTCGATCACCTCGCCCTTGCCGAGGCGCACCCGCGCCGTGATGCGGCTCGGCGTGCCGAAGCTCTCTTCGCCCAGCGAATAGACCGAGAGGCCGTTGATCTGGCCGACCTGTTCCGAGGAGGTGTCGATCAGGATCGTGCCGCGCATCATTGCATCCCGCATCCGCTCCTGAATCCGCGCCGCGCGGTATCGCTGCGCTTCGAGCATCGCCTCGACGTCGTCGGCGCTCACCTGCGTCCGCTTGTTTTGCGCGGCGTGGTACTCCGCCTCGTGCGCGAGGTCGCGGATCGCCTGAAGGTTCGAGGAGAGGCGCGTGGCGTCGCCCGCCATGCGGGAGCCGTGCTCGATGATGCGGGCCACCGCGTCGCGCTCGAAGGGCAGGAGCTTGTCTCGCGCGGCTATCGAGCCGACGAGGCGAGCGTAGGCAAGGTGCGTTTCAGCGTTACGCTTCATGTCGTTCTCGAAATCGGCGGCGATCTTGAACAGCTCGTTGAAGTCGGGGTCGTAGGTGCTCAGGAGGTAGTAGAGGCGCCGTTCGCCGAGCAAAACGACCTTGAGGTCGAGCGGAACGGGTTCCGGTTCGAGCGAAATGGTGCTGACCAGGCTGTAGAGTTGGGCGAGCGATTCGATGCGGATCTGGCGGGTGCGGAGCGCTTTTTTGAGTGCCTCCCAGGCGAAGGGTTCGAGCAGCAGCCGTCTGGCGTCGAGGATGAGGTAGCCGCCGTTTGCCCGGTGCAGCGCGCCCGGCTTGATGAGGGTGAAGTCGGTGATGAGCGTGCCCATCTGCGCGGCGTGCTCGATGTCGCCCACGAGGTTCTGCGTGGCGGGTTTGTCTTCGAGAATCACCGGCGCGCCGTCGAGCTTGCTGTTGTCGATCATCACGTTCACCCGGTAGCGCACGGCGGAGCGCTTGCGTCCTGCCGGGCTGAATTGCGGAGGCATCATCATGAACGGCCCCTCTTCGGGCGTCTCCTTTTCGAGGAACTGGCCGAAGTTTTCGATCATGTCGTGCTCGACCTCGTCGAGATAGCGCAGCACTTCTTCGACCTCTTTGTATCTGGCTCTGATTTCATCCATGAGCGGTTTGAGGGCGAATGCCGAAACCTCGCGGTTCAGCTCCTTGATCTTGTCAGCGGTTTCGCGCTGCCACTTGGGGAACTGCGCCATGATCGATTGCAGACTGTCGCGGAGGCGGTTGGTCTCTTTTTCGATCTTGTCGCGCTCCTCCTGTTTCATTTGCATGTAAACGTCGGGCGCGATAACCTTGCCCTCGTGAATCGGCGCAAAAGCGAAGCCTCCCGGAGTGCGGATGAGGGTGATTTCGTGCTCCTGCGCATCGTGTTCAATCGACTCGATGGCGCTTGACTGCTTCTCCTGCAACGCCTCGCCGATCTCTTTTTCCCGTGACTGGTACTCTTCGCTGCTGAAGGCGGCGGGCATGACGCTGAAGAGCGTCTCGACGAGATGATCCATGTCGTCGCTCAGGCGGCACGCCTGGCCGGGCGGCAGGCGGAGCGCTTTGGGGCTGCGCGGTTTGTCGAAATTGTAAACGTAGCACCAGTCGTCGGGTCGCGCCTCTTTCGGCGCGATGGCGTTGAGAAATTGGAGCACGGTGGTCTCCTTGCCGGTTCCGGACGGGCCGAGGGCGAAGAGGTTGAACCCGTCGCGCCGGATGCCCATGCCGAGCCGGATCGCTTCGAGCGCGCGCTCCTGGCCTGCGATTTCTGTCGAGCCATCGAGATCGGCGGTGGTGCTGAATGCAAATTCACCGGGGTCACACCGGTTGAAGAGTTGCGCGGGGAGGAGTTTTTCGGGAACAGGCATGTTTTATGCTCCTTTTTCCGGACAGAGAAAGAGCGTCAACCGGAAGCGGCCTTCCGCCGGAATCGGAAAGCCGCCTGTCAGACTTCGCGGTCAGTAGCTTTTGTTGTTGCGCTATTTCAAAGAACTTTAAGATGCCCGAAAATGGTTCCCCGCAGCCGCGCTCAGATCGTCTCTTCCTCCTCCATGGTTTTGTAGAGTTGCACCGGCTTGCTCTCTTTGCCGCGCAGGCGGATGTTGAGCATCTCCACGCCGACCGAGAAGGCCATCGCGAAATAGATGTAGCCTTTCGGGAACTCGAATCCGGCCCCTTCGGCAACCAGCGTCGCGCCGACCAGGATCAGGAAGCTCAGGGCGAGCATCTTGATGGTCGGATGGCGCTCGACAAACTCGCTGATCGTTTTGGCGGCGAGCATCATCACGACGACCGCGATCATGATGGCGATGATCATGACCTGAATGTCTTCGGCGAGACCGACGGCCGTGATGACCGAGTCGAGCGAAAAGATGATGTCGATGACGGCGATCTGGAGGAGCGTCATGATGAAGCCCGAGGAAGAGTGTTCCTTGTGGACCTCATCGCCGCCTTCGAGGCTGTGGTGAATCTCGTGGGTGCTCTTGGCGAGCAGGAACAGGCCGCCGCCGATGAGGATGAGGTCGCGGCCGGTGACGCCGTGGCCGTACACCGTGAAAAGATCCGCCGTCAGCTTCATCACCCAGGTGATCGATAGCAGGAGCGCGATGCGGGTGAGCATCGCCAGCCCGAGGCCGAGCACCCGCCCGGAGTTGCGCTGCTCGGCGGGAAGCCGTCCGACAATGATGGTGATGAAGATGATGTTGTCTATGCCGAGGACGATCTCGAGCGTCGTCAGCGTCAAAAGGGCAATCCAGGCCTCAGGACTGAAAATCCATTCCATATAAGTATTCGCGTTGATTGAGGGTTGTGTCTTTGGCTTCGGGAAGTTACATCCGCAGAACCAGACCGGCAAAAATACGATTCATAATGGCCGATATTGCTACATTTATCGGGATACCTCAGTTTTTTTGCCGATGGATTGAAGGGTCAGAGAGACAATGCATCGCTACAGAAATATCAAGGCTGCCTGAAATCAAACTGAACCATGACCCACCCATACGACGCTGACGCACATGCCGGACTCCGGCGATACTTCGACAGCGGCGCGACGCGCTCTGCCGGGTGGCGGCGCGCGCAGCTTCGGGGGCTGGATGCGTTTCTCCGGGAGCGGGAAGATGAGATCGCCAGTGCGCTTCATG
>CAYZCF010000024.1:0-4024 GCA_964476855.1 uncultured Chlorobiaceae bacterium
ACACTTGAAAACTTCACCATCGTCATCTTTGGGGCAAGCAGCGACCTGGCCTCGCGCAAGCTCTTCCCGTCGATCTTCCAGCTTGCACGATGGGGGCACATGCCGGAGAACTTCCGGCTGATCGGCGTCGGGCGGCAGGAGCAGAGCCACGAGGAGTTCCGCGCGTTCGTCCGCAGTCGCCTGCTGGAGCACTCGCCCGAAGCCGCCGCTGATGCAGCGCGGCTCGATTCTTTTTGCCACCGCCTCTTCTATGCGCGGGTCGATCTCGACGATCCGGCGGGCTACGCGAGGTTGCGCGACCAGATCACGAGCGACGAAGGAAACGGGCGCACCTGCCGTAACCTCATGTTCTATCTGTCGATACCGCCGAGCCTCGCGCCCGTTGTGGTGCGCAATCTCGGTGCTGCCGGGCTGGGCGGACGTGAACAGTCGTGTACCGGGTGGCGCAAGATCATCGCCGAAAAGCCGTACGGCCACGATCTCGAAAGCGCCCGCGAGCTGAACCGCGTCATCGACGAGGTGTTCGAGGAGCGACAGGTGTACCGCATCGATCACTACCTCGGCAAGGAGCCGGTGCAGAACATCATGGTGTTCCGCTTCTCCAACGGCATTTTCGAGCCGCTCTGGAACCGGCAGTACATCGCGCAGGTGATGATCACCATTGCCGAGGATTTCGGCATTCGCGGGCGCGGCGCGTACTACGAGGAGGCGGGTCTCTTGCGGGACATCATCCAGAACCACGGCTTGCAGTTGCTCGCGGCCATCGCGATGGAGCCGCCGGTCGATCTCGACGCCGACTCGATCCGCGACGAGAAGGCGAAAATCCTGCGTTCCGTGCGCCGCTTCAACCTCGACTCGGTGCGCGACTCGGTAGTGATCGGCCAGTACGAGGGGTATCTCGCCGAAAAAGGCGTCGCCCCGGACTCGAAGGTTGAGACCTTTGCAGCCGTGAAGTTCCACATTGACAACTGGCGCTGGTCGGGCGTGCCGTTTTACATGAAGGCGGGCAAGAATCTTGCGAAGAGCGTGACCGAAATCGTCATCACCTTCCGCTGTCCGCCGCAGAACTACTACGGCCCATCCGGCGGCGCGGCGTGCAGCACGCCGAATCAGGTGGTGCTCGGCATCCAGCCGGACGAAACGGTCGCCATCCGCTTCGGCGCCAAGCGTCCCGGTGAGCAGATGATTACCGATCCGGTGTTCATGAAGTTCGACTACCGTGGAACCTTTCAGGGCGAAGGTCTCACGCCGTACCATCGCCTGCTGCTCGACGCCATCGAAGGCAACCAGATGAACTTCATCCGCAAAGACAGCGTCGAACACTCCTGGGCCATCATCGACAGCCTGAAAAATGCAATTGACGGACAGGCTCCGGAGCTGTATCCGGTACATAGCTGGGGGCCGGAATCGTCGCGGATTTACGGGTGATGGATGGGTAGTGGGTAGGTTATTGCTTGATGAGGGATAATGTGAGGATTTCAATCGCGTTTCTTCATAACAACCCTTGCCGTTGCGCTTCCAGCCAGACGAAGGGGGAATATTTTTTCAAGTAATCGGCGGGGTATCCAAACTTCAAATACTCCTGATAATGCATCGCTCGCATTTCCCGGTTTCCGGCATCATCCAGACTCAGTCTGTCGATGGTTGCCTGAACGGATGCGAGCTTTTCGGGCGAAATTGCCGGGTTAGGATAGATTCGTCCGGTAATCAGTTCGAGTCGGAACCACCCATCCTCGATCTCGAACGGATCGAGCACGTCGTCGTACTCTCGCTTGCGGCTGTTCATGCGAGAGCAGGCAAGGCGATAGTTGCTCCATTCATAAACCAGATCAACCCTTTTCGATTTGGCGATGAAGTGATCGACCGTGCCCTCGCCCGTTTGTCTCTTCAGAAAAACTGCCAGATAGGCGCAGCAACCATGATAACTCGAATGCAGATCACCGAGGCAGGAACGCCAATAAGGAGCAGGTTCTGTTTTCAGGGGTAACGGCTGATCGAGAGCGATCTTCTTTTTGTTCAGCCACGCAAGACCTTTTTGCCGGACTTCCGAATCGAATGTTGCGGGTTCAGGTTGAGCTTCGACACGAATCATGACAACCACCCCTTTTTTTCAGCCACGAACTGCCAGCGCATCCAGAACGGATCGACGTCGGACAAAACGGTTCGCAAATGCTGTTCAAGCGAGGCTGCATCCTCTTTGCTGAACTGTTCGTTGCTCAATGCCAGAGCCGCTTCTTCAAGCGCTTGTTCAGCTTCCGCAGAGTAACCGGACTTCATATCGAACGCCTCGCTGGTGAGCCAGTTACGCACATCGCCCTGCCTGACAAACTGCCTGCGCGAAAGCTCGACCTTGTTTTCGACCAGATCAAGATCGAACCAGGCATCACGCATTTTGTGGAACCACGGTTCCACGGAGGCCATGATCAGCGGTGAATGGGTCACCGCAATGATCTGGACATCAGACACGGCTACTGGCATGTCTGGGGCTGCTGTCCTGACATCATAAATGGCCTTAACTGTTTTTATAATAAAATCGCCAACTTGATGACCTTCGTCATCGGTATCCTGATAATCAGGCAGATTGGTCAATCGTTTGATGACATTCATCAAAGAAGGAATCACTACGCGCTGCCATTTCGGATGGAGATGTGCCTCGACTTCGTCGATCAGAAACACTGTTGTTCTCACGGGTTCCTCTCCAAGTAATTCAACGGCCTTCAGGTGCTCCTCCCAGCACCATACGAGGAAATAGGCGAGCGCAATAATCCGTCGCATGCCTGATGAGGCATGAACAACAGCCACCTCCTGACCATAGGCCATTTTCAACGTGGGCATGTCGCGAACATCGTCAAGACTGATGCGCGTCAATGCTCCCGGTTCGAGCTGCTCCGTGGCTGACGGCGACAACCCAACGAGAACAGAAATCAGATGTTTAAAAGCCCGTCCATTTTCCTTTTGCCATCCGGCCCAATCCCGGATCAGGCCATTGCAGAGCCATGTTCCGTCGTCTCGCTGCAAACCATCCCACACCTCTTTCGGACTGAACACATAGGCAGGCGGGCGCTCATTTTCTTCTTTCGATTTCCGATAGTTTCTCGCAGGATCCCAAACGGCAAAGCTGCCGTCTGACAACGCATAAAACACCAGCCCCGGATTTGCCGGGCGTCCTTTCGGAACGCTCCAACTTTGTATCCGTGGCTCAAAGGTGCTGGTAAAGTCTTTTGTTTTCGACACGGCTGAAAACGAGAAATCGATTTCTGCCTTGCGCTTTTTATCGGTGGGCAATGCGACCTTGCCAGAGGTCAATCCGGGATTCATTTCGCCCGGCCACACTCTGGTCAAAGCCCACCAGGCACTATCGAGCAGGAAGCTCTTTCCCAAGCCGTTATCGCCGGTCAGCAGATTCAACCTGCTTCCGAACGTCAGCTCCATTTCCGGAGCTGGTCCGACATTGGTCAATTTCAAACGATGAATCATATAAAGTATTCTCCTGCGCCGCCTGTTCGATAGTTATTTCTGAAGTTTACATCATAAGGTAAAATAGACTTTTTCCCAGACACCATTGATTTACCCGTAAAACTTCTCGATCCCTGAGCTTTATATGCATTTAAGGTTTGAGTCCTCTTGTTGTCAGGTGGCTATGTGTAGCGCTATACAATCGTTGCGACAATGGCTTACTCTTTCCCCTCAACAAACCACCAGACATCCCCACTCCTCGGCTTCACCACTCCCGACGGCAACTCCGGTTTTTCTCCGTTGCTGATCGAGCGGGCGAGGTCGTGGCGCGATGGCGGGATGAGGAAGAGCACGTTGGCGGCTTCGTTGATGACGGGCAAGGTCAGCGTCAGCCTCATTCCGGGTGGTTTGCCGTTGGGAGCATCAACCGCGATGACCCAGCGCTCGTTTTCGTCGAGCGACTTTTCGTCGCCGGGGAAGAGGGAGACGGTGTGGCCGTCGTCGCCGAGGCCGAGGAGGATGAGGTCGAACGAGGGCGGGGCCTCGTCACTGCCGTGTTTGCGGAACA
>CAYZCF010000024.1:4034-23278 GCA_964476855.1 uncultured Chlorobiaceae bacterium
CCTCTGCCGGATTGCCTGATTCGGTCGGCATCCGGTGGATGTTCGCCGGTTTTACGCAGACTTGGCGTAAGAGCGTTTCGCGGGCCATGCCGTAGTTGCTGTCGGGGTGGCTCGGCGGCACGTAGCGCTCGTCGCCCTGGAAGAGCAGGGTGTGCGCCCAGGGCGGGACGATCCTTTCCGGATCGCGGGTGCAGCGGCGCACGTCGGCGGGCAGCTTGTAGCCAAGCTCGCGGTAGCGCTTTTCGCTGATCCCTTCGGCGAGCTTCCGGTGCAGCGCTCGCGGTGTGTTGCCGCCCGACAGCACCAGCGTGAAGCGGCCACGCTCGGCCACCGCCCGGTACGCCGTGTCGATGATGAAGGCGACCGCTTTTTCGAGAAGCGCTTCGTGCGGCGAGGTAATCCAGTGCGTCATTTCGGTGCGTTGTTGAGCAGTTCCAGCGCTTTCGTGGCGATGTTGGCTGCCGTGAAGCCGAAGTGCTCCATGACCTGCGAGCCGGGAGCCGACATGCCGAAGCGGTCGAGGCCGATCACCGCGCCGCCGTCGCCCGCAATGTCGTGCCAGCCGAAGGTCGCGGCGGCTTCGACCACCACTCTCGCCCGAACCGCCGGAGGCAGCACGGCGGCGCGATACTCCCCCGGTTGCTCGGCGAACAGCTCCCGTGATGGCATCGAAACCACCCGCGCGGCGTGGCCCTGCGCTTCGATCAGCGCTTTCGCTTCGAGCGCCGGATGCACCTCGGAGCCGGTCGCCACGAGGATCACCCGCCGGGCGTCGTCATCCACTCCATCCGCCCAATCCGCAAGCACATAGCCGCCTTTCGCAACGCCGCTGCGGAGGCGTCCGCCAGCGTCGTTCAGCACCGGCAGGTTCTGGCGCGTCAGCACGAGCGCCGCCGGTTTGCGGCGTTTCAGCGCGAGCAGCCATGCCGCCGCCGTTTCGTTGGCGTCCGCCGGGCGATAGACGTCGAAGCCCGGCATGGCGCGGAGCATCGCGAGCTGCTCGATGGGCTGGTGGGTCGGGCCGTCCTCGCCGAGGCCGATGCTGTCGTGGGTGAAGATGAAGAGCGAGGGGGTCTGCATCAAGGCGGCGATGCGCAGCGCAGGTTTCATGTAGTCGGCGAAGATGAGGAAGGTCGCGCCGTAGGGAACCGCCATGTTCGACAGCGCCATGCCGTTGACGATTGCGCCCATCGCGTGTTCCCGGACGCCGAAGTGGAAGGTTGCGCCGCCGTAATTTCCCGCCTCGAAGTCGCTCGCGCCGCCGTAGAGCGTACCGTTCGACGGGGCCAGGTCAGCCGAACCTCCGGCAAGCAACGGCACCTGCGCGGCGATCTTGCCGAGCACGCTCTTCGACGCCTGGCGCGTGGCGAGCTTTTCGCCCGCCGGAAACTCCGGCAGATCGGGCAGCCACGCTTCAGGGAAGCGGCCCGCGAGCAGCTCGCTCAACGCCGCCGCAAGCGCAGGTTCGCTTCGCTCGAACGACTGCCACCGCGCCTGCCATTCGGCTTCGAGCGCCGCGCCGCGCTTGGCTATCTCACGGAAGTGTTCGTACACTCGATCCGGCACGATGAACGATTTATCCTCCGGAAAGCCGAACGCTCGCTTCACCAGCTTCGCCTCCTCCGCTCCGAGCGGCTCGCCGTGCGCCGCTGCCGTGCCCTGCTTGTGCGGGCTGCCGTAGCCGATGGTCGTCTTGACGATGATCATCGATGGCCGGTCGTCGATCTCCTGCGCGTCGCGCACGGCTTGCTCAATGGCGGCGAGGTCGTTGCCGTCGATGTGCGAAATGACGTGCCAGCCGTACGCCTCGTAGCGGCGGGCGACATCCTCCGTGAAGGCGAGAGCGGTCGAACCTTCGATGCTGATGTGGTTACTGTCGTAGAGGCAGATGAGGCGTCCGAGTTTGAGGTGCCCGGCCAGCGACGAGGCTTCGGAGCTGACCCCCTCCATCAGGTCGCCATCGCTGCATATCACGTAGGTGAAGTGGTCGATGAGCGTGCGCTCCGGCGTGTTGAGCCTGGCGGCGAGGAAGCGTTCGGCGGCGGCCATGCCAACGGCGGTGGCGATGCCCTGGCCGAGTGGCCCGGTGGTGGTCTCGACGCCAGGCGCGTGGCCGTACTCCGGGTGGCCCGGCGTGCGGCTGCCGAGCTGCCGGAACTGCTTCAGCTCCTCCATACCGAGGCCGAAGCCGCAGAGGTGCAGCATGGCATAGAGCAGCGCCGAGCCGTGGCCCGCCGAGAGCACGAAGCGGTCGCGGTTCGGCCACTCAGGGCTGGTGGGGTTGAAGCGTATGATTTTCGTGAACAGCGTGTAGGCCATCGGAGCTGCGCCGAGCGGCAGGCCGGGGTGGCCGGAGCGGGCTTTTTCAACCATATCGACCGCCAGCAGCCTGATGGTGGCGACGGCCTCTTCATCGATGGAGCGGGTGCGGGTCATAATCGGATCGTTTCGGGAGTTGGAAGAATGCGGACGTTTTTGAAAGAAAACAATCTCCGTCGTCAAGGTCAAAATTCCGCAGAGGGGAGTGCCATTTTTTGCGGTTGGACTGAAGAATCCTGAGTTTCAGTGTAAGGAAAACGACGAGCCACAATTGTTACCCCAAAAAGAGATTGGGCTAAAGCCCTGATTTTTTTGTCTGTTAACCCCGGACTGAAGTCCGGGGCAACTGAAAAGAGTTTTTAGAGTAAGAGGAACAAAAGGTGTCATGCTTCAGATTTGTCGGGCGAAACACATGGAGCGTCGAAACTGGGGCTTATATTCAGGATGGTTTTAATCATCTGGATAATACTCATAAATCTTACATGTAATGTTGCCCCGGACTTCAGTCCGGGGTATGCGCTATAACGAAGGCGATCCTGTTTTCGATTGCATTCCGTTTTTTCTCAACCCAACCCCCTTTCGCCCATGCCTTTGTTCGACGGATATGGCGTTCTTGTTGGCAAGCTTTCCCGGTATGCCTGCGACAAACGGCAGGACGAGTCCCATTACTATCATTGCACGCTCTTTGTCCGCACGCCGAAAGGCGGGTATCGCTGCGTTGTCGATCTCGACAGCAAGCACCGGCGGGACGGGCTTCAGTGGAAGGTGGTCGAACTCGATTCCGAAGAGGTCGGCGAAGTGACTTCGTTCCCCGATGGATGGCACGAGATTGCCATGTCGGAAGGCTCCGGCTCGCTCGACTATTACCGCACTCCGGCGCTCAGGCCGTCGGCGGAGTGCGTCCGCGCCGGCAAGGAGCTTGAGGCGGTCGAGGGTTGCTGGAAGTACGGCACCGGGCACGATGCTTTCCGCGATCTCGAACCGCTCCTGAAGTCCAACCGCAGAATTTTCGTCTTCGGCGAACCGTTCCGCAATGGCAAGGGGGTGCACAACATTCACCAGAACCAGGGCGATCCGCCCGACAGCCGCTGGGCGGCGGAGAATGGCCCGTGGCAGGACGGAGCGGTGATGGTCGAGCGGCACGATGGCTCGGTGGCGGCCTTTCTCTGCAAGTTCAGCACGCAGCGCTTCTGCGTCGCCGAAGCACAGACTTGAGCTTTTTTCGATGCGGTGTTATCTTTTGTCATGCTTTGTTTTTCAACGATCAGCAAGGAGAGCGATATGAAAGGATATTCTGGTTTCCGGAACGTGACGATCATGGCCGTGGCGCTGCTCGGTTGCGCATTTCCCGCCACGTCGCTTCGGGCTGCTGAGACCGGCATTTCGGTTTCGGCGTCGAGCACGGTAACGTACGATCCCGATACGGCGGAGTTTTCGACGACGGTCGAAGCGACCGACAAGGATGCGGCCCGAGCCGCCACGAAGGTCGCCACGCTCTGGGGTTCGCTCCAGCAGGCGCTGCGCAAGGCCGGCGTTCCCGCTGCCGACGCTTCGTCGGCAAGTTACACGGTGAGTCCCGAGTGGGAGTGGAACAGTGCAAACGGCAAAAGGGTATTCAAAGGCTACAAGGCCCGGCATGTCGTCAGGGTCGTGGTGCGCGATCTCGGCAAGCTTGGTGGCGCGATCGACGCGGTGGTCGGCGCGGGGGCGGGCACGGTCGATGGACTCAGCTACTCCTCTTCCAGGTTCGAAAGCCTCCGGACGCAGGCGCTGGAAAATGCCGTGAAGAGCGCCAGGCATGATGCCGAGGTGATGGCAAAAGCCGCGGGCGGGCGTCTCGGCCAGCCACTGGAGCTTCAGTACGGCCAGCCGCAGTCCGACTATCCCGTAATGCGCGCCGCGATGGCCGAAGGGTTCAAGGCGGCTCCGATGCCTACCGACGTCGAGCCGGGCGAGCAGAAACTCACGGTTTCGGTCAGCTCCCGCTGGCAGTTTGTCCCGGCGAGCGGGAAGTAGAGAGGCGTCAGAATAAAAATGACGTAGATTCGTCATCGCCGCGTCCTGACTTGTCGGGGCGCGGCGATCCATCGCTTACTGCTTTCTATGGTTCCATATGGATTGCCGCGCCGCTTCCCGGCTCGCAATGACGAAAAAAAACATTGATATGAAATCAGGACTCACAAGCACTCCTGCGTCATCGCGAGTCTCGACTTGTCGGGACGTGGCGATCCATCCCTGTTGAATACTTCGTTCAAGGTCCGTGCGCGGTATCGGGCCGGATACGGGAAGCTCGCAATGACGGGAAATGCACGAGGCTGTTTGGTATTTGCCTGACAAGCAGGAGAGCGCGAAGCACGGGCCGCTTGCGCCCGTCCGATTGCAATTCGCAGTAAGTCTGCTTCCATGACCATGATGCATGATGGCTATGAAAAAGGATATTCTCGAGCGGTACGACAGGCTGGACGACGGGCGCGTCGTCATCGATGTCTACGCCTCGAAAGTGGAGGAGCTGTACGAGGATTTCGACAAGCAGGCGCCCTTTCACCGCAAAGACCTCGACGAAGAGCTGGCCGCCTACCTGATCGACTGCGTGCGCGAAATCGGGCGGGTCGATTTTATCATCCGCATCACGCTCGACGCCATTCCATCCACGGAACTTCAGGAGCGCATCAGGAACAACCTGTGGAGGTTCTTCCTCTACCAGCGCGAGCTGGAGTCGGCCTCGATGCAGCGGCTGCTGCGAAAATCCCTGCTTTTTCTCATGGCAGGCATGGTATTGCTTTTCCTGTCTTTATGGCTTTCGGCCTCCGTCATCCCCGATGCGCGGAGGCTCGTGTACGAGCGGGTGCTGGTCGAAGGCGTGACCATCGCGGCCTGGGTGTCCATTTGGGAGTCGCTCAGCAATCTCATGTTCAGTTGGTGGCCAGCGAGGCAGAGGATCGGCCTGAACTCCCGGATCGCGAGCGCGGAGGTACGGTTCCAGAGCCATCCGGAGGTCAGGCACTGAATCTGGCGAATTACATCGATGCCGTATTATTCTGGCCGCAAGGTTTTGCCTCAACGAAAAAAGGGTTATCTTAACGAGATTTTATAATAAAAGCTTGCCGGACTCTCTGGCGCGGCTATCGTGCAGGAATCTGTCTCACCCTCTTTTCCTGTCCGGTGCGGCAGGCTTTGTGTAACGACTGAAGATCACTATGACGCGGGATTATCGACCCCGCTATGAGGAGCATTTCTATGAAAAAAAGAGGAATCGCATTTACCCTGATGCTGTTCATGGCTTTTCCCATGACCAGCCGTTCCGTTACCCTGGGGGACCATCCGGTAACCTTGCGGATGTCTTCGGTAATCAACTCCCTTGAACAGAACAGCAACATTGATTCACAAGCCCTTCGACTTGCTCTGCAAGGCTATTTCAACCTGAAACGCCAGGGAATGATTCGTCGTGAAGGCCTTATCACTCTCATCGATTTTGACAAACCTTCGGATCAGAAGCGTCTCTATATCATCGATATCAATACCGGAACAGTCCTTCAGACCGCGCTTGTCGCCCACGGCAGAGGAAGCGGCGATGTCATGGCGACCAGCTTCTCCAACAAGCCGGGCTCGAACAAGAGCAGTCTCGGTTTCTATCTCACCGAAAACACCTACAATGGCAGTAACGGCTACTCCCTTGTGCTGAAAGGTCTCGACCGGGGAATCAACGACATGGCAGAATGCCGGAGTATCGTGATCCATGGCGCGGATTATGTTTCCGAAGAGTATATCAGACAAAACGGCCGCCTGGGCCGTAGCTTGGGGTGTCCTGCATTGTCGATGGATTTGTGCCAGGAGGTGATCGATCTGATCAAGGATGGTACTTGCCTCTTTATTTATCAGAATGGACAGGGGTACGCTTCCCGGTCAGTTGTGCTCAATCCTGAACTTGCGCGCGGGGCAGGAAAGAGAGAAAATCCAGCATAAGGTACTTTTAATGTTTTTTTTAGTATTGCTTTGGTTCGCGCTGATGCCGGTCATCAGCATAGCATTGCCTGTTCAGGCTCATGCAGCTGACAGCACCGGAACCCGTGAACTTGCTCCCGAACAGACGGTCAGCATGTATCTGAAGAGTTATCTCGACCGTCTTAACCGAGTGGATGCCAATTCTTCTTCTGGGCGAATCGAAATTGATGGCCAGTTGCAGCGGTTTTACAAGGCGATGGATTATCGCGCGGCCTGGACCAATCGTAAAGCCGTTGAGCGTCTTGTCGAGATTATCGGTGACTGTGCCAGTGACGGGCTTAATCCCGCCGATTACCATTACGACCAGCTCAGGAGTTTTGCAGCAACTCCTCCCGAATCGCCAGCATTGAAGGCACAGGCCGATCTTTTGATGACCGATGCCCTCTTTTCTCTGATGTCGCATCTGCGTTCGGGCAAGGTGATGCCCAGGTCGCTCGATTCGAACTGGAACATCCCTGTCCCAAAGCCGGGCCCGAACTATGACCAGATGCTGATGTCGGCGGTCATGGGAGCCAAGTTTCCCGAGATGATCTCGGTGTTGAGGAACCCGTCGCCCGAGTATGTGCTTCTGCGCAAAGCTCTTTTGCGTTTCCGGAAGATCGCTGAAAATGGTGGATGGCAGCCGGTTTACCAGGGGCCAAAAATTGAAAAAGTCGGTCAGGTTGACAGACGTATCCCGCTTGTCCGTCAGCGTCTCATCCTGTCGGGTGACCTGGCGGCAGATACTCCTGTAGCCTTTCCGGAGAATCCTGCATATTCCGTATCTCCTGTGATTTCCGATCAGGTATACACCCAGGAGCTGTTCGATGCCGTGCTGGCCTTCCAGAAAAGGCACGGGCTGTCGGTTGACGGCATCATTGGCCTCGAGACCCTTAATGCCATGAATTATCCGGCTGAATTGCGGGTTGATCAGATTCGTGTCAATCTCGAACGGGAGCGCTGGTATGACGGCATTCTGGGCAGCACATATGTGATGGTGAACATTCCGGCATTTTCGGTTGAATACGTAAAGGACAACGAAGTTCGCTGGAAGTCACGGGTCATTGTAGGAAAGCGCAACACGCAGACGCCGATTTTTGGCGCCCAGATACAGTCTGTCATTTTCAACCCCCGCTGGGTGATTCCTCCCGGGATTCTTGTCAATGAGGCCATTCCCGCCATCAGGAAAGATGTTGGCTACCTCAGAAAGCACCAGTTGACGGTCGTGGACAGCAATGGCAAGCCGGTCGATCCGTCCAGGGTCAACTGGTACAGCGATGGTGGATTTCCGTACCGGCTGGTTCAGGCTTCCGGTGATGACGGATCGCTGGGCAGGATCAAGTTCAATATGCCCAACCGTTTTACGGTGTATATGCACGACACTCCGACCAAGCCGCTTTTCGAAAGAAGCATGAGGGCCTACAGTCATGGATGCGTCAGGGTTGACCGGCCTTACGAACTTGCCGAGCATCTGATGCGTGATCCGGTAAAGTGGAGTCTGCCAAAAATCGAAGCCGCGATCAATACCGGCAAAACGAGCACGGTGCCTCTTTCGGTCAAGGTTCCGGTTTACTTCTTTTACCAGACCGCTTTTGCAGACGGAGATAAAATCGGGTTCAGGGAAGACATCTACGACAGGGACAAAGAGCTGCTCAATGCACTCAACAGCAAAAAATGGAGCCGTAGCGTAGAGGAGGCCACGCGATAGCCTGTTTGCGCCCGGAACCTCAAGCCATCGCCCCCATGCCGTTCACCGTTACCATCGATGTGTCGAAGCAGTTCGAGACTTCCGCCTCGCCGGAGCGGGTGTTCGAGCTGCTTGCCGACGTGCCCCGGTCGGCCTCGCATTTTCCCGATGTCGAAAAGCTCAAACCCCTCGGCGGCAACACGTTCCGCTGGATCATGGAGAAGATCGCCATTGGCACCCACACCCTTCAGCAAACCATCTACGCCTGCGTCTATCGCAGCGACCGCGAGTCGCTGAGCGTAAGCTGGACGCCCGTCGAGGGCGAGGGCAACGCACGGGTCGAAGGCAACTGGCGCATCGAACCCGCCGGAACCGGCGCGAAGGTTCAGCTCCACACCAAAGGCGCGCTCGAAGTCGATCTCCCCGGATTCCTGCAATTTCTTCTCGCCCCGCTCATCGAACTCGCCTTCACGCAGAAGCTCGACCGTTACATCGCGAACCTGCAAGAGGCGTTCGCAAAGGGGTAAGGAGCACTTTGCCTTGACGCTCGTTGTCATTGCAAGCTGCCTGTATCCGGTCGGCTGCTGCACACTGGCCTTGAACAACGTACTCCATCGCGATGACTGGATAATGTGAGGCGTGTTTTTTGTCTGTCATTCTGAGGAGGCTTGCCGACGAAGAAACCAGTTCTTTCGTGTAGCGCCAAGGCATTTCGACTGGATGCTTCACTTCATTCAGCATGACAGGAAAAAAGAAGATATACTGGAATAACAACGCATGTTCATGGAAAGCCGCGCAGCGACGCGGCAATCCACTCTTTTCCGGTATCGCGCGACCTGCTGGCAAGGCTGACAAAATCCGCCATAAATTTGTTAACATCGAGAGTGCAACGCCGCTTTGACAAGCGGGAAAACAGGAGAATCGATGAACACAGCCGAAAAAATCTACAAAACAGTGCAAGGGCTTCCGGAGCCGATGCTTCACGAAGTGCTGGATTTTGTCGAGTTTTTACAGAAGAAAAACAGGCGGAGAACATCGCCGTCCAAAAGCCAGAGCGAAACGGACGAATATTTTGTTAACCCGTTGGTACTTGAAGCCATCGCACGAGGCAAGGAGGATGTCAACGCGGGCAGAGTTACGAAAATCGCTGATCTCAAAAATGTATGGGACAGTATTCAGTAGCCGTTCAATTGGACAATGAAAAAGAAGAGGAATATATGCAAAAAGTAATTGATGATATTGATGCCGCCTGGGAACAAGAAATTCTCGACAGGATTCTTGCTGTCGAGGGGGGGAACTGCTAAAGACATAGACTATGATGAGGCGATGAAAATGATATTGGCTGATAAGAGTGTGACGACGAAATGATAGAACACTATGTATCCTTCAGTTACAAAGGTCACGGCGGAAAAGGATTATCAGATAGTCGTAGAGTTTAATAATGACGAACGTGGTATTCTGGATATGAAGCCGTATCTGAATTTTGGTGTGTTCAAAAAGCTTGCCGATCCGGCTGTGTTCGGCTCGGTAAAGGTGTCGTTCGATACGGTGGAGTGGGCGAACGGCGTTGATCTTGATCCTGAGTTTGTGTATGAGAAATGTGTAAGGGAGTCGTGTTCGGCCAAGTCGTGATGAACTTGGCTTTTGCGGAATATTTCAGTTTCTTCAGGGCATAACATGCCAACGCTCAAGCCACTTGACCAATGAATGACCTTTCTGAAAAGAGCCTCGAATCGGTAACGCAACTGGCGCTGCAATTTCTTGCCGAAGCTGTCGGACAGTGTCCCGCCGGACTTGAAAAGAGTACGAATCAGGATGTCGTGTTCGCCGTGGTGGGCTTTCAGTACGGCGCGGTGCAGAGCGCGGCGTATGTTGCCGGGCTTGGCGCGGATGACTGGAACAGCATTGCCGGAGAGGTGATCGCCCGGATCAATGGCATGGAGCAGGAGGCGGTTGCGCAATTTCTCTCCGTCATGCCGATGCTCGCCCGGAAGGAGTATCCCCCGATCGGCATCGGCGGCCAGGCGATCATCCGCTTCTACAACGCCGCCACCGACGAAGAAAAGCTCACCGCCGCCGCCTCGCTGAGCGAAATTCTCCGCCAGATTGATGAGGGGTGAAGGGGGGCTTTGACAGCTGATGGCGCTGTGTTTTGTTGAGTAAATAGTTCCTTTTGATATCCAAAAAGATACATCGATGACAGAAGTGCTCTTGGATGAGAACGATAGAAGATTGCTTGAATACTATTTGGTAGCGCCAGAGAAAAGCGCTACGGCAACTGAGGTTAAAAATGCTCTTGCATACCGTGACGTTGGCGCAGTGAATCTACATGTTGCACGGCTTGCAAAGCGTCTTGCCCCAACTTTCTCATATGTACCAACAGTCCGAGATAATGGACAGCGGAGATGGTGGCCGTGTTTGTTTGAGGGGCGTCAGGAACGACATGGATTTGTTTGGACGCTTAGAACCGAAGTGGAAAAGTGGTACAAGGCAATTCAGGAAGGTAAAATTTTTGATGAGCAGGTAAGCCGGGCGTTACGTGATCCGAAAGGGCGCCGACAACGCTTAGCTGTTGCTTTGTGTACGCCGGAAAAGCGTAATGTTCAGGTCGTGGAGTTTATTCGTAATCCTGATGTGGTTGCTGAAGTATTGGAGCGTGCCGCTGGTTTTTGCCAACAATGCGGTCAACCAGCTCCTTTTGTCCGGCGGTCGGATGGCTCTCCATACCTGGAAGTTCATCACATAGTGCCGCTTGCGGATGGGGGGAATGATACAGTCGAAAATGCCGTTGCGCTATGTCCTAATTGTCATAGGAAACGACATTATGGATAGCATTAGAATAGTATTCATCGATGTCGATCAGCACGTTGTCGCTGATTTCTCGCGTCTCGAAAACCAGTTTGTCCAAAAGTTGAATGAAGGCGGTGTCGGTGTCTTTGAAATAGCTGATTTTTATTGGCTTCAGTATTGATCGATCAGAGTTGTGCGGCCTCTTTGCTGTCATTCTGAGTCCGACGCAGTCGGGCGAAGAATCCAGCGGATATTGAAAGGTATTATTTGTCAGTCAAGTATTGAGTTATTCCGGGAAGACTGGATTCTTCACTTCGTTCAGAATGACAAGAGTAGAAAGGCATCGCTAAGGTAACATCGTAACCAATAGTTATGGAAACAAAAGCCCCCGGTTTGAGTCGGGGGCTTTTGCGTAGATAGGATTACAACTGATGTAAAGCGGTCAACAAATCCCTTACCCCACCTCGTAATTCAGCGCAGGTGCGAGCCACTTCTCGGCTTCTGCCATCTCAATCCCTTTGCGGTTGGCGTAGTCCTCCACCTGATCCTTTCCAATTTTGCCGAGGACAAAGTATTTCGAAGCCGGGTTGGCAAAATACAATCCGCTGACTGAGGCTGCCGGGTTCATCGCGAAGGTTTCGGTCAACGTCACTCCTGTTGCTGCTTCGGCGTTGAGCAGGTCGAAGATGGTTGCCTTTTCGGTGTGATCCGGGCAGGCCGGATAGCCGGGGGCGGGGCGGATGCCCTGGTACTTTTCGGCGATCAGCTCTTCGCAGCCGAGGATTTCGCCGGGGGCGTAGCTCCAGAGTTCGCGGCGCACTTTTTCGTGCAGCATCTCCGCGAAGGCTTCGGCGAGGCGGTCGGCGAGCGCTTGCGTCATGATGCGGTGGTAGTCGTCCTGCGCATCGGCGAACTCCTTCAGGAGCGTTTGGATGCCGAGTCCGGCGGTGACGGCGAAGCAGCCGATCCAGTCGGCAACGCCGCTTTCGCGTGGAGCCACGAAGTCCGCCAGCGCGAGGTTGGCTTCGCCGTGCTTTTCGCCTTGCTGGCGCAGGGTGTGCAGGACGGCGCGGATCATCGAGCGCTCGTCGTCCGAATAGACGAAGATGTCGTCGCCGATGCTGTTTGCCGGGAAGATCCCCGCCACGCCTTTGATGCCGAGCAGCTTCTCGCTGTCGATCCGGTCGAGCAGGGCGTTGGCGTCGTTGAACAGCTTTTTGGACTCCTCGCCGACCTTTGCGTCGTCGAAGATCTGCGGGTAGCGACCATGCAGCTCCCAGCCCATGAAAAAGGGCGTCCAGTCGATGTAGGGGCGGAGCGCGCCGACGGTGACATCCTCCAAAACCGTGACGCCGGTTTGCGCGGGTTTTGCGATGGTTTCGGCCTCCCAGTCGATCTGGAGGCGATTGTCGCGAGCGGCGTCGAGCGAGACGTACTTCCTCGCTGCCGTGCGCTCGGCGTGGCTCTGGCGCATCTGTTCCTGCTCCTCTTTCAGCGCCTCGATGTAGCCTTCGCGCTGCGCGTGGTTGCAGAGGCTGCTGACCACCGGCACGCTGCGCGAGGCGTCGAGCACATGCACCACCGGGCCGGAGTAGTTCGGGGCGAGCTTGACGGCGGTGTGCACCTTCGAGGTGGTCGCGCCGCCGATGATGAGCGGAATCGTCATGCCGAGCCGCTCCATCTCTTTGGCCACGTG
The DNA here is from genome assembly GCA_964476855.1 of uncultured Chlorobiaceae bacterium. Lineage (GTDB taxonomy): Bacteria > Bacteroidota > Chlorobiia > Chlorobiales > Chlorobiaceae > Chlorobaculum. Next base: position 16,508 of record CAYZCF010000024.1, read on the forward strand.
CGCCATCTCTTCGAGCGACGGCGTGATGAGGCCGGAGAGGCCGAGCACGTCCGGCTTCTCTTTGAGCACCGCGTCGAGAATCTTGTCGCACGGCATGAGCACGCCGATGTCCACGACGTCGAAGTTGTTGCAGGCGAGCACCACCGACACGATGTTCTTGCCGATGTCGTGCACGTCGCCCTTCACCGTGGCGAGCAGCACCTTCGCTTTGGCGCTCGTGTCGCAGCTCCGGGCCTTCTCCTCCTCGATGTAGGGCACCAGCACGGCCACCGAACGCTTCATAACGCGGGCGCTCTTGACCACCTGCGGCAGGAACATCTTGCCCTCGGCGAAGAGGTCGCCGATGTGGTTCATGCCGTTCATGAGCGGCCCTTCGATCACCTCCAGCGGACTTGGGTAGAGCTGACGCGCCTCTTCGGTGTCTTCGTCGATGAAATCCACGATCCCCTTGACGAGCGCGTGCTTCAGCCGCTCCTCGACAGGAGCGTTGCGCCACTCGGCGGCTTTAGCCTCGACCTTTTCGCCGCCGTCGCGGATCGTCTCCGCAAACGCAACGAGGCGCTCGGTGGCGTCGTCGCGACGGTTCAGCAGCACATCCTCGACGTAGTTGAGCAGCTCCGGCTCAATCTCCTCGTAGATGCCGAGCTGGGCGGCATTGACGATGCCCATGTCGAGTCCGGCGTGGATGGCGTGGTAGAGGAACGCGGTGTGCATCGCCTCGCGCACCGGCTCGTTTCCGCGGAAGGAGAACGAGACGTTGCTGATACCGCCCGACACCTTCGCGTGGGGCAGATTCTGCTTGATCCAGCGCACGCTCTCGATGAAGTCGAGCGCGTAGTTGTTGTGCTCGTCGATGCCGGTGGCCACGGTCAAGACGTTCGGGTCGAAGATGATGTCCTCCGGCGGGAATCCGACTTCGTTGACGAGAATGTTGTACGCGCGGCTGCAAATCTCGATGCGGCGGTGCAGGCTGTCGGCCTGGCCCACTTCGTCAAAGGCCATCACTACCGTGGCAGCGCCGTACTGCATCACCTTGCGGGCGCGCTCTTTGAACAGCTTCTCGCCCTCCTTGAGGCTGATCGAGTTGACGATGCTCTTGCCCTGGGTGCAGCGCAGGCCGTTCTCGATCACCGACCACTTTGAGGAGTCGATCATCACCGGCACCTTGGCGATCTCCGGCTCGGAGGCGATGAGGTTCAGGAACTCGACGATCACCTTTTCGGAGTCGAGCATCCCCTCGTCGAGGTTCACGTCGATCACCTGCGCGCCGTTTTCGACCTGCTGGCGGGCGATGGAGAGCGCTTCGTCGTAGTTGCCTTCCTTGATGAGGCGGGCGAACTTGCGCGAGCCGGTGACGTTGGTGCGCTCGCCGACGTTGATGAAGCCGGTGGTTTCGTCCACCACGAGCGGTTCGAGGCCGGAGAGCTTCAGCACGTGCTCGTTCACCGGACGCTTTCTTGGCGCGAGGCTCTGCACCGCTTTGGCGATGGCGCGGATGTGCGTCGGCGTGGTGCCGCAGCAGCCGCCGACGATGTTCACGAAGCCCGACTCGGCGAATCCGGCGATCTGCGCGGCCATGTACTCTGGGGAGTCGTCGTACTCGCCGAACTCGTTCGGCAGGCCGGCGTTGGGATAGACGCTGACGTAGCTTCCGGCGATGTTGGAGAGCGCCTCGATGAATGGGCGCATCTGCTTCGAGCCGAGGGCGCAGTTCAGGCCGACCGAAAGCAGGGCGGGCATGTGCGAGATCGAAATCCAGAAAGCCTCGGTGGTCTGGCCGGAAAGGGTGCGTCCGCTCGCGTCGACCACCGTGCCGGAGACCATCACGGGCACCTGCCAGCCGGTTTTCGCTGTGTACTCCTCGATGGCGTAAAGCGCGGCCTTGCAGTTCAGCGTGTCGAACACCGTTTCGACGAGCAGCAGGTCAACGCCACCCTCGTGCAGTCCTTCAAGCTGGGCGGTATAGTTGTCCACCACCTCCTGGAAGGTGACGGCGCGATAGCCGGGGTTGTTTACGTCGGGTGAGAGCGAGAGCGTCTTGTTGGTCGGCCCGATGGAACCGGCCACGAAGCGCGGCTTGTCGGGGGTTATTGCGGTGTATTCGTCCGCCGCCGAGCGGGCAACCTTTGCTGCCGCGATGTTCAGCTCTTTGGTGAGGTGCTGCAAGTGGTAGTCGGCCTGCGAGATCGGATTGGCATTGAAGGTGCAGGTCTCGACGATGTCCGCCCCCGCATCGAGGAACTCGCAGTGCAATGCGCGGATGATGTCCGGACGGGTGATGACGAGCAGGTCGTTGTTGCCCTTCAGTGGATGCTCGTGCGAGGCGAAACGCTCGCCCCGGAAATCCTCTTCCTTGAGGCCATGTCTCTGGATCATGGTGCCCATGGCCCCGTCGAGCACGAGAATCCTTTGCTCGATCAGGCCGTACAAAGTGTCGTTCATGCAGCGGCGGAAATTGGTTGGAAAAATGATCCTCAAGGTAAGCAAAAAAGCGCTCAAATCCCCATCCGCCGCATGGATGAACGGGTCACGAAACGACCCGGTCGATGCGCCCGGAAAGCCACGAAGCCATGAATTCGAGCGACGCCTGATCGATCTGGTGCGCCATCGGATACTCGCGGTAGGTGTAGTCGGCGATTCTGTCGCGAAGCCACGCATCGGCCTGTCGTCCCCGGTCGATGGGCAGCACCTCGTCGAACAACCCGTGCTGCACGAGGAACGGCACGTCAGCGAGTCCAGCGGGCAGCGCGTCCGCCTCGGGCCGCGCATCGGGAAGCTGCCCGCTGAGGGCGAGCACGCCGTGCAGGAGCGCGGGAGCGCGGAACGCCGTCAGGTAGCTCATGACGGATCCTTGGCTGAAGCCCATGAGAAACACCTTGTCGCCGGTTGGCCGGAGGGTTTCGAGGAGCTGTTCGAGGAACGCCGCGAACCTGTCGGCCACGTTCTGTGCCGCTGCGCGGTCAACGGTGATGCCGCCGGGCGTGAAGTCGATCGGGAACCAGCCGAACATCTCCGGCCCAAGCACGAGCGGCGCGCGAACGCTCACGACGCGAAGCCGCGCATCGAGCGCCGGAGCCAGGCTGACAAGATCCTTTTCATTGCTGCCATACCCGTGCAGCATGACGAGCAGCGGACTCTGTTCATCGGAACGGCGGTTGTAATCGAGCCAGGTGAAGGTGTCGTTATTGCGGGTCAGCATGGGGAGGTGGGTTGGTGTTGTGAATCCGGTAAATGATTAACCTGTAGGGGCAGACCGGCGTGTCTGCCCTAAGTATAGTGGTTTGTTGATAATCTTTCGTAAAGGTCTATGAGAAATTGGGCTGAAGCCCGGATTTTTTGAGTGTCCTTTAACCCCGGACTAAAGTCCGGGGCAATTGTTTAAGCGTCTGAATCACAGAGAGCAATAATTGCCCCGGCATTCATGCCGGGGGTGACGAGCAAAAAAGAAATTCGGGCTTTAGCTCAATATCTTCTGATTCTGCGTTTCAGGATTCACCTCCGTGATGATCCCGCCGCCGAGCACCTCGTCGCCGTCGTAGAACACCACCGCCTGCCCGCAGGCCACGCCCAGCTTGGGTTCGCGGAAGATTACGCTCGCACGATTGCCATCGAGCGGCTCGACCGTGCAGGCGCTCTGCCGGTCGCGGTAGCGAATCCGCGCTTCGGCGTCGAAGGGCGCGTCCGGCGCGGCGACGGCGATCCAGTTCATGCCGGAGGCGATGAGGCTGCGGCATTCGAGATCGGCCTTGCCGCCGACGCGGATGCGGTTGCGCGCGGCGTCGATCTCCGTCACATAGACCGGTTCGCCGGTCGCCACACCGAGGCCGCGACGCTGGCCGATGGTGTAGAACGGATAGCCCCGGTGGTGGCCGATCACCTTGCCCGCCTGATCGACGATCTCGCCGCCCGCGACCCGCGCTTCGAGGCCCGGAATCGCATCCGCCAGATACGCGCAATAGTCGTCGTGCGGCACGAAGCAAATCTCCTGGCTCTCCTTCTTTTCGGCCGCATGAACCCCGAACGACCGCGCCAGCTCCCGTACCTCGGGCTTGGTGTAGCCGCCCAGCGGAAAGAGCGTTTGCGCAAGCTCCGCCCGGCTGAGCATCCAGAGAAAATAACTCTGATCCTTCTCCGGATCGACCCCTTTGCGAAGCCTGGTTACGCCATCGCGCGACTCCGTGCGGGCGTAGTGGCCGGTCGCCACGAAATCCGCGCCGAGCAGGCGCATCGCCTCGAACAGCCCGAACCACTTGACAGTCTTGTTGCACACCATGCACGGATTCGGCGTCCGTCCGGCGAGATAGTCGTCATGAAAATAGCCGATCACATCACGGGCGAACTTCTCGCTCAGGTTCAGCGTAAACACCGGAAAATCAAACTCTTCCGAGTCGCTGACGCGCATCGCCGAAGGCGCCAGCACCGGCGCGTCCACCGGCGTGTCGAGCACGCGGATGTTCAGCCCGGTCACGCGATGCCCCTGCCGTACAAGCAAACAAGCCGCCGTCGAAGAATCGACGCCCCCCGAAAGGCCGATGATGACGTGTTGTGGTGAGGTCATAGGATTTGGACTGTTGGTTTTGATGGAACTTACAGTTTTTTCCGGATTGTGCGGATAGGTTTGACTGGCCTGTTCAAAAGACAGATGGCAAAGCGGTTCGAGAGAATCAGGCCGCATCTTATTTTGGGCTGAAGTGAAATAATGTGTAAATTTTACGCTTTCTGAAATAGCTATAACTTAGTTGCAATGACTGAAGAAAAAAAAACACAGCAACCACCACCGCCGGCGCTTGGGCCGTATTTTTTGTCTGTGTTTTTATTTGCGCTGGGCCTCTGGTGCGTGTATGACGGTTGGTTTACGACTGATCCCGAAATGTTCCGACATATGGATTTTAACAGGATTATGGCCATAATCTTTATACCTGTTGCGGTATTTGATTTTATCCGCACCCGCCGCATCGAAATGGCTCGTAAAGCGAAGGCAGCCAGCAAGGCTGTAACAGGCAGTGATTCCTAATCACAGGCTTCTGGTGCCATACGCGGCTCCGTATTTTGCCTATGTGCTGATCGCTACGGTAGCAGGGCGGTTCGTGCCGATGGAGGTGAATTATCTCCTTCGCATCGTCATCGTCTCCGCCACGCTGCTGTGGGCCAGGCAGTGGTTCTTTTCCTTCAAAGGCCCCAAGTCTCCCGTTGTGTCCGCTTTCGTGGGAATTCTGGCTGGCGTGATCGGGCTGATTCTCTGGATTGCGCTGTTGACTCCATTCGTCTCGATTGCGGATGGAAAGCCCTGGTCTCAAAGCGCTTTTATCCTGCGATTGCTGGCTGCTGGTTTTCTGGTGCCGCTCTTCGAAGAGGTGCTGATGCGCGGCTATGTTTTCCGCCTGGCGTTGCAGTGGGACGAGGCGCGGAAGAGCAAGGCGACCGATGTGCTGTCCATTGCAATGGATGAGCGATCCGTCAACGACGTCCAGCCGGGAGCGTGGTCATGGGCGGCAGTCGTAGTTTCAACGCTTGTTTTCACCCTCGGCCACACCACGCCGGAGTGGCCCGCATCCATCGCTTACGGCCTGCTGATGGCGGGGTTGTATATTCTGCGGAAAGATCTGCTGAGCTGCATCGTCGCGCACGGAGTGACCAACATCGGTCTCGCGATCTACGTTTATCAGACCGGGAAGTGGCAGCTGTGGTAAAACCCGAAGGAGTTTCAAGGTGAAGCCAATCATTACGCCCATATCTCTTGATGACCGGTTTGCTGTCATCGATATTTTCAACTTCTACGTCGAGCACTCCTTTGCCGCTTATCCGGAAAAGGCGGTTCCCTATGAGTTTTACGAGACTCTCCTGAAGATGTGCCACGGCTTTCCTAACGGGGTGTTGAGAGGGGAGTCTGGTGAGGCTGTTGGCATTGGAATGCTCCGGCCATACAGCCCGATGCCGACCTTTTCGATGACTGCCGAGGTTGCCTGTTTCATCAAGCAAGAGTATACCGGCCAGGGGCTTGGCTCCGTTCTTCTCGATTTTCTGATCGATGGCGGAAAAAAAATGGGTCTCAAGAGCATTCTTGCCAGCATTTCTTCACTGAACGAAGCAAGCATGAAATTCCACTTGCGACATGGTTTTGTGGAGTGCGGCAAGTTCAAAAATATTGGCCGGAAGCAGGGGCAGACATTCGACGTCGTGTACTATCAGAAAATGCTGTAGCGCATTGCAGCGGCATAAATCCACATCCATCAAAATCCAGTCTGTCCGCGGCCCTTCACAGCAGCACGCCTTTCAGCAGAATCGAGGCGAAGCTGAAGTAGATGACGATGCCGGTGACGTCTACCAGCGTGGCGACGAAGGGGGCTGACGAGGTGGCCGGGTCGATGCCGAGGCGCTGGAGCAGCATCGGCAGCATGGAGCCTGCAAGCGTTCCCCAGATGACGATGCCGAGTAGCGAGAAGCCGACCGTGAAGCCGATGAGCAGCCAGACGGTCGTGTAGTGGCCGAGGAGCGTGGCCCACAGCACTACCCTGATGACGCCGATGACGCCGAGGAGGCTGCCGAGCATCAACCCCGACAGGATTTCGCGCCGCATCACTTTCCACCAGTCCTTCAGGGTGATTTCGCCGAGTGACAGCGAGCGGATGATGAGCGTGGCCGCCTGCGAGCCGGAGTTGCCGCCGCTCGAAATGATGAGCGGAATGAAGCTTGCAAGCACGAGCGCCTTGGCCAGCTCGTCCTCGAAATAGGCCATCGCCGATGCCGTGAGCATTTCGCCGAGAAAGAGCA
>CAYZCF010000025.1:0-23054 GCA_964476855.1 uncultured Chlorobiaceae bacterium
GCTCGAATTCTGGATCGCCTCGCTCTTCCTTCTGCTTGTGCCCTTCCTGCTCCTGCGCTTTTCCGTGCGTTCGTACCGCAAGGCGCTCCGGGAGAACGATGAATCTCAATCAGGCGAAGCGAGCCTCTGGCAGCTCGGCATGATCTCCTTCAAGCGCAACAGCATTTCGGTGGCGGCCTCGATGGTGATCTTCGTGCTTTACTCGGTCGCCTTCCTCGCGCCGCTGCTCTCGCCATTCAGCCCGTACGATCAGCAGGATTTTCTCGTTACCGCCTATCAGCCACCGCTAACCCGCCTCGACGCGCTGGTATTGCGCCAGCAGCGGACGGTGGTCATTCCGCTCAGACCCGGCAGCGACATGGCCTCCAGAGCGGCCAACACGTTGATTCTCGACAGCCAGAAGCTCCGTGCGCGAAACCTGACGCACAGCCTGAAGTTCGTCAACAGCTACCGCGTCGAGGGCAGCGAGGTTTTCTACCGGCAGGGGATGCGGGAGAAAAGCATTCCGCTCGCCGACCTCGTCAACCTGTCCGGCAACAGCAGCAAACCGGAGTTCGCCGTCACCAAAACCTTCCTGCTCGGCACCGACCAATATGGGCGTGATATCTTCAGCCGCGTGCTCTACGGCTCGCGAATCTCGCTCTCCATCGGCTTTCTCGTCGTGCTCATCTCGGTCTCGCTCGGCACGGTGATCGGCATCTCGTCGGGCTATTTCGGCGGCTGGATTGACAACACGCTCATGAGGATCGTCGATGTGCTCATCGCCTTCCCGGCGCTGTTTCTGATTCTCATCATCATCGCCACCTTCGGCAACTCGATCTACCTGATCGTCATCACGCTCTCGTTCACTGGCTGGATGGGCGTGGCGCGAATCGTGCGCGGCCAGGTGCTCTCGCTCAAGGAGCAGGAGTTCATCCTCGCGGCCAGATCGCTCGGCCTCTCGAACGGCCGCATCATCTTCCGCCATCTGCTGCCCAACACGCTCACGCCGGTGATCGTGGCCGCCACGCTCCGCATCGGCAGCATCATTCTCACGGAGGCGGGTCTCTCCTTCCTTGGCCTCGGCGTCCAGCCGCCCACGCCGAGCTGGGGCAACATCATCAACGAGGGGCGCGACAGCCTCTTGAACCACTGGTGGATTTCGACCTTCCCCGGCGTTGCGATCCTTTCGACCGTGGTCTGCTTCAACCTGATCGGCGACGGCATTCGCGACGCCCTCGACCCGAGGATGCGCGGATGAAGGAGCGCTTCGACAACGATCCGGCTCGCTGGGAGCTGCTCGAATCGGTCTACCTCCACCGGCGACCGTGGCTCACCCTGCGACAAGACAAGGTACGGCTCACGAGCGGACGGACGATTGACGACTACTACGTGCAGGAGTTTCCCCACTGGGTGAATGTGCTGGCTCTAACGGAGGAGCGCGAGGCCGTGCTGATCCGGCAGTACCGCCATGGCCTCGGCGAGGTGTCGTGGGAGCTTCCGGCTGGCGTTGTCGATGAGGGAGAGTCGTTGCTCGACGGCGCCAGGCGGGAGCTGCTCGAAGAGACCGGCTACAGCGGCGGCGCGTGGACGCCGTTGATGGAACTGAGCGCCAATCCGGCGCTTCAGAACAACATCTGCTACACCTTCCTCGCCGAAGGGGTGAGCCTCGCCGGATCGCAGCGGCTCGACGCGACCGAAGAGATCACCGTGCACCTGACGCCGCTCGACCGCCTGCGCGAGATCGTGTTCGACGGCGGGATGATCCAGGCGCTGCACGCCGCCCCGGTGCTCAAGTACCTTCTGCGGAACGGGTAAGCTGACCGGCGGCATGAAAAAGCAGAAACAGCTCGACCTGCTCGAAGAGGCGATCGTCTCAACCGGTCACAAGGTCAGATATGAAAAAGGCAGCTTCATCGGCGGAGACTGCCGGGTGAAGGAGAACAAGATCGTCGTGGTCAACAGGTTCCTGCCTATCGAGGGCAAGATCGCCACTCTCGCCGCCGTGCTCCGCAAAATCAACCCGCCCGGCCTCCCGCCGGAGGTGGTCAAAATTCTCGACACCCTCGCCCTCCCCGACCTGTTCAGCAGCGACAAGGTTTAGTACCACGCCGTCTGCATGCTCCGCGACCGCACCTCGATTTGCGGCCTCGACGCGGCGTAGCGGCGCAGCAGTTCGCGTTGCGCGACGGTCATGAAAGGTCCCGGCACGAGCAGCATCCGGCGCGGGCGGGCCGAGGCGATCCAGGCGTCGAGCCGCCGCCACTCCTTGCCGGTGAAGCGATGAACCCAGAAGACCACGTCGGCACCGTCCGCCCGTTGCGCTTCGAGCCGCTTCAGCCCCGACACGAGCAGCAGCGAGCGCGAGTTGCTGTCGATACGGAGCGCCTTCTCGTCGAGCTTTCTGACGACAAAAGTGCGGCGTGCGGCGACACCCGTGCCGGACGGCAGGAACGATACCGGCAGGCGCTGCATCACAGGATCGGGCGAAAAGATGCTCGCCGCCGCAGCGGGCGTCGCCAAGCCCCAGCTTTGCGCCTGCCGCCGGAGCCGCTCCCAGCTCCCCTCTCGCCGTCCGGCATCGACGAGACAGGTTTCGCCGCCCGACGAGAAGAGCACGGCCATCTCCCGACCCAGGTTCACCGTCACCACCTGCGGCGCTTGCGGCGTCGGAGTGAACAGCCCATGCCAGAGCAGCAGGTTCAATCCGGCAAGCACCGAGACAGCCGCTCGCCCCCACGACCTGTTGACGAGAGCATGAAACGCGAACGCGAAGGTCAGGTAAAACACCGCCACCTCGAACAGACCGGGCCGCACGTCGATACTCGCCAACGGCATCCGGCTGAACCACTCCGTGAAAAAGAGCGTCAGCCGGGCGAAGAACCAGGTGGTCGCGCCGAAGAGCGATGCGATCCAGCCACCGATGCCGTGAAACAGGAAAAGCGGCAGCGCCGCGTACATGGCGAGGTTCGAGAAGAGCACCACCGGCAGGTTCGCCACGATGCCCGCCAGCGCAAAGGTGCCGAAGTACCACGCGATCACCGGGCTGACGCCGATCATCGCCGACAAGCCCACCGCGAACGCCTCCCACGCCAGATAGAGAATACGCCGGTAGAGCGCCTTGCCGTCCGGCACGAGCGCGGCGATCGGACGAAACAGGGCGAGAATGCCGAGCACCGCGCCGTTGGTCATCACGAAGCCGGGATTGAGCAGGTCGAACGGATCGAACAGCAGAATGACGAGATCGGATGCCGCCAGCGAGTTCACCGCGTAACTTTTGCGCCCGAGCGTGCTGCCGCCAATCATCATCGCCGACATGATCGCCGCCCGCTTGATCGAAGGCGCATTGCCGGTCACGAAGCTGTAGAGCGCGATGATCGAGACGAGCATGAGCAGCGCCAGCCACCGTCCGGCGGGCGTCACTTTCAGGCGTTGCAGGCAGAGATTGACCGCGTAGGCGAGCAGCGCCACATGCAGCCCCGATACCGCCAGCACATGCGCCGTGCCGGTGCGGCGGAAGGCATCGTTCAGCTCCTCTGAGAGATAATCCCGCTCGCCGAGAATCATGCTCTTGACGAACTGCCGCTCGTCCCCTTCCGGAAGGTGCCGGTCGAGCGCCTCCGTGAGGTAGCGCCGAAGCGGATTGACGACGCTTCCCATGAACGAGAATCCAGGTTTCGGCGGCTCCCGGAGTACCTTCCACGGCCCGGCGCAGAACATCTGCACATGAATCCCCTTCAGCCGGTTCTGAAATCGTGGATCATACTCCCCCCGGTTCGCCGCCACCGGAATCAGCCCGAGCCGACCCTTCACCCTTACGAAATCGCCCTCCTGAAACCTTGCCTTTTCATCCTCCGGCATCCGGACGACAACCTTCGCCCTGTCCGAAACGCCCGCCGTCCGCCCGTTCTCGAACACCTCGCTCACGCGCAGTTGCATGGTCGTCAAGCCATTGCCCGCGACCGGACGGCCATCGATGGTGCCGGAAAGAATCACATCCCGCCCGACCCACGAAAGCAGCGAGGGAGACGGAATGAGGCGAAAGGAGGCTGAGGCGTGAAACGCGAATGCAGAAAAGACAAGCGACAGGTAGCACATCACCGACCACGCGGAGAGCTTGCCATGCGGGAATCGCTTCGCGTCGATAAGCAACATGAGGAACGAAAGAAGACAGAAACCCACAGCCGAGACAAACCAGACAAGGGGCGCGACGGGCATGGAGATGGCAGCCATGATTCCCGCGATGGCGCAAGCGAGCAGACGCGCCGCGGGATAGGCCGGAAGGAAATACCGCATAATCAGGGGTTTATGGCGGTTATTTCAGAAGCTATTCAAGAGCATAATTTAGTATATTCCGGTCATTTCCTGTTCAACCAGCAAAAAATCTTACGCGGATGCTTGTCAAAGAGATTCTCGACGCACGAACCGAACCGGTCTTCAGCCTGGAATTTTTTCCCCCGAAAAAGCAGGAGGACTGGGACAAACTCTTTGAAACCATCTCGAACCTCAGCCCCCTCGACCCATCGTACGTGAGCGTCACTTATGGCGCTGGCGGATCGACGCGCGAGCGCACGCACAACCTCGTCACCCGCATCCAGCAGGAGACCGGCCTGACGGTCGTTTCGCACCTTACCTGCATCGGCGCGGAGAAGAGCGAAATCGAAGGCGTCCTGCAACTCTACCGCGAACACGGCATCACCAACGTGCTGGCACTCCGGGGCGACAAGCCCGCCGATATTCCGACGCTTGAAGAGGCGATCAAGGATTTTCCGCACGCCATCGACCTGGTGCGATTCATCAAAGCGAACTTCCCCGAGATGGGCATCGGCGTGGCCGGATTTCCCGAAGGCCACCCCGAGACCCCGAACCGCATGAAGGAGCTGGAATTCCTCAAGGAGAAGGTTGACGCGGGTGCGGACTACATCGTCACGCAGCTCTTTTTCGACAACCGCGACTACTTCGACTACGTCGAGCGCTGCGAGCTTGCAGGCATCACCGTACCGATCATCCCCGGCATCATGCCCGTCATGACAAAAAAAGGGATGATCCGCATGGGCGAACTGGCCCTCGGCTCAAGAATCCCGTCGAAGCTGCTCCGCAAAGTGCTCGAAGCGTCGGATGACAAAGAGGTCGCCGAAATCGGCATCGAATGGGCCACGAAGCAGGTGCAGGAACTGCTGGATCACAAAGTCAAAGGAATCCACTTCTACACCCTCAACCTCTCCGAAGCCACGCTGAAGATTTTCAGAAATCTGAAGCGGAGGTGAAATTATTGCTTAAACTTTTTATGGCATCAATCCTGTCCTTCATACTTTAATAGAGGATTGATATCCTTATTATTTTTGACAAACCTTAAGACACGATCAGAAAGCCAACATCAAAGATCACAACTCTTCACTTTTTCATATAAATTAGGAATTTGCTTCTGCCAATGATTTAGTGTCTCATGATTATATTTATTATTCATCTCTGTGATTTCAGGAATCATTTGACGAAACTCCATATTATGCAACCCATCATTTTGCTTTAATATTTTTCGAGCAAGAATCTCTTCAAATTCAGACTCAGAAGAACCCAATACCGAAACCATCCACTCCAACTCACCCACATCACAAAAAAATATATTCCTCTCATTATTTAGTTCACCCACTAAAAATGCTTTTACGACATATGGTCTAATCAACACATCAGACATATACAACATTTCATAATGCACTAATAACTTAACAGTCTCCCTATTATCATCTACAAAATCTTTTTCTGTCTGATCTAACTGACGCAATCCTTCTGACAACTTTTCGAGATAATCTTTCAGAGTAGCCATATCCGGATACATTTTTTTTTGCCATCATAGGCAAGATACCTGACTTCAACTCAACAATAACCCTATACTTACTCGTCATTATAAAATAATCAGCCCTGTTATCGATTTTATCCTCCTCAATCCTTTCATATTTATCATCAGAAAGCTGCGATTTTAACATATCATCAACATATCGTTCAAACAAATAACCATATCCATTAACGAAACGATTCCGACTACTCTTATCAGGCAAACTCCTAAAATAATCTCTTATAACCCACAAGGGACCATCAGCCATTTTTTTAGCCATCAAATAAGCGTCTGGAATAACCACAGCTTTTTGATCCGTAAGAATTATTGGCTTCAAAGCAAGGTAATTCTCTCTAATACCAAAACCAGAACTTCTAACATCCTTATAGGATGCGCTATAAAAATCAATAACATTATATAGGTTATTATCTGTAAAAGAAGGGTGAATTTTTATAACATCCTGCGGAAGAGACACCTTTGAAAGATCAACCTTAGCCATATTCAAAGCATGAAGCAGCATAAGAACAGCCCTGAAGTCGTCTATAGACATATCAAGAACCTCCTTAAATACTTCATCAAAACTCTCAAAGCCAAATAACTTAGAGGCACATATAGACTCAGGAATTTTGTGTAATATCTCTACCTGCCTATTAAATTCCTCTTTTATCCATAACGGCTCTTGATACCAAAACTGTTGTTGCGACAAGCCTACAAGTATCCTCATCAAAATATCTTCTCTATTTGTCGCATCATAATTTCTTTTAGAAATCGCTTCACGAAACAAAATATGCTCATTAACAGCATAGGCCAAAAAATCATCACTACTATTCTTACCATAATCATTCGTCGTCATTATCGCATGATAAGCGACTTCTGAAAGATTCCATGCAGCCACTGTAATTTTATATTTTTTCAAAAGCATTCTATCTCTAACAATAAAATCATGCACCGGTTCATCGCGGATCAACATAATTCGAGTATAATCACCAGCGTTTCGCAACGCATCATCAAGCTTTAATTTGCGTAGCGAGCGATAATAAGAACTATCAGAATCCAGCCTATTCATAATGATAGATTTACAATATTAAATCAGAGCCTAAAGCCACCGCATAATAACACTTCAAGTTAGCACTATCCAATTAACCTCACCTAAACCCAACGGCTGCATAACCAACCCAATGCCTCTGCGTGGCAATCGCCGTCTCACCCATTTGCAGATCATCGACTTTCAGATGCGGCTTGCTTATGCTTGTAGCATAAGCAATCGGCACTCCCGTTAACGGAGCGCTTTTTTCGAGCCGCTGAAGATCGAGCGCGGTCAACAAGCCAACAGGAATTGCATAGCGTCCGCACCAGCTCCATTTGGATTTCTTGAAATTATCGGAATCGGTCGTATAGCTATAAAACCGGGCGATCTTTTTCTCGCTCAATTCCGATTCAAAACAGGTTCTAATGATTTCACGGTCGTGCGCTTCGGCGAGTGCGTTGCCTCTGCCATCCGTCCCGAAATAAGCGAAGTTGTTGCCCCCCCACGCTTCGTCACCATAATGCACCGCGTCGGATGAAATAAGGATGGCAACATCTTCACCCCATCGCAAATTATTCCTTTTCATCGTAGCAAAGAGCGTCTTTGCCAGTTGCCGACTGATGGTTTGCATCCGTTCAAAATCCATGAAAGGCACCAGAATGCTGATAATTTCCACATCGCGGTTCTGGTGTTGCAGAAACGGAATCATCGCCTCGACGGAATATTCCTCGCTCTGCATCGGATCATGCACAACAGCCATGTCGGCAGGTAGACGGCGGATCATTTCATCCCGCAACGGAGAAACTTTTACCGCTCCGTACGGGCCGCGCCATGAGCTGAAACTGTCGAATACCAGCCGGTTTTCGAGGTTGTAGCGCCACGCTTTGTGCGCCACGCCGAAGATGACGACGGTTTTTGCCTTGATGTTCCGCAGCACCGACGGATAGAGCCAGCCTGAGTATGCGTAATCGTCGTGGGGACAGATCGCCGCACGCCACGCGGTTCCCTCTGGCTGTTGCGTACGAACCAGATCATCGTGATTGAGCGCCTTGATTCGCGCCATCACGGAATCCATCTGCCAGGCCCGATGCGCAAACCCAACCGTGTCGGCCAGGGCGCGAGTCGATGGTTCAGCGCCAGTTCGGGCAGGCAATGGGGTGCTTGCGAGCATGAGCGCGAAAAGCAGACTGATCGACGCAATGAGGCGCATGGCAGGTTGCTTTTTAAACTTTCGGTGGACGCTGTGGACTTTGTGGACACAGTGGACAAGAATGCGCGCTCTCCACCGAGTCCGCAAAGTTCACTTCCTCCACACTTTTACAACTCGTTCTGTACGAGCTGCTCGTAGGTTTCGCGGCGGCGCGTCAGCGTAACCTCGTCGCCATCGACCATTACTTCGGCAGGGCGAAGTCGGCCGTTGTAGTTGGTGCCCATCACCGAGCCGTAGGCTCCGGCGGAGAGCACGGCGAGCAGTTCGCCTTCGGGAGCGTCGTCGATGATGCGGTGGCGGGCGAAGAAATCGCTCGATTCGCAGACCGGGCCGACCACGTCGGCGACGACGCTCTTGTCATGCTGCGTGACGGCAAGCACTTCGTGGTGCGACTGATAGAGCGCCGGGCGAATCAGCTCGGTCATGCCCGCATCGACGATGAAGAACTCCTTGCCGATCTGGTTTCGCTTGCGGTAGAGAATTCTGGTCAACAGCACCGAGGCGTTGGCCGCGATGAACCGGCCCGGTTCGAAAATGACTGTGACGCCTTTGTCTTCGAGCATCGGAATGAGCTTTTCGGCAAACTTCGTGATGGGCGTGGCGGGCTTCTGCGGATCGTAAGTGACCGGAAAGCCACCGCCGAGATCGAGCCATTTGATGTCGAAACCGAGGTGCCGCGCCGATTCGAGCACTTCGAGCAGCTTCTGCGTGGCAGCGACGTAGTACTCCGGATCGAAAATCTGCGAGCCGATGTGCATGTCGAGGCCGTGCAGTTCGAGGTTCGGCAGTGTCTTGAACAGCTCGAACACCTCGCCAAGTCCGGCTTCGTCGATGCCGAACTTCTCCTTGCTGTCGCCGGTGGTGATGTAGGGGTGGGTTTCGGCGGTGACGTTCGGGTTGATCCTGACGCCGACCTGTGCAACCTTGCCGAGACGCTCGGCGACGCTGTTGATTGCCTTGAGCTCAGAGATCGACTCGGCCTTGATCATCATCACGCCGGAGGTCAAGCCGTACTTGATTTCCGCATCGCTCTTGCCGACGCCAGCCATGATGATCTTCTCGGCGGGCACGCCAGCCTTGAGGGCGCGATAGAGTTCACCGCCCGAGTTGACGTCGCAGCCGCAACCCTCTTCGGCCAACGTGCGGATGACCGAAAGATTAAAGTTTGCCTTGACCGAGTAGCAGGTAAAATGCGGCAGAGAGGCGAAGGCCTCCTCGAAAGCCCGGTACTGGCTGACCAGGCTCTGACGGCTGGTCACGAAAAGCGGAGTTCCGAACTGCATGGCCAGCTCGTCGAGCTTGACCGATTCACAGCAGAGAGTTCCATCGGAAAATGAGAAAAAATGACTGTCGAGCACGATATGTCTTGATTTTGGGAAATTGGTGAAAAGAGTATCAATAATAGCGTTTCCTGCACTCGAAACAAAAAAACGACAGTGCTTGCATAATAGGGTCGCTTGCTGTATATTCGTTGCTCTTTAAATAACTAACCGACCAACGATACTGATGGCAAAAGGTAAAGAGAACAGAATCGTGATCACGCTCGAGTGCACCGAAGCGAAAAAGGAAGGGGTGCCTGTTTCGAGGTACACCACCACCAAGAATAAAAAGAACACGACGGAGCGCCTCATTCTCAAGAAGTACAACCCGAATCTGAAAAGGCACACCGAGCACAAAGAGATCAAGTAATTAGCATTATTGTCAAAAAAGCTTATCTTGCCGGTGAGCCTTTTTGACAAGGTCATGCCCGAATGGCGGAACTGGTAGACGCACTCGTTTCAGGGGCGAGCGCCGAGAGGTGTAGGAGTTCGAATCTCCTTTCGGGCACCAACAATAGGCAAGAATCTCATGTGCAAACAGATCGGAGTCAGGAATTTCACCCGTTTGTTGTTCTGAAATAATTTTGAATACAAGGCAAGCACCTTCCACAGAGGTGCTTTTTTTGCTTCTTTTTAATTTCTAAACCGGTGTCGTAGTGGATCATACAAAAATCAATCTCATCGTTCGCCTTCAGCACATCGACAACATGATCGAAAGCATCATGAGTCTGCAGAAAGGCCTGCCGGAAGAGATTTCCGCCCTCGAAGAGGATCTCGCGTTCACCTCTCGCCAGATCGAAGCCAGGAAGAAAATCGCCAACGAACATCAGAAACTGCGGGAGCGCCTGAACGGTGTTATTGCCGATTGCAGGGAAAAGATCAAATCATTCAAGGAAAAACAGACTCTGGCCCGCAACAACAAGGAGTACGACGCACTCTCCAAGCAGATCGAATATGAAGAGAAGGAGATCGCCCAGGCTGAAATCCAGCTTCAGGACATTTCGCAGGCCGAGCACCACTCACAGGAGTTGCAGAAAAAAGGACGTGACCTGATTGCGGAAAACCGTTACGACGAGATTTCCGAAGAGATGATGCCTGACGATGTCTTGCAGCAGCAGATGGAGGACCTCGGCCAGCAGGTTCGACAGAAAAAAGAGGAGCTGGATAGCATCGTTGTTGAAACCGCTGAAGAGATAACCCAACTCAGGGAGATCCTCGCAGAGCAGAGAGCGGTGGTCGCCCAGGAGGCAAAGCGTCTGCTCGACAAATACGATCACCTCAAGAGCGGTACGATGCAGAATGCCGTGGTAAAGCTTCACCGTCAGGCCTGCTCCGGCTGCAACACGAGGGTGCCGACCAACCGCCATACCCTGATCGTGCAGGGCGGTTTTTACGTTTGTGAATCGTGTGGCCGCATTGTGGTGCACGAACGGCTCTTCGAAGAAGCTGCGGCCAGCGGTCAGCAGTAAACCCAAAAATGAACTGCCGAACGGATAGAACCTTTCGGCAGTTTCCTTTTTTATGGCCGCCCGTAAAGGCACGGCGCATGTTCATCGACCTTGCTGAAACCGCAAGCGTGCAGTCGCTGCAGGGCATCGCCATGCAGAGGAAAGTCCGAACTTCACAGGGCAGGGTGCCGGTCGAGAACCTCGTTCAAGGCCGGGGACGGCGGCGCAAGTCGGCCGTCACAGAGAGTGCAACAGAAAGCGAACCGCTCCGGCTCCGGCTGGAGTAAGGGTGAAAAGGGGGTGTAAGAGACCACCAGGCAGGTCAGCAATGGCCTGCGCTATGAAAACCTCCCCGAAGCAAGGCCAAATATGGAAGCTTTTTCCCGGTTCCGGGAAAGAAGGGTTGCCCGCCCAACTGTTCTCCGAGCAGAGTTTTCGGGTAGGCCGCATCAGATAAATGGCTGCAGTTTCACCACCTGATGGTGATTCACAGAATTCGGCTTACAGCTTCGGTTTCAGCTTTTTTTGTCCCGCCCGCGTCAGCCTCCGTTTTGCAGCACCTCCCGCACTTTGTCGAGAAGCACCGGAACCGCAAATGGCTTCTGCAGGAATGTCAGCCCTTCGTCGAGCACGCCGTGCCGGGAGATGATATCCCTTGTGTAACCCGACATGTAGATCACCTTGATGCCTGGCATGATGTTTTTCACCTTTTCATAGAGCATCCTGCCGTTCATGCCGCGCATGACCAGATCGGTCAGCAACAGTTCGGGCATGAACGCGCCATTTTCAAGCAGCGCCAGCGCAGCCTCCCCGCCTTCCGCTTCACGGATGTCGAATCCCTCTTCAGCGAGCGCCTGCACGACAAATTTGCGAACCATCTCGTCATCCTCGACGACCAGCACCTTCGCTCCTTTGCCCACCTGAAGCGGCTTGGTTTCGACCGGCTGAACCTCTTCAGGTTCGCTCTCGCTGAGAGGAAAACATATCCTGAACGAAGCACTCGCGCCTGGCTCGCTGCTCACCTGGATGATGCCACCGTGCTGCCGCACAATGCCGTAAACCGTGGAAAGACCGAGACCGGTGCCCTGCCCTTTGGGCTTGGTGGTGAAAAAGGGTTCGAAGATGTGGGCGCGCGCTTCTCTGTCAATTCCCGTGCCGGTATCGGTGACAGTCAGCACGGCATAATTACCGGCAGGCAACCCTTCGAAATATCTCTCCTGCCCTTTCTCGATAACCAGCGTGGAGGTGTTCATGAGCAGTTCGCCGCCCGACGGCATCGCATCCTCGGCGTTGACCGCGAGATTCATGATGATCTGTTCGAGCTGGCTCGCGTCTCCCTGGATGACCAGCGCCGCTTCGTGCAGATGATACCGGATATCGATATTAGCCCTGATGGTTCTCCGGAGCAACTGCTCGAAATCCCTGAGCACCCCGTTCAGGTCGATCATCCTGAACTCAAGCGACTGGCGGCTGCTGAAGGCAAGAAGCTGCCGGACAAGATCGCGGGCCCTGAGCGCCGCATGGTGAATGACGTCGATGCGCTTGTGGAGCTTGTCCGTCTCCTGAAAAGCGTGCGACAGCATCTCCGAATACCCGAGCACCGGCGTCAGAAGATTGTTGAGGTCATGGGCGATGCCGCCCGCCAGCCGGCCAATCGATTCGATCTTCTGCGACTGGAAAAGCTGATGCTCCAGCCCGGCGCGCTCCTCTTCAGCCTTTTTCCGGCGGTCGATGTCGCGGAGAAAGACCAGAGCGCCTTGCTGACCGGCAAAGGTGAACGGCACGGCGGAAACCTCGACATAGACCTCGTTGCCGTCGAGACGGAGAATCCGCTCTTCCAGAATCGGCACTCCCTGCTGGCTTTTGTTGAGCTGGCGGATTCTTTCGGCAACAAGATCGCGGTAATCGGGATGAATCAGATCGACGATCCGCCGTCCAAGAATCTCTTCCGCTTTCGATGCTCCGAACAGCGAGATCGCGGAGCGGTTCAGGTAAGCGAAACAACCGCCGGTCTGGATGAAAATGGCGTCCGGCGCAGACTCCACAACCGAGCGGAAGCGCTCCTCGCTCTCGCGCAAGGCTCTTTGCGATTCGAGCCGTTCGGTAATGTCCTGCACGGTGGCGATCCTGTAGATAAGCTGCCCATTCTCATCTTTTACCCCCACCACATCCATCTGAACCGGAAAAATGGTGCCATCTTTGCGCATCATCCTGGCCTGGTAACTGCAAAACCCTGTGCAGTCAGTTACCTTCAAATTGTTCCTGACCGTTTCCTGGTCTTCTGGCGCATACAGGCTGACGATTGAAGAACCTTCGATCTCCTTGACAGGCTGACGCCGCATACGCGCAAACGCTTCATTACAGGTCAGTACAACATTGACACCTGGCAAACCTATGGCTATACCGTGAGCACAGAGTCTGAAGGCATCCGCCCGGTGGCGGATATGTTTTTCCTGTTCGATGCGTCTGGCAAGCTCAGCTTCAAGCGCTTCTATGCGCCGGTTAGCCACGTCAAGCTCTTGCCGGAGATTCAGTGCATCCTGTTCCGCAGAATGCCCCGCAAGCTTTTCAGACATCCTCACCCCTGGTTTCAACCGTAACAGAGCCATCCTCGAAAACGTCGATCACAAGACTCACCGGACGGCAGCACACCTCGCAATCCTCGATATACTCCTGATGCCCCGCCGAGAGATCGACCAGCACCTCAAAACTCTGCGCGCAATACGGACACTGCACCATCACTGTTTGCTCAATTTCCATGATCGGACTCCGGAAAATTTGATTAAAACGGTCAGCTGTGAAATCTGTGCACCGAAACGCGGGCATTGCTTGAGTCACTGACCTTTTCAGAAAAACAACCTGACCAGCACGGATGTTTCATGAAATTCAGGAAAGTTCAAGAAAACCGGACTTTTTGCAGCCGCTCGCACGCCTCGACGAGGATGGGCTCCTCCTTGGCGAAGCAGAAGCGGACGAGATTTTCGCCACCGCCGTCATGATAGAATGCCGAGCCGGGCACCGAGGCCACGCCGGTTTCGCGCAGGATGTGCATCGCCCGCTCCCGCGCCGTCGCGCCGGGCAATCTCTCGGTGCTGGCGAGCACGTAGTACGCGCCTTGCGGAACATGCGGTTCGAGACCGGCCTCCGCGAGCGCCGCGCAGAAGCGGTCGCGCCGGGCGGCGTATTCGGTCGAAAGAGCGCGATAGTAGTCGTCGCCAAGCGAGCGAAGTCCTGCCGTGACGCCCGCCTGGAGCGGCGAGGCCGCGCAGACGTAAAAGAGATCGTTGAAGTAGCCGATGGCCGCCGCCCAACGCTCGTCGCACATGGCGTAGCCGATGCGCCAGCCGGTGATGCTGAAGGTCTTGGAGAGGCCGGAGATGGTGATCGTCCGCTCCCTCATGCCGGGCAGCGCGGCCATCGAGAGATGCGAAAGGCCGTCGAAAACGAAATGCTCGTACATCTCGTCGGTGAAAACGAAGAGGTCGTGCCGGATGGCGAACTCCGCCAGCAGCGTCAGTTCATCGTGCGAGAAGACCTTGCCGGATGGGTTGGCCGGCGTGTTGATGAGAATCGCCTTCGTTTTCGGCGTGATCGCCGCTTCGAGGTCGTCGATCCTGAACGACCAGCCGTCCGACGGATCGAGCGGCACGAACACCGGCGCGGCTTCGACCGCCCGGAGCGTCGAGACGTGATAGCCGTAAAACGGCTCGAAGACAATCACCTCGTCGCCGCGATTAAGCAGCGCCTGAAACGCGCAGTACATCGCACCGGTCGCGCCTGCGGAGACGACGATCTCGCGCTCGGCGTCGAACGCCACGCCGCTGAAGCGCCGCTGCTTGCCCGCAATCGCCTCGCGCAACTCGCGGATGCCGGTGTGGTGCGTATAAATATTCACGCCCTGCATGACGGCATCCGCCGCGCCCTGCAACACCACCGGCGGCACCGGCGTATCGCAAATCCCCTGCGACAGGTTGATGCCGCCCATCCGGGCGCACTCGATCGACATGGCGCGAATATCGGACTGCATCACCAGCCCGCAACGTTGACTCAGATTCATCGGCAAAAAAAATTGATCCACGAAAACTGTTCAGAACCACAATACGGCGAAACGCCTTCGGTCAGCGACTGACCCCTCGCCTTTGCGGTGAAGGATGAGCGAAATCAGCCTGAAGCCGGATGCAATATAACGCCTTGAAAGGCTTCACCGGCAATGCGCACCGGATCGTGACAAGCTGCCGGGATGACTCTCACGCCTGCCACCAGCGAATCTGGTCGAGAAAGATGCTGGATGAGGTGCTTAATTTTATTTTGTTTAAATAAATTTAAATGTAAATTAGACACGTACTCGACCAGCCATGCGCGCACGCATTGGCTAACATAAACTGTTACAATACAACCGACTGCCATGACGGAGCTTTTCGTAAAAGGCGGGCCGCTCATGTACCCGCTGCTGCTCTCATCCATCATCGCTTTTGCCTTCGCTCTTGAACGAACCATCTTCTTTTTCCTTGCGGGACGACGGCCCGGAAGCGCCATAACCATCCACGATCTGCTCGAAAAAGGTGAAACCGAACGCGCCCTCGAACTCGCCGCGGCAACTCCCGGCCCTGTCGCCGCCATTCTCGAAGCGGGACTTCGCCATGCAGGCGCACCGAAAGAGCAACTGGAGGAGGTCATCAACCTGAAAGGCTCAGCCGAACTCAAACGGCTCGACCAGAACCTGCACGTCATCGAGCTGGTTGGCAGGATCGCCCCGCTGCTCGGTCTGCTCGGCACGGTGCTCGGCCTGGTCGATGCGTTCCGGGAAATCTCCTCCTCGACTGGCGGCATCGATCCGTCGATGCTTGCGGGAGGCATCTGGGAGGCACTGATCACCACGGTCGCCGGAATGACCATCGCCATTCCGGCAATGGTGGCGCACCACTTCCTCGAACACCGGGTCCAGTCGTTCGCGTGGCAGATGAAACACTACGGCACGGAGGCCCTCAAGCACCTTGGAGGCGGGCGATGATCGATTTCGGTGAAAACCTCCCGGAAAAGCGCTATATCGATCTCACTCCGATGATCGATATCGTGTTCCAGTTGCTGATCTTTTTCCTGCTCACCTCGATCTACGCCAAGCCCGTGCTGCCGGTCAGGCTGCCGGAATCCGCCTCGGCTGTGACGAGCGAGGAGCCGGAGATCACCATCGGCATCGACGGCAACAACCACCTCTACCTGAACAACCAGCCGGTTTCCAGCCAGCGATTCAAGCCGGAGATCGCATCGCTGCTCAACGGCAGGGCCGACAAGACGGTGCATCTGCTTTCGGACAAAACGGTCGATTTCGGCAGGGTCATCGAGGTGATGGACAAGGCCAAACAGGCGGGAGCGACCGGCATTTCCGTCGTGACCGACAAGCGTAAACCCGAATGACCGCGCAACGGATACGGCAGGGGGTATTCAGCGCCTCGATTCTGTTGCACCTGGCGGCACTGATTCCGTTCGTGTTCACGACTCGCACGGAAACCGCGCCCACCGCGCCCAGCATCGATCTTTCGCTGACCTCGGCGGTTGCGCGCCCCGAAAAGCCGACGCAAACCGCAAAGCCCACGCCACACCCAGCCAGAAAGGAACAAGCCATGAAACCGGCGTGGCAGAAGCCCGTTCCGGCAACCGCGTCAACAACCTCACCGGATGCCTCTCCTCCATGCATCCGGCAGGAACCTGCGGCGGAAAGCGCCTCCGCCGGTACGCCGCAGGCTATTCCTGCTTCCCAATCCGGCAACTATTTGTCGATCGTGCGAAGCCGGATCGAGGCGAAAAAACACTATCCGCCGTTCGCCCGCAGCCTCCAGCAGGAGGGCGCGGTAATCGTGAACGTTGTCATCGGAAGCGATGGGGCCGTCATCTCGACGAGCATCGTCAAGTCATCGGGCTTCTCCACGCTCGACAACGCTGCGCTCGCCGCTGTCCGGAAAGCTGCTCCGTTTCCGCCGCCAACCGGTTTCGGCCTCGGCAGACTCACGGTAAACATTCCGCTGCTCTTCAATCTCATCTGACCGGCGAGATGAATCATGACCGACATCGTTCAATCCAGACCCTGTCAAATCAATCCATTCAACCATCTGAAAACACCAATGCCCAATCAACTGTGTACGCTCCATGCGGCAGGCCGCGGGTCGGCTGCCCGGCTGCTGCTTTTCGTTGCGATGCTTTTTACCGCTCTCGCCGGTTGCTCCAGGAAACAGGATCCGGCGGCAACGACCGACCCGCGCGGCCCGCGAAAAACCGCCGTGCTGCTGGTCAGCCACGGCTCGCCATCCGAAAGCTGGCGCAACGCCCTGTTCGACCTCGAACAGCGGGTCGCCCCTGCAATGCTTACGAGCGGCAGCGTTACCGCAGTCAGAACCGCTTTCATGGAGTACACCGAACCCTCCATCGCCACACGCCTGAAGGAGTTCGACCGCGAAGGCTTCACCGACGTCGTCGTCGTGCCACTCTTCCTGACTGTCAGCCCGCACTCCTTCGACGACCTGCCCACCATCATGGGCCAGAAGGAGGATCCGCGCTCGATGGAAACCCTGAAGCTTGAAAAGATCGAGCGCTACAAGCCGCAAGCGGCCATCCGCATGACGCCGCTGCTCGACTTCGGCGACGCTTTGCGGCAAAATGTCGTTCGCCGGGCAAGGGCGCTGTCGAAACATCCCGCTGACGAGGGAATCGTGCTGATCGGCTACGGCGACGAGGAGTACGAAAAAGAGTGGAACGAGCTATTTGTCAAAGTCGGACAAGCCGTGCGGCAGGAAACCGGCATCGACGCCCTGATGCACGGCTGGTGCGGCCATATCGCCCGCTACCGCCCGGACTCGACCACCACGGCGATCAACAGAATTCTGAAACGCAAAAAGCGGGCGCTCGTGATTCCGGTGCTGGTGGCCTTCGACGAGAACTTCCAGGTGCGGATCATCGGCGGAGGCATCGAAAAGGCTGATGGCGGAAAAGAGCGCGTCAGCTACAAGCCCGACGCCCTGCTGCCGGATCCGGCTATCGAACAGTGGATCGTCAAGGCCGTGAAAACGGAGATCGAAACCCTGAACGCCAAAACCAGACCATAATCGCCCACGCCATGAAACCGTTCGATAACGCAAGGAGAATCAACAACATCCTGCATCGCGACCTCGGCTACTTCTTTGCCGCGCTTATCATCGCCTACAGCCTCTCCGGCATTGCGCTCAATCATGTCGATGACTGGAACCCGGATTTCATCGTCACCAAAAAAGAGATCAACCTCGATCGCGGTTACGCGAAAAACGAGATAACCGCGAGCAGCATCGAACGCTTCAGCGCTCTGGCCGGAGAGCAGTCGTTCCGTCTTTACGACTTTCCCTCAGACCGGCAGGTGAAAATCTATTACAAAAACGCAACCATGCTGCTCGAGCTCGGCAGCGGCAAAGGAATCTACGAGCAGGTATCGCGACGCCCGCTCTTTTACCAGGTCAACGTGCTGCACCGCAACAGCGTGGAGTGGTGGAAATGGGTCTCCGACCTTTTCGCGCTCATGCTGATCGTCATCACGGCAACCGGCATACTCATGCTTCGCGGACGCAACGGCCTGCCGGGGCGAGGCAAGTGGCTCATCGCCGCTGGAGCGCTGCCGCCGCTCATTGCCCTGGTGATGCAGCAGATGTAGGTAAAACCGCAACAATCCGTGCACGAATCATGCCGCCGCCCGGCATACAACCGAATCACGCCAATGCGCCTCCCGACCCATCCGGTGCGATACCTTCTTTCGCTCCTGCTCGTCGCCCTCACGGCCTGTACCGAGAGTGAGCGACGAGCCGAACCCTCCGGCGATTCACCCGCGAACAGGCAGAAAATCGCCGTGCTGCTCATCAATCACGGCTCGCGCTCATCCGGATGGAAGCGAAACCTGCTCGAACTCGAACGGCGCGTCGCGCCCAGAATCCGCGCCATCGACGGCATCGACACCCTTTCGACCGCCTTCATGGAGCACGCCGAGCCATCGATTTCGACGGCGCTCAAAGCGCTCGACCGCAACGGCTATTCGGACATCGTCGTCATCCCGCTTTTCCTCTCGACCGGTGCGCATGTGTTCGACGACATTCCGACCATCATCGGCAAAAAGGAGAATCCGGCCACCCTTGAACAGATGCGGCTCGAAGGGATCGAGCGCTCCATACCCGCCGCCCTAACCCACTAGGCCGCCACCCTCGATTTCTCCGGCCTGCTTGCATCCAACGTGCTGAGACGAGCCGGAACGCTCTCGGACGATCCGTCACGGGAGGGGCTCGTGCTTGTCGGCTACGGATCGGAGCCATTCCAGGAAACATGGGAGCGGACGTTTGAACAGACGGGCCGGAAAGCGTGCGCGGAGGGCGGATTCGCAGGCTTTACGACCGCCTGGTGCGGCCACGTCGCCCACTACAGCCCCGACAGCACCTCGGCGGCCATCGGAAGGATACTGAAGCAGCATGATCGCGCCATCGTCATTCCGCTGCTGGTCTCTTTCAGCGAGCGCTTCCAGATCGACATCATCGGCAGGGGTGTCGCGTCAGTGGTGGAAACCGGCAAGCGCGTTCGCTACCGGCCAGACGCGATCCTCCCCGATCCCGATCTCGAAGCCTGGATCATCAGCACCGCCGGAACGCTTGCCGACGGCATCCGCAAGGAACAACCGCGCAAATAAAAAAAGCCCCCGACACAAAGGAGAAATGTCGGAGGCTTTTGCCACATCGTCAATTCGAACAGCAGAACAACAGCGATTTGTGGCATCACCTCCTGAATCAGAAAAAGGTTGAATGAGATCAAACGGAAAAAGCGAAAAAGTCGCGCCAAAAGGCTTTACAGCGAGCGACGGAGCTGGGCTGCCCAGGTCGTTACGCGGGAGGCCGTGAGATCGTCCTGATTGTCGGCATCGAGGGCCAAGCCCACGAAAACGCCATCGCGAACGGCTCTTGAATACGAGTATTCGTACCCTTCGTCGGGCCATGCGCCCATGATGGTTGCTCCTCGGGCCGCAAACTCGTCATAGAGAATACCCATCGCGTCAAGAAAATAGTCGGCATAGATCACCTGGTCTCCCAGCCCGAAAAAGGCGACCGTTTTGCCACGGAAGTCAGCGCCGTGGAGCTTCGGGAAAAACGAGTCCCAGTCGCTCTGGAGTTCACCGGCGCCCCAGGTCGAGGTGCCGATAATCAGCACGTCAAAAGCGGCAAAATCATCGAGAGTCGCGGAGGCGATATTCCGGATGTTGCTGGAAGGCAAACCAAGCGATTTGCCGATCATTTCAGCGGCAGCCTGGGTATTGCCGGTTTCAGACCCCCAGAAAATTCCAATGTTGTTCATGATCAATTATTGAGATTTTATACAATGAATAAAACTGACAAAAAAAGAAACCTTTCCGGTTAGCCACGCTACCCTGTATCCGGAATAAAAAGCCCTGACGTACCACCCTGCGTCAGGGCAACGGGAAAAAGAGGTGACGCGTCTGTCAGAGCTTCACCCTCATCCCCGCGAGAAACTCCGTTCCATCGAGGTCGTATTCATCAGTGATATTCTTTTCTCCGAACAGGTTATCGATCCGGACAAACAGCTCGGCATTTTCGGTAAACTTTTTTGTCAGTGACGCATTGCAGACCCAGAAGCCGCCAAGCTTTTCCGTATTGGCCGCATCGGTATAACGCTCGCCGGTGTAACTGGCCTCCAGACCGAGCAAAAGACCAGCTGGCGCGATCCTGAAATCCAGGCCGGAAAAGAACTTGCCTGACGGGCTGTAGGTCAGCTTCTTGCCGCTGTTCTTGTCCTCGGTATCGAGCCAGGTATAGCCGAGCTTCGCAGAAACGGCTTTGCTGAACCGCGCATCGAGATTCAGCTCGACCCCCTGCGTCATCGCCTTGTTGATGTTCTCGTAATCCATGTGCATCGCCCCGCCGCGTCTCGATACTGTGCTTTTGATCATATCGTCGAGATCGTTCCGGAACCAGGTCGCCTTCGTGACGATGTCGCGGCTGAAAGCATATTCGACCCCCGCCTGGTAGCCCACCGATTTCTCAGGCTTCAGGTCGGGATTCGGATGCACCGTGATCGAACCCATCATCCACTCATCGTAAAGACTCAAAAGGGTTGGAGCCTTGAATGCCCGACCAGCGGAAACCCTGAATTTGAGTGCATCGCTGGCCTTGTACATCACGCTCGCTTTCGGATTGATTTCGTCTCCCCACCGCTCGTGAGAATCGACACGAGCGCCGAGCACCAGTACGACGGGCGAAAGATCGATCTCGTCTTGCAGATAAAAGCTGTTCAGGGTCTGTTCTATCTTGCTGTTCTGAGCGAGCCGGGGCACATAGTTCCGCCGTTCGTTCCAGAACCCGTAACCGCCGGTCACCAGATGTCTGTCCAGCAGCAGGCGCGAATAGAGCAGTTCGAGTTCGTAGTTGTCGAGCACGGTATCGTCCGTTTGGGTCTTGTAGCTGAAATCGAACAGCGATCCCCGGAGCTTGAGCGATGAAACATCGTCCGGCTTCCAGTCGAGCATCGCATGAACTCCGTAGCGCTCCTGCGTTGTCTGTTGATCAGGCATATCCTGAAACGAATAGTAAGGGTTGAGGGTGAGTTCGGCCTTGTCGGCAAGACGCAGTGACATCGTGCCCTGAAGGATGTGCTCGTCATAGCTGTCGGCATGTTTGTTGACACCGTCAGACTCGCGGTATGTGTAGTTCAACCGGGTTTTCAGCTTTTCGCTGCCCGCTCCGCCGGAGATCGAGCCAATCGCCGTTCCGCGCGACCCCATCGCCAGCGATCCTGAAAACTCCGGCTTGTCAGCGCCTTTGCGGGTAATGATGTTGACCACGCCACCGACGGCATCACTGCCGTAGAGCGCCGAGGAAGGGCCCTTGAGGATTTCGATCCTCTCGATCATCTCGACGGAAATCTGCTGCAAATCGATGGCGTTCTGATGGCCACCCAGTAGCCGCTGCCCATCGACCAGCACGAGACTGTATTTCGCGACCAGTCCGTACATGCCGACCGTACCCTTGCTGCCCCAGCCGTTAGAATTTTTGCCAATGTACAGCCCGGTCGTCTGTTCGAGCGCCTGCTGGGCTGTCTGGACGTTTCGTTGCAGCAGCTCTTCCCGCGTAATGACCTCCGCATCGACCGGCACATCGCCAAGTGTGTGGGGGGTTTTGGTAGCGCTGACGACGATCTTGTCGAGCTCCGACGCTTGCGTCTCCGCCCGCGCCTCGATGGCCGCGCCCACGGCCGCAAGCAACATGAGCACGCCACAGCTTCTCTTGCGGATGATTCGTATGTTGCACATAACTGGTTGACTTCCTGTAAGCAGGCTCCGGTTGTCCGGTCGTCAGCCCCGTTAGGTATGATTGAGGACGCCCTGCTCGTGCAGTAGCGCTTGATAAACAGCTCTCTTCGCCAGATTTACCGCCGCGTTACGCAACCGTACCGTGCGAGGTGAACTGCCTTGAGGGGAGCGCTAAAAAATGTGATGAGAGCAGTACGAATGCAATGCGGACGGAGCACAGAAACCGGAATGTACACGGCGTACATGAGGATTTCGAGCATTACCCACCGCGGCAATCGAAGTGTGCAATAAGTTTTTAGCGGTACCCTTGCAAATACACGGAAAGGAGGGGGGAGAACCTGGCCCACTCCTTTCCGGAAAAGACGCCACAGCCAGAGAGGCACTGAGCCGACTATGACGCCAAGAACGGTTATCGCGGTTCCATCGACCCTCGCCTGAACTCACAGTCAAGGCTCAATGTCCGCCGGTCATCGCCGGATCGAACTGATCCCATATCCATGCCGCGACTGCCTGCAATTCGTCATCCGGAAGAGTCATCGCGGGCATCAGCCCAAATCGCTCGATCGCCTCCTTGTGGCAAATCGCTTTCGAGGCATCTGGCTTTTTCATGAAAGCTTTCATATAGGCCACGCCCACTTCCCTGCTCACGAATGCCTCGCGATAGTGCTTCGCCAGCCCCTTGATCGGCGGCGCGGCTTTCGGCGGCGGAGCAAGCGAGTGACAGACCATGCAATGGCTCCTGTAAACCGCCTCGCCATCTATCCCCGCTCCGCCCGGAACGCCCTGGGGAGCCCCCCCTCGGGCAACGCCAAACGGAGCGACCACCGGGATAGAAAAGAACAAGAGAACCACCACGAGAAAAACTGTTTGCCGTATCATCATACCTCCATGCCGTTTTCAGATCTTCAGTCCGACACC
>CAYZCF010000026.1:0-8677 GCA_964476855.1 uncultured Chlorobiaceae bacterium
CTGATCTGGATTTTCTTCTTCACCGGCTCTTCTATTTCAGGGTCAGAGAGCACTTCCGCCCCCAACTCGAGCTCAGACTGAAGTAGCGCCACTGGTTCTGGTTCGGTTTCAGCCTTGATCTGAATTTTCTTCCTGACGGGTTCCTCCTGCTCAGATTCCAGCCCAAACTCGACTCCGGGCTCAAGCGATACCTCCAGCTCTGGCTCGACTTCAGCCTTGATTTGAATTTTCTTTCTCCGAGGGAGCTCCGGTTCAGGCTGCTCTTCGCTGAAGGCGCTTCCCTGAACTTCGTCAGACAAAGCAGTGCTGACCGCGCCACGTGAGACTTCGTCATAACTCATCAGTTTCCGGGCGATATCCGCCTCCGCGCCACTGCCCTCTTCGGCTTTGACTGAAAGCTTCTTGCGGCGAATACCGGATCCATTTTCAGAGATACCGACAGACGGTGCTACAAACGGCTCTTCAGCCGGAGTTGGCGAAGGAGCGTCGCGTTCGGACTCATCATAACTCATGAGCTTCCGGGCGATCTCGTTATCATCCTCCATCTTGATGGAGAGCTTCTTTCTGCGCCCACCCGATCCCGCGCCAAAATCGCTGTCATCCGGCGTGCTGGGAGAAACCGGTTGACGGCTCTCGCGGGAAGTGATCGGCTCGTCATTGCCTGCAAATAAATCGGCGTCGATATGATCATCATCATCCTTGATACTGATCTTTTTGCGGCGGATCGTCGAGGTATCGTCATCCGGCTCTTCCTCAACAAACGGCGATTTCCGCGCCTTGGAGGCGCCATGATCCTCACGGGCCGGTTCGTGCGGTGCCTGCCTCGAGCTCTTTTTACCGCTACCAAAACCGGTCATTTTGACGATCTTG
The DNA here is from genome assembly GCA_964476855.1 of uncultured Chlorobiaceae bacterium. GTDB lineage: Bacteria > Bacteroidota > Chlorobiia > Chlorobiales > Chlorobiaceae > Chlorobaculum. The sequence continues at coordinate 871 of CAYZCF010000026.1, forward strand.
CCGAGAGAGCCCAACACGCCGTCGTTGACCACGGCCGTTTTGATCGCGTTCATAACAAAACGCTCGGCCATAGGATTGCCGGCAATATTGGAGAGAAGCTCGTTCAGGGCAGTCAGCACCGTGGCCATATCTCCAGGCACATGCTGCAAATCTTTCATCACCTGGTCGCGCATCTTGAACGGAGCATCACCAACCATATTTTTGATCTGTTCGGCAATCCGTTTCAGTGATGCGGGATCGGTCGGCAGCATCGACTCGAGACCGCGCATGGCATCTTGCGGCCCCATGGAGCGAGGACGGGCTCCGGCAGTACCTGGCGGTTGATAAGGTGGATAGGGCGTCTGCGGTTGATCGTAACCAGTAGAGGCACGGTACTGTTCAAGCAGATCCTGCCCATAGCCAATGCCAGCATCAGGCATTGGAGCCTGCGGCGTTTCAAGTTGAAGAGTGAGCTGTCTTGGCGGACAGACGGTTCTTGCTGCCTGAAAAATTCTGCCTGCGGTATCCTGGGGAATTTCCTGACGGTAATTGATTCCGAGATAATCCTCGATGATCGATTCAACGAGAGTCTGGAGTTTTACGATTGTATCGGCCTCACGAATCTCGACCATGTCGAAAATCACAAAGATCGGCTCCTTGCCTTCGCGACGGATTTTGAGATTCATGGTCGCAAATGCACTGTCCTTGTTGCGGCTGTTGACCGATACCGCGCCGAGGCTGAATCGATCGAGAAAATCCTTTGAGGCCCCCCTCGCCCACAAGTAAAGCGCCTTGTCAGTATAGATCAGGTAATCCTGATACACAATGTTGCCCACCCGCTCCTGGTGGGACTCGTAAAACACCCCGTCAAAAAAAGCGATCGGAGTTTCACCCTCCCCTATCAACCGCTTCTGAAAAAACTCAGAGACATCTTCCAGCTCTGTCTGCCCCGAGATATAGAGAGAAATATTAGCCATTTACCGCTTCCGGTCACGTTACCTGTAATATCCGTTCATCACCGATGGAATACCGAACGATTAAAATATGAAAACAAAAATAAATTACGTAACAAAGAGAGAGGAATAAGAGAGACAGAAAAGCAGGAAATGGCTTCCGAACGCCAGTCAGCGGCAGGGAGCTGCCAGAAAGTCGGAATTGCATGCGGAGGGGTTGTAAACAAAAAAGCAGTGAAGGTGGAAAACCTGTCACTGCTTTTAAAAATCGGCTGAACGGTTTGCTTATTTGGCAAACTTTGATTCAACTTCTTTGGTAGGAACGGCATAGCCGGATACCTCGGGGGAAGAACCACGAAGGCTACCACCACCCATGGAACCATAGGCATTACGGTTGATCCTCATGGTGCCTTTGCCCAGCGAGTCAAAAAGCATACCGACGGTTTCCCAGTGACCTTCGACCATAACCTCGAAAATACGGCCTGCGGCGGCTAAAATGTCGGTAAAGACGCCTCCTCCACTCATAACTCCTCCTTTTGGAATTTAATTGACGGAAAAAACAAAAATGAAAATCGAGACTTTAGGACAAAAATAATCGAATAAACGAAAAAACACAAATAAAAGATTTTATGGGCTAACCTCCCCTGTGCTCTGGAAGCGGTTTCCGAAAAACAACCTTACTGTTTCCCGGAGGTTTTCTGGAACGAGCCGGCAATGTTTTTGACAGCCTCGGAAGCCGAAACTCCAACATCACCGACCGCTTTTGCTGCGTTACTGGTCGCGTTTTCGACATTCTTTACTGCGTCGTTGTAGAGCTCACCAGCCGAGCGGGACACGTCCTTCACGGTAATCGCAACGCGATCGATGGTTTCACCGACAACTCCACCCGAACCACCAAGAATATTGCTGATACCAGATGCATCAACCAAAGATCCAACCGTTCCCGTAACCGTTTCTACAACACTGCCAGCCACCTCAAGACCACCAACAATGGCGCTCTGACCGGTCAGCAGCAGACTTTCCGCAAGAAAGGTAAGCCTGTCGGTGAAATCGAGTTCCTTGAAGTCCTTGCGAAGTTTCTGATACGACTCTGACATTGTATCCTCCTTTTGACCGGCTGCCTGCACAGCTCCCGGCTACTGGTTATAGTGTAAAGTTGTAAAATGAGAATGCCTCAAAGCTAACAAAAAAAATATCTATGCTCAAACAGAACCAGGCCCCGCATTAAACCTTGTTATACTCTCTCGTGCGGTGATGGTGCCCCTGTTTTTCGAGATCGAACGGAATGTGAAGCCATTTGTCCTTGAATACGGCATCGCCAGGCTCAAGACCAGTCAGGCTGACCGGGAGCGTGATGATCTTGCGCTGGTTGCCGATCTGCACGAACAGCTCGTCACCGGTTACCCATACATCGATATCGACGGGGTTGGCGAACATGAGCTTGAGCTGCACTTCGTACACATCGCCCTGGCGAACGAACTTGATCGGCGGCTCGTCATACATGAGGCCCGACGGATCGACATCCCCATAAATATCGTGAGCAAAAACTTCGAGAGACTTGACGCCGACGATCTCCTGATCGTACATCTTCAGCTTTTTGACCGGCAGAGGTGAAAAGCCCTCTTCGATCTCTCCGAGGTATTTCTGCTGGATACCTTTCCACTTTTCGAGATATCCGCTGTTTTCCTGTGTATCGAGCAGTTTGTTGACCAGCACCATATCGACCTTGAAACCGTAGAGGTTCAGGTAGGTCAGGGCGCGCATGGTCTCCTTGATCGACATCTTCTCGGCGTTCATGACCAGCCTGACGGTCGATTTGACGTTGTCGGTCAGAATCTCGCGAATGTCTTCGAGCTCGTCGAACACCTGATCGACCGACTCGATGGCATCTTCCGGAGGAATGTAGTAGGCGATCTTGTCCGACATTTTCGACAGCGGCTTGCTGAGCGGACGGACAATGTATTTGTTGACGTTCTTGACCGCCTTCATACCCCACGAGAGGGTGTCGGGCAGGGAAAGCAGGCGGAGCGTTTCGCCGGTGGGCGCGGTGTCGAGCACGAGCGCATCGTACAGACCGGCGGATTTGTAACGCTTGATCCTGAGCAGGGAGAACAGCTCCTCCATGCCGGGCAGGATCGTCATCTCGTCGGCCATGACGCCCGAGACGCCCTGGGCCATGAAAATGCGGGTGTAGTACTTCTGTACCGAATGCCAGTTCTGCTTGAGGTCAACGTAAGGGTTCACCTCGATGGCGTGAAGATTTTCCTTGATCTTGGTCGGCTCGGCGCCAAGCTGGAGGTTGAAAGAGTCTGAAAGGCTGTGGGCGGGATCGGTGGATAGCACGAGGGTACGATGACCCATTTCGGAAAGACGAACTGCCGTGGCGGCCGAGACGCTCGTCTTGCCCACACCACCCTTACCAGTAAAAGTTAATATACGCATGAACCAGGCATTGGAAGTTTATTGTACAGCCAAGATCGTAAAGATATACTTCTCCTGTCATTCTGCAAAGGAACAATCTTCACAACAGCCCCGCGCAAAAGCGCCATCCCGCGGCACAGCGACTCACAAACGCCCTTTCGAACTCACTATATAATTGTCAATCAATCGCTTAACCTGTTTATTCCAAGCATCCGCAGGGAAAACCGATTTGCAAAATCGCGGTCAGGACTCTTAATTATTGTCAGATACTTTTCAAAAGCGGGAAAACGGCTTGCTGAAATCCTCCCGCTCGCCTGAAAATCCAATCCGGACGCTTCTCCCATGCTTCAGACCAGCACCATTTCCGACATCAGAACCCACATCATAGCCATTCGACCAGCGGGAGAGGATGTCTCGATCCTGTCTATGCCTTGCCCCGAAATCGCCGCTACGGCCCGGCCGGGAAACTTCGTTAACATCAAGGTCAGCGCTGGCGATCAGCCGCTGCTCAGGCGCCCTTTCTGCATCCACAACGTGCAGGGCGACACCATCGATGTCATGGTGAAAAACGTCGGTCGCGGCACCTCTCTGCTTTGCGAGGCGTCGTGCGGCGAGAGCCTCCTTGTGCTCGGCCCGCTCGGCAACTCGTTCGGCACCGGCACCGGAGATTTCGATACCGCGCTCTGCGTCTCCGGTGGCATCGGCACCGCTCCGATGCTGTTTCTCGAAAAAACGCTGGCCTCGGAGGGAATTCCGTTCCATCACCTGGTGGGAGGCAGAAGCAAGTCCGATCTCTTGACCGCCGGTCTTTCCTGCGTCACCACCTCGACCGACGACGGTTCCGAGGGTTTGCACGGCAATGTCGTCCAGCTGCTCGAAAAGCATCTGGCTGAACGGTCAGACGCCGGACGGGTCAAGGTGTTCGCCTGCGGCCCCAACCCGATGCTCAAGGCGCTCGCCCGCTTCTGCAAGGATCGCGCCATTGCGTGCGAACTGTCGCTCGAATCGGTCATGGGTTGCGGCGTCGGCATCTGCTACGGCTGCATGGTCGAACTCAGCAACGCCGACGGCGAAAAGGAGAGCATCCTGCTCTGCCGCGAAGGCCCGGTCATCAACGGCAACCGTTTCTCCGCCTGACTTGAACAATAGCGAATAATCATGTAGCTTGTTGTTCAAAAACAGCAACAAGAGAATCGCATAAATCCCGCACAACACTATGGCAAGAGGCTTGAACAAAGTAATGCTGATCGGTCACCTCGGCAACGATCCCGAACGCCGCGAAACCGCATCTGGCCAGACCGTCGTCAATTTCAACCTTGCGACCACCGAAGGATTCAAGGACAGCAGCGGCAACTTCCAGGAGCGCACCGAGTGGCACCGCATCGTCGTTTGGGGCAAGCTGGCCGACATTTGCAGCCAGTACCTCAAGAAAGGTCGGCAGGTCTATATCGAAGGCCGCCTTCAGACCCGCTCGTGGGACGACAGCAAGACCGGCGAAAAAAAGTACACCACCGAAATCGTGTGCAGCGACATGCAGATGCTCGGTTCTGGCCGAGAATCCGGAGGCGGCATGGGCGAGTCATCCTACCCGCAGGAACGGCAGCAGTATTCGCGCCCGTCGAAGCCGGAACCGCCGTCCGGCAATTACGGCGAGCGCCCCTCGTCCGGCGGCGCGCAGGAGTTCGAGAAGGACGACCTGCCCTTCTGATCCGAGCCTGTCCCGCTGACCACGCATGGCTGACCTGAAAAAACAGATCGCATCAGGCAAGATCGCCCCTGTCTATTTTTTGCAGGGGCCGGAAAGCTGGCTCAAGGAGGAGGTCGAAGCGCAACTCAAGGCGGCCCTGTTCCCATCGGAAAACGAGGCCGCCCTCAACACGCTCCTCCTGTACGGCCCCGACGTCACCCTCGGGCAGATCGTTTCGGCGGCCTCCGAGTACCCGATGTTCACCGAAAAGAAGATGATCGTCGTCCGCCAGTTCGACAAGCTGAAGAAAGTGACCGGCAAAGATGCGGCGCAGCAGCAGGATGAGTCGCTCCTGCGCTATCTCGCCGATCCGCCCTCGTTTTCGGTGCTCGTGCTCGATGCGGACGAGGTCGAGAAAAAAGAGCTTGAAAAAGCCCCGTACAAGCATCTCAAGGCGTTTCGTCATGAGTTCGGGGCCATCAAAAATGCGGATATCTTCGCCGCAGAACGGGCGAGGGAATCGGGATGGGAGTTCGAACCAGACGCGCTGAAAACCTTCGCGGGCTACATCGAGCCGTCATCGCGACTTATCTGCCAGGAGATCGAGAAGCTCACCCTCTACGCCTCGAACAAGCGCCCCGACAAACGCATCACCCTCGACGACGTCTGCGACTGCGTCGGCATTTCGCGCAAGTACAACGTCTTCGAGCTTGAAAAAGCGGTGGTCGCCAAAAATCTCCGCCAGTGCAGTGGCGTCGCGCTGATGATCATGGAGCAGGAGGGGCAGAAGGAGGGACTCATGAACATCGTGCGCTACCTGACCACCTTCTTTCTGCGAATCTGGAAGCTTCAGACGCCGGGCTTGCAGCGGCTCTCGCTCCAGGAAACCGCCGCCGCGCTCGGCATGTACGGGCGCCAGGAGTTCTTCGCCAAAAACTTCATCGGCTACGCCAGAGTGTTCAGCGCCGCCGAAACCGAAAAAGCCCTTCTCGCCCTGCGCGAAGCCGACGCCGCCCTCAAAGGCATCATCCCCTCGCCCGACGACAAATTCACGCTGCTCAAGCTGATGCAGCGAATTTTCAGTTGAAGAGAGCGACGGTGGACTTTGTGGGCTTTGTGTTTGTGGACTTTGTGGACGCTGTGGACGCTGTGGACGCTGTGGACAGAATCTGCGACAACCGGGTTTTTGCCCTCGGAGTCCCCCCTCTTCAATTCATAATTCTTAATTCATCATTCATAATTCTCTTACAGCCACCCCTGCTGCTGGTACCACCGCAGCGTTTCCGCAACGCCCTCATTCAGCGGAATACTCGACGTGAAGCCGAGGTCGCGCTGCGCTTTTTCCGGGCTGCATACCCAGTAGTCCTGCACCAGCTCGTTGGCTTTGTCGCGGTTGATGAGCGCTGGGCGGCCTGTCAGCCGGGCGACGCCGCCAAGCACCGCGCCCAGCCCAAACACGAGCGGCTTCGGCAGGTCGATGCGCATGAGCCGCCGGAATCCGAGCGCCGGACGAGCCGCGTTGATAACCTCGTCCCAGGCGTAGCCGCGAGGCGAGGTGATGAAATAGTCCTGACCGGCGGCGGCTTCCGAACGAAGCGCCAGAAGCGTGCCTTCGATCAGGTCATCGACGTGAATCATGCTGAAGCGCTGCCTCTTGCCTGAACCAGCCGAGAGCAGATACCCTTTTTTCATCATGGCGAACACCTCCAGAATATCGCGATCTCCCGGCCCATACACCGCTGGCGGCCGGACGATGATGAGCGGAACGCTTCCCGCGTGCCGCCGCGCGGCCTCTTCGCCGAGCAGCTTGCTGCGCCCGTAGGCGCTGACCGGACGAGGCTGGTCGGACTCCCGGACTCCCGGCGCGGGCGACGAAGCTGGCCCCAAGGCCGCGAGCGACGAGACCAGCAGAAACCGGCGAAGCCCCGGATTGCGCCGCCTCACCGCTTCGAGCAGGTTTTCGACCGGCGTCACATTGCCCGCCAGAAATCCGGCTTCATCGGCCGCCTTGGTCACTCCGGCCAGATGGATGATCGAGGCCACGCCCGAAACCGCGCGGCCGAGCGCCTCCGCGTCGCCATATGCGGCGCGCACCTCCTCGACTCCCGCGCCATGACGCGCCGACGAAGCACTGCGGCTTTCAGGGCGAAGCAGCACCCGCACCCGGCTCCCCTGCCCTACGAGAATTTCCACCAGCCGCGAACCAATAAAGCCGGTAGAACCCGTAACCAGAATCACTTCATCCATAAAAACCATCCTCTTTTTCCCATGATTGCTTTCCTGTGTTTGCCGGACATCCCGACAGAGAACCACCTGATGGCCAGACAAAAAACACCGGCCTGTTTATCGAAAAAAATGAAATTTTTAATACATTTCCGTTTCATAGCAGAATCCGCGGCAGTGAACCGGCATTGACGGACACGATATGCGAAAAACTGCAATCATCAATTTCAAGCACTTGGCGAGAACGTGGAAGTAAAACCGCAACCTGTGGAAAAAGCGAAAGATATATTCAAAAAGTGCGTGGATTTCACTCTTGCCGACGAAATCAAGGCACAGGGAATTTATCCCTTTTTCCGCCCCATAGATGACTCCGAAGGACCGGTCGTCACCTTCGAAGGCCGCAAATTCGTGATGGCCGGTTCGAACAACTACCTCGGACTGACCACAGACCCAACCGTCAAGCAGGCCTCGATCGACGCCATCAAAAAATATGGCACAAGCTGTTCCGGCTCACGCTACATGACCGGCACGGTCAAGCTTCATA
>CAYZCF010000026.1:8687-22707 GCA_964476855.1 uncultured Chlorobiaceae bacterium
GCTGCCTTCTTTTCAGCACCGGCTACCAGACCGGACAGGGCATCATTCCGACCCTCGTGCAGCGCGGCGAATACATCGTGTCCGACCGCGACAATCACGCGAGCCTCGTAGCCGCATCGATCATGGCGATTGGCGGCGGAGCGAACCAGGTTCGCTACCGGCACAACGATATGGCCGACCTGGAACGCGTGCTCCAGAACATTCCCGAAAGTGCGGGAAGGCTGATCGTCTCGGACGGCGTTTTTTCGGTCTCCGGCGAGATCGTCGATCTTCCCAAACTCGTGGAGCTGGCGAAAATGTACAATGCCCGGATCGTCATCGACGATGCACATGCGGTTGGCGTCATCGGCAATGGCGGACGCGGTACCCCCTCTGAATTCGGACTGGTTGATGAAGTTGACCTGATCATGGGCACCTTCTCCAAAACCTTCGGCTCTCTCGGCGGATACGTCGTTGGCGAGCGTTCGGTGATCAACTACATCAAGCACAACGCAGCATCACTCATCTTCAGCGCTTCGCCTACACCGGCCAGCGTGGCGGCGGTACTGGCAACACTGAAAATCATCAGGGAACAACCGCAACTGACTGAGCGCCTGATCGCCAATACCGATTACGTTCGCCAGGGACTGCTGAAAGCCGGATTCACCCTCATGCCATCTCGTACGGCAATCGTGACCGTGCTGATCGCAGACCAGATGAAAACTCTTTATTTCTGGAAAAAACTTTTCGATGCAGGCGTCTATGTCAACGCCTTCATCCGACCCGGCGTCATGCCCGGTCACGAAGCGCTGAGAACGAGTTTCATGGCCACCCACGAAAAAGAGCACCTCGACAAGGTCATTGCCGAATTTTCCACCATAGGACAGGAACTCGGTATTATCTAAGGCGTTAAGTGCATTTAGGACATTTATTATCCAAAGCCCTGCGAAATCCGCAGGGCTTTTTTTTCTGCAAACAGACTATCCGCATGACGACATGCCTTGGAGTTTGCATTAATTCACCATAAATTTACAACGTTCTGCACGTCCCGTAACATGATGCGATGATGCGTACGACCAGTTTCACCGATAGCCTCTCACCTGTGCCGATGAGCCTCAGCGGATTGCAACAGTCAACCACTGTCCGCTGGAATTCCATGTTTTTGAACGCTCACACAACACCAACAACCCAACACTCACACTCATGAAAAAGCAGAAGGCAACGGGGTCTGGCATGAAAAGCCTCGCCCTTTCGGTGACTTTTCTTGCTTCGTCGCTCGCTCCACTGACGACCTGGGGCGCGGATGGCGTCCTGAAAGGACGCGTCACGGACAAGGCGGACGGTGAAGGCGTCGTCGGCGCGGCGGTATCGATCGTCGGCACCAACATCGCGACTGCCACGGACATCGACGGCAACTTCGTGCTCAGGAATGTTCCGCCGAAACAGCAGAAAGTCACCGTGTCGAGCATCGGTTACGCGCCAACCACCCAAATCATCGCCGTCGGCGACGGCCAGACCGCCACGCTGAACTTCACCCTCGGCCAGACCACCATCATGGCCTCCGAAGTGGTTGTCGGCGCCGCGCTGTACAAACAGGACAGGCTCGATGTGCCGGTAACGGCGAACGTGGTGTCTAAAGAAAAGATCGAGGAGCAACCAAATCCGACGCTCGATTCAGTCGTCCAGGATGTTCCCGGTGTGGTCGTCAGCCGCGCGGGCGGAACATCATCATCGAACTTGCAGATTCGCGGCTCGAACACATACAATGGTGGGGGTATCGGCACGAGGGTCAATGCGTTTTATGACGGATTTCCAATCAACAGTCCTGATAGCGGCGAAATCGTTTGGCAATCGGTCAACATGAATGCTGCTGACAAGGTTGAGGTACTCAAAGGCGCAGCAGCCACGCTCTACGGCTCAGGCGCTATGGGCGGCGTGGTAAACGTCACGGGCCACATGCCGCAGAAAATGGAGATCAGGGCCGGAAGCAGCATCGGCTTCTACGACAAGACGCCCTCAAGCGACAAAAGCGAATACCGTGACGGCTACACTCCGATATTCTGGAATACCTATGTCGGCGTTGGTAACAAAAGCGGCAAATGGACTTACGATGTGCTTTACACCCACAGCGATGACGACGGCTACCGTCAGAACGCTTGGAACTACATGAACGACGTCAAGCTGAAAGCCCGTTACGACATCGATTCAAGGCAGTACATCCAGCTCAGCACCTTCTACAACTCGACGGTTGGCGGTTATGCCTACCAGTGGCCTTTCAATACCAATGTCGAGATGGTTGGAGGTTTTCCCCCGTCTGATGTAGTTGTTACCCAAACGCCTATTCCAAACAGATCATACGATATTTACACGACATATTCGGGTAATACATTTATTCCCGCAGGCACATTTTACCCTGGTTCTCCAGCCATACCAATCTGGGCAAGCGAATATGATGTCTATACCGACGACCTCATCAAGCGGAAAAATGGACTGATCGGCTTGAATTATGTCAACTTAATCAGCGATAATCTCTCGCTCGATACGCGACTTTATTATACCTACAACTCTACCCGTTACGAGTACAATACCACTGATGCAGTTCAGACTTATCCGACAGGTGGTACTTTCCCCGGTGTCCCCGGCAGAATGTTCCCCAGAGACAGATATCCAGGCGACTTCAACGAAACCGATGACAACCGCTACGGCGCAGGAGTCAAGCTCGACTGGCGTGTGAGCGATGCTCATCGCCTGCTGTTCGGCATGGACGGCAATATCGTCGATACCCGGACAACCCAGGTTGCCGCAGAGTATCCCGTGCAAGGGGAATTCAACAACATTCAGGAAAAAAACTTTGCCGCATTCCTGCAGGATGAATGGAAAATCACCGATAAGCTGACTTCGCTGATTTCTCTTCGCTATGACTGGAGTGGCATCAACAAGGATGAGGTAGAGGAAAGCGAGGGGGTCTGGAAACCCATTAACAACCCGAGCGTTGATGCCTTGAGTCCGAGGATCGCCCTCAACTACAGGGCAACCGACGACATGGCGCTCCGCGCTTCTTGGGGCCGCAGTTTCCGTGCGCCGACCCTGTATGAGCGCTTTGTTCGCGAAGCCGCCATCTTCACAGGCAAAATGAATCCCGATCTCAACAAAGAGACGATGACCGCCTGGGAAGTTGGTATCTTCAAACAGTTCAGTGACAAGGTCTCTGTAGATATTGCTGGCTTCATCAATAACTACGATGACCTGATCCAGTCGATCATCTACCCCGACCAAACGTTTATGTATCGCAACATAACGAAGGCTCGAATCTGGGGTATCGAAACCAGCCTGAACTACAGGCCCTCCGCCGACTGGAACCTGAGCGCGGGTTACACCTACATGAATGCCAAGAACAAGTCGTATGTGCCCGGACAGGATGTCAGGCTTGACGAAAACCCCGATCCGGAATGGCTGCCCTACAGGCCGGAGCACACTGCTTCGGCAAGCGTGACCTGGAAGGCCACCGACAAGCTGACGCTGAACGTCAACGGCCGTTATGTCGGCAAGTATAAAGCTGTCAGCGTTTACACCAATCCGGAAGGTGACTGGTATCCCGGCGATTTCGTGGTGTTCAATGTCGGCATGAAGTACCAGTTCAACAAGAACGTCACCGGTACGCTGGCCTGCAACAACATCAACAACACGCAGTACTCTGAGGCAGAGTGGTTCCGCGCTCCGAACCGCAGCTTCGTGGCGGGTATCGACCTGACTTACTGACCGGTCGTCACATCGGATGCCGTCATACTTGGCAAAAAAACAAACGGACTGCCAGCACAGGCAGTCCGTTTGTTTTCATGTTTTTGCATAAAGCTTTCCCTACACAAATATTTCATCAAGAACTCTTCACCATACCAAAAATCCGCTTATGCAATGGTTCAAAAAGTCAAAGCTTCTGTTCAGGCAGATGACCGGACAAGAACTCGATAACGGAATCGAACTGACCTGTCAGACTGTCAAAATGGGTGGCTGGGTTTTTTCTCCCTTGGGGCTTAACAGCTCAACTATTGTATTCTCCCTAGGAACCGCTGATGACATACGGTTCGAGACCGGCATGATTAATCGGTTTGGCTGCGAAGTCCATGCTTTCGATCCAACTCCAAGATGGGTGGAATGGATAAAGACTCAAAACACCCTGCCCCAGTTTCATTTTCATCCCCTGGCTATCGGTAGCAGAGACGGCACGCTTCGCATGTACCCCCGCATAAATGGAAAAGGAAAAGTGTCGTCTACCATGATAACAATGATCAACGATAGCGCTGACGAGACTCTTGGAATTGAAGTTCCCGTCAAAAAAATCTCGACCCTCATGACTGAACTTGACATCAGTTCTATCGACATCCTCAAAATGGACATCGAGGGTGCCGAATACGAGGTGATCGACGACCTCCTCAATTCAGGCGTACAGGTCTATCAGTTACTTGTCGAGTTTCACCATCGATTCAAGAGCATCCCGATAAACAAAACAAAGTCCGCTTTACGCAGACTCAATTCAGCGGGCTATCGACTCTTTCACATCTCCGAAAAATACTGGGAATTCTCTTTTATTCACGACAAAACTTACAAAAATTACTTGCAAACGCTCCCTCCAGCAACCACCAGCCCTCTGTAACAGGCATAGAGTAACTCTTTTCATTTAGCAACTATCCGGGAACGATCCGCAACTGTTTGCCATTATCAGGGTGAATGTCGGCTCAACTGGTGAATAGCCCGTTACAAACCAGCCACTTCGCCTTTCGAACCAGGCAAAAAGCCGCGAACATGTTTTTAACCTGTTATATCAAAGCGGGATTTATTACATTACGTGGCCTGAAAAACCTCAATCAAAGCACATCTCAGTTATTTATGGGCGACAAAATCCGAATTGCCGCGGTGGTCGGAATGGAACAGTGCAACCAGCGCGTATGGCGGGAAGTGAAAGAACTGATCAGCGGACATGCCGAACTGACTCAGTGGACTGACCAGGATCTCGAACACCAGAATCCGGAAGCAGGCAAGGCTATCCGCGAAGCCGATTGCGTCTTCACGACCCTGATCCAGTTCAAAAACCAGGCTGACTGGCTTCAGGAGCAGATCGACCAGTCGAAGGTCAAAACGATCTTCGCCTACGAGTCGATGCCCGAAGTAATGCACCTGACCAAAGTTGGCAATTACGTCGTCTCCGAAGACGGCAGCGGTATGCCCGACATTGTGAAGAAAGTCGCCAAAATGCTCGTCAAGGGTCGCGACGAGGACGCTCTCTACGGTTACATGAAGCTTCTGAAGATCATGCGCACCATGTTGCCGCTGATTCCGAAGAAGGCCAAGGACTTCAAAAACTGGATGCAGGTGTACACCTACTGGATGCATCCGACCGCCGAAAATCTTGCCTCGATGTTCAATTACATCATGGCGGAATATTTCGACGTGAACGTAAAAGCCGAAAAAGTTCAGGAGGTTCCGACGATGGGATTCTACCATCCCGATGCGCCGGAGTACATGAAAGACCTGAACCACTACGAGAAATGGCTGCATAAAAAGAACCGTAACGCCAAAGGGCAGAACAACATCGCCATGCTCTTCTTCCGCAAGCACCTCTTGCAGGAGAAGGAGTATATCGACAACACCATTCGCGCCATCGAGGCCAAAGGGCTCAATCCCCTGCCGGTGTTCGTGATGGGCGTCGAGGGGCACGTGGCCGCTCGCGAGTGGTTCACCCACACCAAGATCGACATGCTCATCAACATGATGGGCTTCGGCTTTGTCGGCGGACCTGCCGGTGCAACCACACCGGGCGCTTCGGCTGCCGCTCGCGAGGAGATTCTCGGCAAGCTCAACGCGCCGTACGTCGTCTCCCAGCCGCTCTTTATCCAGGATATCAACTCATGGAAAACGCAGGGCGTCGTGCCGTTGCAGTCGGCCATGACCTTCGCCCTCCCGGAGATGGACGGCGCGGTCTGCCCCGTCGTGCTCGGCGCGATCAAGGATGGCCGCCTGCAAACCGTGCCCGACCGCCTCGACCGTCTCTCCACGCTGGCCAAGAAGTTCTCCGAATTGCGCCATACCGCAAACCGCGACAAAAAGGTCGCCTTCGTGGTCTACGACTATCCGCCTGGCATGGGCCGCAAAGCAAGCGCCGCCTTGCTCGACGTGCCGAAGAGCATCTATAAAATGTTGCAGCGCCTCCAGAGCGAGGGCTACAACGTCGGCGAACTTCCGGAATCTCCGGAAGCCTTGCTCGCCATGCTCGACCGCGCCACCGATTACGAAATCCAGGCGCATGAGCCGGACTGCTTCACCATCGACCGCCAGACCTTCAACGCTATCACCTCGGATCGCGAGCGCGAGCGCATCGAGGCCCGCTGGAGCGGCTTCCCGGGCGAAATCGCTCCGGTCGGCGTTGACAAGATGTTCCTCGGCGGCCTGACGCTCGGCAACGTCTTCATCGGCGTCCAGCCGCGCCTCGGCATCCAGGGCGACCCGATGCGCCTGCTCTTCGACAAGGAGAACACGCCGCACCACCAGTACATCGCCTTCTACCGCTGGATCAGCCGCGAGTTCGGCGCTCATGCGATGGTGCACGTCGGCATGCACGGCACGGTCGAGTGGATGCCCGGCCTCCAGCTCGGCGTCACCGGCGAGTGCTGGCCGGACGCACTGCTCGGCGAAGTTCCGCACTTCTACATCTATCCGGTCAACAACCCCAGCGAGGCCAACATCGCCAAGCGCCGTGGTTACGCGACCATGATTTCGCACAACATTCCGCCGCTCTCCCGCGCCGGTCTCTACAAGGAGCTGCCGACCTTCAAGGATATGCTCAACGACTACCGCGAGCGCGGCCTTGAAAAGATCGTCGATGTCGAAACCGAAATGGCTATCATCGAAAAGGCCGAGAATCTCAACCTGACCGACGACTGCCCAAGGCTTGAAGGCGAACCGTTCAACGACTACATCAGCCGTTTGTACATCTACCTGCTCGAACTCGAAACGAAGCTCATCTCGAACGCGTTGCACGTGTTCGGCGAAACCCCGGAGCTGGCAACGCAGGTCACAACGATCTCCGAGTACCTGAAGGTTCGCGGCAACGAGCGCTCGCTGCCGTCGGTCATCATGCAGGCGATCGGCGAAAGCTCCACCTGGGGCGACTACGCCGCGTTGGCAACCAGAGCTCGCAAAGGCGACCCGCTGGCGCTCAAGGTCAGGGAGAAGGTAGATGACATCACAAGGGATTTCATTGAGCAAACCATCTTCGGCAACTCGAATGCTGGCAACGTCTTCAGCGTGCTGACCGGCTGCTCGAAGGTCAATGAGGAGATGGCGGCCTCCATCAACTCCGCCTTGCAGGAAGGTGCCGCCCTCAAGCAGGGATTGCAGGACAACAGCCACGAGATGCAGAGCTTCGTGCGCGCCCTGAACGGCGAGTACCTCCCCTCCGGCCCCGGCGGCGACCTGGTGCGCGATGGCGCGGCGGTGCTTCCGACCGGTCGCAACATCCACGCCATCGATCCGTGGAGAATCCCTTCGGAACTGGCATTCAAACGCGGCAAGCAGATCGCCGACACCATCATCCAGAAGCACCGGGACGAGAACAACGGCGAGTATCCCGAAACCATTGCCCAAGTGCTCTGGGGCCTCGATACCATCAAGAGCAAGGGCGAAGCCGTGGCGGTCATCATCGCGCTCATGGGTGCCGAACCGGCCTACGACGCGCAGAACAAGATCAGCCACTACAAGCTCGTGCCGCTCGAAAGGCTCGGACGTCCGAGGATCGACGTCCTTATCCAGATCAGCTCGATCTTCCGCGACACCTTCGGCGTACTGGTCGATCACCTCGACAAGCTGGTCAAGGATGCCGCCAGAGCAATCGAGCCTTCCGAAATGAACAACATCAAGAAGCATGTCGATGAGGCGATAGCTCAAGGCAAAGACTTCGAAAGCGCCACCTCGCGCCTCTTCACCCAGGCCCCCGGCACCTACGGCTCACAGATCGATGAGCTGGTCGAGGACTCGGCGTGGGAGTCGGAGGAGGATCTCGACAACATGTTCGTCAAGCGCACCAGCTTCGCCTACGGCGGCAACCGCTACGGCGACGAGCAGTCCGACATTCTCAAGAACCTGCTCGGCACCGTTGATCGCGTCGTGCAGCAGGTGGACTCGGCGGAGTACGGCATTTCCGATATCGACCGCTACTTCTCCTCATCGGGAGCGTTGCAGATGTCGGCCCGCCGCCGCAACCCGAAAGGCGACAATGTGAAGCTGAACTACGTCGAAACCTACACGGCGGACATCAAGGTTGACGACGCCGAGAAAGCGCTCAAGGTGGAGTTCCGCACCAAGCTGCTCAACCCGAAGTGGTTCGAGGGGATGCTGGCACAGGGCCACAGCGGAGCGACCGAGATCAGCAACCGCTTCACCTACATGCTCGGCTGGGATGCCGTCACCAAGGGCGTGGACGACTGGGTCTACAAAGAGGCCGCCCAAACGTATGCTTTCGACCCGGCCATGCGCGACAAGCTCATGAAGCTCAATCCGAAAGCCTTCAAGAACATCGTGGGCCGTATGCTCGAAGCGAGCGGCCGCGGCATGTGGGCCGCCGATCCCGACACCATCGAGAAGCTTCAGGAAATCTACTCCGACCTCGAAGATCGTCTCGAAGGTATCGAGGTCTGACCTCCCGAAACATCGATCAAAAAAGAAGGGCGCTGAAACAGTAGCCCTTCTTTTTTTTGCCAACACCCCATTTACCAGAACATATCACTTCATGAACACAGCCATTCGACGTAAAACGGCGCATCGGCAGCGGTGCGCATCTTCGTTTTCAGAACTTTGTTTCATATATTTCTGCTATTTAAAAGCATCCTTTCCTTCTATCATCAGTCAGGATTCAGGACGAAATACTACGCTTGTCTGAATGATGTAATAGTTGCGAGCGGTTTACGCAGATCATGTAAACCGCTCGCTTATACAACCAGTTTATGCATACCCGAAAGCATACCGTCGGTAGAAATATTCTCCGCGTTTTCGAGATAGCACTGTTTTTCGTGGTCTCGGTGCTCGGGTACGGGCTGATGGTGAAGGCATCCTCATTCAACGCCAAGTCGAAAACCCGAGTCCAAACACCCGGTTTTCAGAGCACGCTTGATCCAAAAGGCAAAAAACGCGAGCTGAACGTTCTCCCAGGCAACCAGATTTTTTCGGATAAAAAAGCGATATCAGCGAGCCACTCCGGCCTCACTCATGCCGTCGATGCGTTCCATGCCTTGCCAACCCCGGCAATCCTTACCGCTGCGTATGACTGTTCCCTTCAGTACCATAACGCTCCCGATCTTACGCCCCTTCCGCACAACCTCCTTCAGCAGAATCCTGTACTTCTGATTTAAACCCAGGCAAGCATCCCGCAGGCAGCACCCCGGCAAAAATTGAGCAGTGAGCGAAAACGCTGTGCCTGCATCGTTGAGGATGCCTCTCTGCCTGCAACACCTGAACTGTAAAGCTTCCGGCCCCGTGTAAAAGGCCGTAAGTCCGGAATTGAAATTTTCACCGCCCGGAAACAGGATTCGATTTATGCGATTTCTCTTCATCACCATGGAGCCGACCAACAACAGCGTGCTCAAGTCGGCGGCTGCCGAACTGAACCGTGAGTTTGGCCTTGATCTCGATGTTTCGATGTTCAACCTCGGCCTCAACCACAGCCGCCACGCCTGGGAGCGGCTTGAACGGGAGATTCCATCAGCCGACTTCATTTTCGGCTCGATGCTTTTCAGCGAGGAGATCGTCCGACCGCTCGAACAGCTCCTCGAAACAGCTTCTTGCCCGGTCTGCATGATCACGAGCAACCCGGCGCTCATCAGCCAGACCAGGGTCGGCAAATTTTCGCTCCAGAAAAACGCGGAGGAGGAGAAGCCACAAGGCATCTTCAAGCAGCTCGCCTCGAAGCTCAAACCGTCGCACAACGGCAGCGGCGAAAGCCAGCGCCAGCTCTCGCTGGTGCGCAATGTCGGCAAGCTGATGAAGCACATCCCCGGCAAGGCGCGTGACATACACACCTTCATCTCGGCGCACCAGTTCTGGCTGAACGGCTCGAAGGAGAACATGCGGCGCTTCCTCTGCCTGCTCATCGACCGCTATATTCCGGGCTACAAGGGTGTGCTGCCGCAGAACGACCCGATCTTCTACCCCGATACCGCGCTCTACCACCCCGACGCGGGGATGCCCTTTTCGACCACCTTCGAGCTGCGAGAGTGGCAGGAAAAGCACCGGCCCGCCAAGGGCGAGGGGCGGGTGGCGATTCTGGTGATGCGCGCCACGCTGCTCTCCGAAAACATGCTGCACGTCATCAACCTGCTGCGCGAGCTGGAGTCACGGAATGTGCAGTGCTGCATCGCCTACAGCGGCGGCCTCGATTTCCGGCCTGCACTCGAAGGCTTTTTCGATCCGGCCAGCAGCGAGTCGATGCCTGTCGATCTCGTCGTCAACGCCACCGGCTTTTCGCTCGTGGGCGGCCCGGCGGAGACCCGCTCGGCGGAGGCAGTCGGCATCCTGAAAAAGATCGGCGTACCCTGCTTCAACCTCATTCCGCTCGCCTTCCAGCCGATCAGCCACTGGCGGGAGAACAACCTCGGCCTGACGCCGTTGCAGACGGCGCTCAGCGTGGCCGTGCCGGAGCTGGACGGAGCCATCGAGCCGCACGTTTTCGCCGGACTCGAAGAGGGCAGCGACCGCACCCTGCCGCTCGAATCGGAGACCCGCGCGCTGGCCGACCGGGTCGCCCGGCTGGTGCGGCTGCGGCGCAAGGCCAATGCGGACAAGAAACTCGCCATCGTGCTCTTCAACTTCCCGCCGAACCTCGGCAACGCGGGCACGGCGGCCTTCCTCGATGTATTCGAGAGCCTGTTGCGGCTGATGCGCAAGCTGAAGGATGAGGGCTACCAGATCGACCTCCCGGCGTCGGTCGATGCGCTGCGCGACAAACTGCTCGAAGGCAACCGGCTCGTCTTCGGCACCGACGGCAACGTGGCGGCGCACTACCCGGTCGAGCAGTACCGCAAAGCCTTTCCGGTCTACGAGCGCATCGAGCCGTTCTGGGGCGACGCCCCCGGCGAACTGCTCAACGACGGCAGCCGCTTCCACATCCTCGGCGCGATGTTCGGCAACCTCTTCGTCGGCCAGCAGCCATCGTTCGGCTACGAGCGCGACCCGATGCGACTGCTCATGGCCAAGGACGCCGCGCCGAACCACGCCTTCGCGGCCTTCTACTCGTGGCTCGACCACGACTTCCGAGCGGACGCGCTCTTGCACTTCGGCACGCACGGAGCGCTGGAGTTCATGCCAGGCAAGCAGGTCGGCCTGTCGCAGGAGTGCTGGCCGAAGCGGCTCATCGGCGCGTTGCCGCACTTTTACTGCTACTGCGTCAACAACCCGAGCGAAGGCGCGATAGCCAAGCGACGCGGCCTGGCGACGCTGGTGAGCTACATGGCCCCGCCGCTCGAACACGCGGGCCTGTACAAGGGAATGCGCCAACTCCGCGAGCTGGTCGGCTCGTGGCGCAGCCGCCCGTCGGACGAGGCGCTGGCGGAGATACGCGATCTGGCCGGAACGCTCGACCTCGACCGCGCGGAGGAAGCGACGGGCGACGAGGAGTATATCACCTGGCTGAACAACGAGCTGTATCTGATCGAGGAGCGCATGATTCCGCTTGGCCTGCACGTGCTCGGCTCGGCCCCGACGGCGGAGAGCCTCGTGGACAACCTCGCGCTGCTCGTCAGCCACGCACGGCCCGAACTCGACAACCGCTCGCTGCCGGAGTTGGTCTGCGCGGGCCTGCGGCTTGATTACGAAAAGCTCGTAGAGCGCCACGAAGAGGCGATGGAGCTGCGCGAGTCATGGCAGCGAGTCACGTCGATCTGCCACGAAGCGGTGAAGCGCTTCGTCGGCAAGCTGCCCGCGACGCTGCCGCATGGTGTTACGACCGCCTCGTTGCTCGACGGCACCCTTGCCGTCCGGATGGACGAGGCGAACGCCTGGCTGCACAAATCGGCGGGCGTCAAACCCCGGCAGCTCGACAAGCTCTGGCACTTCCTGAACGGCATTCTTGCCGCCCTGCTCGAAAACTGCGAGGTCGAAGCGGTCACGCAGGCGCTCGCCGGAGCCTACATCCCGCCATCGCCGGGCAACGACCTGGTGCGCAACCCGGCCATCGTGCCGACGGGGCGCAACATTCACAGCCTCGACCCGTACAGCATCCCGACCCCCTTCGCGACAAGGGCCGGAGAGCGCTCCGCGGAGGAGCTGCTGGCGCAGTACAAGCGCGAAACCGGCGAGCTGCCGGAGTCGATCGCGCTGATCCTGTGGGGCACGGACAATCTGAAAAGCGACGGCGAAGGGGTCGCCCAGGCGCTCGCTCTCCTCGGCGCGCGGACGAAAACCGACGAGCTGGGCAAGATCGGCGACGTCGAGCTGATTTCGCTCGACAAGCTCCAGCGACCGCGCATCGACATCGTCGTCACAGTCAGCGGCATCTTCCGCGACCTGCTCTCCCACCAGGTGCGGCTGCTCGACCGCGCCGTGCGCTTGGCGGCTTCGGCGGACGAGCCGGAGTCGATGAACTTCGTCCGCAAGCACGTGCTCCGACAGGCCGCAGAACTTGGCGTCACGGCAGACGAGGCAGCGGGCAGAGTCTACTCCAACGCCCCCGGCAGCTACGGCTCGAACGTCAACCACCTTATCGAGAGCAGCACCTGGGAGGAGGAGCAGCAGCTCGCCGACGCCTTCGTCAACCGCAAGAGCTTCGCCTTCTCACCGGAGGGCGACTGGCAGGAAAGCCCTGAAATCCTCCGATCCGCCCTGAAAAATGTTACATTGACCTTTCAAAATATCGACAGTTTTGAGATCGGATTGTCTGATATTGACCACTATTATGAGTATCTTGGCGGCGTCTCGAAATCGGTCGAGGTGCTCGGCGGCACGAAGCCAAAAGTCATGGTCGGCGACACTGGCGGATTCGGCAAGGGCCAGAAGATTCGCTCGCTCGAAAGCATGGTGGCGCTCGAAGCCCGCACCAAGCTCCTGAACCCGAAGTGGTACGAGGCCATGCTCGAACATGGCTACGAAGGAGTGAGGGAGATCGAGTCGCACCTGACCAACACCTACGGGTGGAGCGCGACCGCCTCGGCGGTCAAAAACTGGACTTACCAGCAAGTCTCGGAGACTTTCCTGCAAGACCGCGAGATGCTGGAACGAATGGCGGCGCTCAATCCCAACGCCACCATGTCGATGACCCGACGGCTGCTCGAAGCAAGTTCACGAGGCTTCTGGGAGGCCGACGAAGGCACCATCGAGCAATTGCAGGAACTGTACGAAGAACTCGAAACAAGAATCGAAGGCGCCCACAGCCCCGAGGTCTGACCGGGAGCGGGCGACAACAATCATCAACCACGAAACAGCAACATGAGCAGCCCATCATTCAACGTCGAAGAACACAAGAAGATGCTTCAGTCCTATTTCAATGGCCAGGGCTTCCAGCGCTGGGCATCGATCTACGGCAACGACAAGCTCTCCACCGTCCGCTCCACCGTCCGGCAGGGCCACGCGGTCATGATGGACAAGGCGTTTGAATGGCTCCAGAAAACCGGCCTCGCCAAAGGCTCGAAGATTCTCGACGCCGGATGCGGCACCGGCCTCTTCACCATCCGCCTCGCCAAAAGCGGCTACCGCGTCAAGGCAGCGGACATCGCCTCGCAGATGGTCAACAAGACGAAGGAGGATGCCGAAAAAGCTGGCGTGGCGGGTAACATCGAGTTCGAGGTCAGTTCCATCGAGTCGGTGTCGGGTACGTTTGACGCCGTAGTCTGCTTCGACGTACTGATCCACTACCCGGCGGAGGGATTCGCGCACGCCTTCAGCAACCTGGCGAGCCTCACCAAAGGGCCGATCATCTTCACCTACGCGCCGTTCAACAACATCCTCGCCTTCCAGCACTGGATCGGCGGCTTCTTCCCGAAAAAGGAGCGCCGCACCACCATCC
>CAYZCF010000027.1:0-22516 GCA_964476855.1 uncultured Chlorobiaceae bacterium
GCGCCTGGGCGCTGATATCCAGCCCAATGGTTGGCTCGTCGAGGAAGAGCACTTCGGGACGATGGAGCATCGAGAGGGCGATTTCGAGCCGCCGGATCATGCCTCCCGAGTAGGTGCGCACCAGCTTGTCGCGCGCCTCGGTGAGGCCCATGAAGGCGAGCGCTTCGTCGATGCGTTGCGTTCGCTCGCGGCGTGGCACGTTGTAGATGCGGGCGAAGAGCAGGAGGTTCTCGAAACCGGTCAGCGCTCCGTCCGCCGAGATCATCTGCGAGACGTAGCCGATCCGCTTGCGCACGCCGATGCTGTCGCCGAGGATGCTGTGCCCGGCGACGGTCGCCGTGCCGCTCGACGGCGGCAGCATGGTGGTGAGCATCTTGATGGTCGTCGTCTTGCCCGCGCCGTTCGGCCCGAGCAGGCCGAAGATTTCGCCCGACCGCACCACGAGGTTTAGCCCCCTGACCGCCACGAGCGAGTCGAACGAGCGGGTAAGTCGGTCGGTCTGGATGGCGATGTCGGTTGTTGGTTGCAGCATTATCGTGCAGGTCAAAGGCTGTTTCTGGCGCGTCTTGAAGGTACGGTTCGGCGACGCTTTCCGCAACTGCCGAAGCGTCCGGCGGATCGGAATTTCACGGTGAATCGGTATCTTGCTATATAACCTCGGATTAACTCCATCGAACCTACACGCATGGCCATTCTTTCCATCGACCAGGGCACGACCGGCACCACCTGCATGATCTACGACAGAACGGGCGTGGCGCTCGCACGCGCCTATCGCGAGTTGACGCAGCACTATCCGCAGGCCGGGTGGGTGGAGCACGATCCTGAGGAGATATGGCGGGCGGTGGCGGAGTGCGTCACCGAGGTGCGGAGCGTTTATCCGGGGAAGATCGAGGCGGTCGGAATCACCAACCAGCGCGAGACCACCGTTGTGTGGGATCGCCGGAGCGGCCAACCGGTGCACCGCGCCATCGTCTGGCAGTGTCGCCGAACCGCTGAGTTGTGCAACCGCTACCGCGCCGACGAGGAGATAATCCGCGAGAAGACAGGCTTGCCGCTCGATGCCTACTTCAGCGCTACCAAGATTCGCTGGATTCTCGATGCGCATCCGGAGGCCGATTCGTCCCATCTTTTGTTCGGTACTATCGACACGTGGCTCATCTGGAAACTGACCGGCGGCAGGGTTCACGCCACCGACCTCACCAACGCATCGCGGACGCTACTCTTCGACATCCACGAGCGGCGCTGGTCGTCCGACCTGTGCGAGCTGTTCGGCGTGCCGCAGTCGATGCTGCCGGAGGTGCGGCCGTCGATGGGCGGCTTCGGCGTGGTGCGTGCGATTGCGGCGCTCGATGGCGTGCTGATTGCGGGCGTGGCGGGTGACCAGCAGGCAGCGCTCTTCGGGCAGTGCTGCTTTGCGCCGGGGTCGGTCAAGAACACCTACGGCACCGGCTGCTTCATGGTGATGAACACGGGTGACCGGTGCGTGAGTTCGAGCCACGGTTTGCTCTCGACCCTCGCGCTCGACGGCGCGGGCCGGGCCTGCTACGCGGTCGAGGGATCGGTGTTTATCGGCGGCGCGGTGATGCAGTGGCTGCGCGACGGCTTGCAGCTCATCGGCAGCGCCACCGAATCGGAAGCGATCGCCCGCTCGGTGAAGTCCAATGGCGGCGTTTACCTCGTGCCCGCCTTCGTCGGCCTCGGCGCGCCGCACTGGAACATGGAGGCGCGGGGCGCAATCACCGGGCTGACGCGAGGCTCGTCGCGGGCGCACATCGTCCGCGCGGCGCTGGAGTCGATCGCCTACCAGTCGCACGACGTGTTCCGCGCGATGGTGGCCGATACCGGTATCCAGCCGCAGTCGTTGACCGTCGATGGCGGCGCGGTGAGCAACGAGTTCCTGATGCAGTTCCAGGCCGATCTCCTTGGCGTGCCGGTGCTCAAGCCGAGAAACGTCGAATCGACCTCGCTCGGTGCGGCCTGCCTCGCCGGTCTCAAAGTCGGGGTGTGGTGCTCCGCCGACGAGCTGAGCGCGCTCAACGGCGTGGAGCGGGTCTTCACCCCCGCGATGCCATCCGCCGAGCGAGAAACGCTGCTTGCGGGATGGCAAAAAGCCGTTCGTCAGACGCTCGCATCGTAAACCATTCAATCCAAAGAAGATGACACACAACGACCATTCCCCCGAGGGTACGCCAAAAACCGTTGTTTGCCCGATCTGCGGCGAACCGTTCACCTGCGGCATGTCTACCTCCTGCTGGTGCGCCACGCGGGTAGTGCCCGACACAGTCAGGCACTACCTCGCCGAACGCTACGAAACCTGCGTGTGCAGCACCTGCCTCGACCGGCTGATCGCCGAGGCGAAGGGGGAGTGAAGGTAAGGGGGAAAAGACAGCAAGGACTCAAAGGACTTAAAGGTTAAGAAGAAAAAATGCGTTTTCGGCCTCTTTGGCCTCTTCGTCCTTGCTGTCCCTGACGTCCTTAAAGTCCTTGATTGACTTCACCCTTTTCCCGTTTCCACCACCATGCCTGCGTATCCCGCTTCCACCGGGCAGGGCAGTGTGCGGCGGAACAGCTCCGTGGCGAGCTGACCGGTGCAGTGGCAGGGGATGATGCGGGCGATGCTGCGTCTGGCGAACGACTCGATGGTGCGTTCGAGGCGCTCCGGGCTTGCCGCCGAGAGGTGGAGACCGCCGATGAGCCGCGCGATTGGCTTCGGGCCGGTAAGGCTTTCGATGTAATCGAGCGTGTTGACGATGCCGGAGTGGCAGCATCCGGCCAGCACGGTCAGCCCCTCCGGCTCTTCGATCCAGAGCGACAGGTCGTCTTCGATCGGGTCGGGCCGCTGGCCTTCCGGGTCGAAAAAGAACGGGCCGCCGGTGTCCTCGAAAGCGGTGTTCCGGGGAACCGGGCCGGTCAGAAAGACGCCGCCGGTGAGTTGGAGCGGCTCGTTGACCCACCGCACCCGCTCCGGCGGGAGTTCGTCAATCGCCCGTTTCGCGGATTCGGGCATGTCGATGGGCCTGGGCTGGCCGTTGCGGATGCTGTAGCGTTCGACGAGCGCCGTCGGATGGAGGTAGAGCATCGCCCGGTCTGCGATCCGGAGCAGGTCGGCAAGGTTGCCGGTGTGGTCGTAGTGGCCGTGGCTGAGCACGATCATGTCGATGCCGAGCGCGCGGCAGTTGGCGACGAGCGCCGTGAGCTGGCCGGTGTCGAAGAGAATCCGCTTGCCGCCGGTTTCGATCAGAGCCGCGAAACCGTGTTCGCAGGCAAGCCCAGGCGCGGCGTGGTTGTCGGTGAGAATGGTGAGTTTCATGGTTCAGATGTCGATGCAATGTTTTGCGGCGTTCAGCCGTTCAGTGACAAGGTAACGTTCTTTTCGGAGAACAATTCTGAGGGCGAGCCGCTTCTTTCTTCCCTATATTTCGAGAGTTGTCTTGCCGTTCTGAAAAGAGTCGGTTTTCCCGGAAACGATAATCGACAAGGAGGATTCGATATGATGAAGTCAGCGAAAGCGGCGATGCTGGCCGCAGCGATGATCGCGATGGGCGCGAGCGCTCACGCGGCGCAAACGCCATCCGTGGCGCTTGGCGAGAAGCTGTTCAACGATCCGAAGCTTGGCGGCGCAGCCGGAACCAAGAGCTGCGCCAGTTGCCATCAGGACGGAGCGGGTATCGAATTTTCCTACAAGAAGCCTAATCTTCCCCAGATCATCAACATGTGCATCACTCGCGGCCTGAACGGCACTCCGCTGCCGCTGGAGTCGGTCGAGATGAAGTCTCTGATTCTGTACCATCAGTCGTTCAGGTAAGCGGCAGATTTTTCCATTTTAACCTATCACTGTGAAAAAAATATCGATTCTCGGTTGCGGGTGGCTCGGATTGCCGCTCGGGCGTTTTCTCTGTGGCGAGGGCTTTGCCGTCAAAGGCTCCACGACGAGCGACGCGAAGCTCACCCGGCTGAAAGAGGCCGGTATCGAGCCGTTCAAAATCGTCGTCGGCGAAGCGCTCGAAGGCGACATCGCCTCCTTCATCGACAGCGACATTCTCGTGCTGGATATTCCGCCGGGACGTGGCGATACGGTGGTCGAGCATCATGTCGGCCAGGTTTCGCTCCTGATCGACGCCCTCGCCGATTCGCCGGTGAGGTATGTGCTTTTCGTCAGCTCGACCTCGGTCTATCCCGCAGCCGGGCGTGAGGTGGTCGAACATGACGCCGAGGATCCCGAGGCTGCTGACTCGCTTGCGGGACGAGCCTTGCTCTACGCCGAGGAGATGCTGCGTTCAGAGTCCTCGTTCAGCACCACCGTGGTGCGTTTCGGCGGGCTGATCGGCCCCGGACGCAATCCGGCGGAGTTCATCCAGCGCATGACGGAGATCGCCAATCCCGCCCAGCCGGTGAACTTCATCCATCTCGACGACTGTATCGGCATCATTGCATCGATCATCCGGCAGGGTGAATGGGGCGAGGTGTTCAACGCCTGCGCGCCGCTCCATCCGACGCGGAGCGAGGTCTATGCCGCCGCCGCCGAGAGCCACGGCCTCGCTGCGCTGCCGGAAGAGCAGTGCAGCAGCACTCACTTCAAGATTGTCAACAGCGACAAGCTCGTCACGAAACTGGGCTACAAATTTCTCCACCCTGATCCGCTCGCCATGGCAAGGGGGAGCAATTGACAATTGATAATGGATAATGGAAATCGTAGGGGCGGCTCTTGTGGCCGCCCTGTAGTCGGTTGACTGTCGTGGCTACAAAATGAATTCGAGATCGTAGCCTTTTTCGGCGGCGGTGGCGGCGAAATCGCGGAGGTTTTGTAAGAAATCGAGCGTCCTGGCAGGTTCGATTTCGCGCCAGTAAGCGATGCGTTCTGGGTCGTCCTGCCAGCCGATCATGATGCGTTCGGGGCTTTTTCCGGCGATCTTTTCGATGCTTTGGTCGATGATTCCAATCATCGCCCCGATGCTGGCCGATGCGAGGAACGCCTCGTCCCAACTGTCGAGCCCGTTCTTCGATTCGGAGATGAATGGCAGCGCGTTGAGCGCTTCGATCACGTCGTAGTGGAACAGGGCGGCATAATCGTGCGCATCGATTGCCATCGAATCGTAAGTTTTGTACTCGCTGTCCGAAAGCCTGACGGCACCGATCTGTCCGGCGCGGTAGATCGGCAGTTCGCGGTGCAGGGAGTTCTGGTCGTCGATGAGGATGTGTCGAACGGTCATGGGGTTTGGGTGGGCTGAAACGTTTAATTTATCGACGCTGTTTTTGCTGAATGAATTGATTTGAAATGGCGTCTTACTTATAATAATTATTTTAGTTGTTGCAGTGAAGTGGTTGCCTGGAAATGGCACGAGTCAGTGAAGATAGGCAATGCATCTCAAGGAGCTTCCCGTCAATTTTACCGATACAGGATATAATGGAAGGAAATTTTTCAAATAGAGTGCAGGATGTTATCAGACTCAGCCGCGAAGAGGCTCTTCGCCTGGGTCATGACTATATCGGCACGGAGCATCTCCTGCTCGGTCTGATCCGGGAAGGGGAGGGGATCGGAGCGAGAATTCTCAAAAATCTCAAGGTCGATCTCTTCCGGCTGAAACAGAAGATCGAGGAGAACACCCATCCCAAGGTTCCGGCCACGCAGATGGGCAACGTGCCGCTGACCAAGCAGGCCGAGAAGGTGCTCAAGATCACCTATCTCGAAGCCAAAATCTGCAAGTCCACCATCATCGGCACCGAGCATCTGTTGCTGTCGATCCTCAAGGGCGAGGACAATATCGCTTCCCAGATTCTCGAACAGTTCGGTGTGACCTACGACCTGGTCAGGGAGGAGTTGCTCACCATCACCACGGGCCGGAGCGAAGCGGACGAGCCGCCGATGGAGGGATCATACTCGACCGGTTCGGGCAGCGCCGAGCGTCCGTCGAAAAAGTCCGAACCGAAGCGTGGCGAGCGCACCAAGACGCCGGTGCTCGACAACTTTGGCCGCGACATTACGCGCCTCGCGATGGAAGACAAGCTCGACCCGATCATCGGACGCGAAAAGGAGATCGAGCGCGTGGCGCAGGTGCTCAGCCGCCGCAAGAAGAACAACCCGGTGCTCATCGGCGAACCCGGCGTCGGCAAGACAGCCATCGCCGAGGGGCTGGCGCTCAAGATCGTGCAGCGCAAGGTGTCGCGCGTGCTCTACGACAAGCGCGTCGTGGCGCTCGACCTGGCGGCGCTCGTGGCGGGCACGAAGTATCGCGGCCAGTTTGAGGAGCGCATGAAGGCGCTCATGAACGAGCTGGAGCGTTCGCGTGACGTGATTCTCTTCATCGACGAGCTGCACACCATCATCGGCGCGGGCGGCGCGTCGGGTTCGCTCGATGCGAGCAACATCTTCAAGCCCGCCCTGGCGCGTGGCGAGTTGCAGTGCATCGGCGCGACCACGCTCGACGAGTACCGCCAGTACATCGAGAAGGATGGCGCTCTGGATCGCCGCTTCCAGAAGATCATGGTCGAACCGGCAACGGTGGAGGAGACGATCCAGATTCTGAACAACATCAAGAACAAGTACGAAGCGCACCACCACGTGCGTTACTCGGAAGACTCCATCGAAAAGGCGGTCAAGCTTTCGGAGCGCTACATCACCGACCGTTTCCTGCCCGACAAGGCGATCGATGTCATGGACGAGGCTGGCGCGAGGGTGCACCTGAGCAACATCCACGTACCACAGGAGATTCTCGAACTCGAAAAATCCATCGAGGAGATCAAGAGCGAGAAGAACAAGGTGGTCAAGATGCAGAACTTCGAGGAGGCGGCCCGCCTGCGCGACAAGGAGAAGAACATGCTCGAAGCGCTCGACCACGCCAAGCAGGAGTGGGAGGAGCAGTCGATGGAGAGCGTCTATGACGTGACCGAAACCGACATCACCTCGGTGATTGCCATGATGACCGGCATTCCGGTGGTGAAGGTGGCGCAGTCCGAGTCCAGGAAGCTGCTCACCATGGAGGCGGAGCTGAAGAAAGAGGTGATCGGCCAGGACGAGGCGATCAAGAAAATCACCAAGGCGATCCAGCGCACCCGCGCGGGGCTGAAGGATCCGTCGCGTCCCATCGGCTCGTTCATCTTCCTCGGCCCCACCGGCGTCGGCAAGACCGAGCTGGCCAAGGCGCTGACCCGCTATCTGTTCGACAGCGAGGATGCGCTCATTCGCGCCGACATGAGCGAGTACATGGAGAAGTTCTCGGTGAGCCGCCTGGTTGGCGCGCCTCCCGGCTACGTCGGCTACGAAGAGGGCGGCCAGCTCACCGAAAAGGTGCGCCGCAAGCCCTACTCGGTGGTGCTGATCGACGAGATCGAAAAGGCGCATCCCGACGTCTTCAACATCCTGTTGCAGGTGCTCGACGAGGGAGTGCTGACCGACGGACTTGGCCGCAAGGTCGATTTCCGCAACACGATCATCATCATGACCTCCAACATCGGTGCCAAAGAGATCAAGAGTTTCGGCTCCGGCTCCGGCATGGGCTTTTCGGCTCCCGATGATGGCACCGGCAGCTACAAGGCGATGAAATCGACCATCGAGGATGCCCTGAAGCGCGTCTTCAACCCGGAGTTCCTGAACCGCATCGACGACACGATTGTCTTCCACCAGCTCGAAAAGTCCGATATCTTCAGGATCATCGACATCACGGCGGGCAAGCTCTTCAAGCGCCTGAAGGAGATGGGCATCGAGGTGCGGATCGACGAGAAGGCCAAGGAGTTCCTCGTCGAGAAGGGCTACGACCAGAAGTACGGCGCGAGGCCGCTCAAGCGAGCCTTGCAGAAGTTTGTCGAGGATCCGCTCGCCGAAGAGATGCTCAAGGGGCGCTTCACTGAAGGCAGCGTCATTCAGATATCCTTTGACGAGCAGGAGAAGGAGCTGCGCTTCGAGGAGGGCACTCCCGCCGAACCGGCCAAAAAGAGCGAACCCGAGGAGAAGCTCGACAAGGAGTGAGCGGTACCATTCTCTCGTCAGTACCGGTATTATCTTCAGTGCTCCAGCTCCCAGCCGGGGCACTGAGCTTTTAAGCCGTGATCGCTGAGCGGGTTGCAGCCTTTTCGGCATCCATCGGTCAACCCGGACCAATGATACAAGGAGGATACATGATTACCATGAAAAGCGTTGGATTACCCCTGATCCTGGCCGCCGCGATGCTCCATGCACCCTTGACGTCGCAGGCCGCCGATCCGAAAGACAAAGACAGCCAGCCACAACAACAGCAGGAGTATCCCGACGGCATGGCTCCATACGGCGGCCCGATGCGTGGTTCCGGAATGCCGATGTGGGGCGGCTGCTACGGGCATATGCGCGAGCCCGACATGGTCTACGGCTACGAACTCATGACTCCCCAGGAACGGATTGACTACATGGGCCGCTTGCACAATGCCAGAACACTGGATGAGCGCGAGAAGATCCGTATGGAACATTACAGGCTGATGCAGGAACGCGCGAAGAAGCGCGGGGAGACTCTTCCTGGCGCGCCCTGTCCCGGCCCGGGTTATTACGGCCCCGGCGGCCGGTGGCGCTGAACTGTACAGGCTTTCCGAAGTTTGAATTATTCAGAAGGCCGCCCCGATTTTGTTTCGGGGCGGCCTTCTGCTTTTTTCCGGTTGTCGAGCGGCCAGAGCGCGACGGGTGAGTTGTGACCGTGTTCGCCGTATCGGCAGTTTCACAGCTTTGGCACCTGCGGGTGGCCTTCAAGCGAGGAGAGTGAGCGTTGCAGCATCTCTTCGGGCAGTGGGAAGTCGCTGATCCTGCCCGACATGTAGGCATCGTAGCCCTGCAAATCCATCAGGCCGTGGCCCGACCAGTTCATCAAAATCACCTTCTCCTTGCCCTCCTCTTTGGCCTGCTTCGCTTCGCGGATGGTCTGCGCGATGGCGTGCGAGGTCTCCGGCGCGGGGATGAACCCTTCGGTGTGGGCGAAGAGCAGCGCCGCTTCGTAGCACTCGGTCTGCGGCAGCGCGGTGGCCTCGATCAGCCCGATGCGCTTGACGTGGCTCACCAGCGGAGCCATGCCGTGGTAGCGCAGGCCGCCTGCGTGGATCGCCGGAGGGATGAAGCGGTGGCCGAGGCTGTGCATCGGCAGGAGCGGTGTCATTTTCGCCACGTCGCCGGAGTCGTAAACGTACGGCCCCCTCGTCAGCGTCGGGCAGGCCTCCGGCTCTGTGGCGATCACCCGCACATCCTTGCCGTGAATCTTGTCGCAGATGAACGGGAAGCTGATGCCCGCGAAGTTGGAGCCGCCGCCCGCGCAACCGATGACGATGTCCGGGTAGCGCCCGATCTTGTCGAACTGCTTTTTGGCTTCCAGACCGATGATGGTCTGGTGCAGCATCACGTGGTTCAGTACGCTGCCGAGGGCGTAGCGGGTATCGTCGCGCTCGACCGCCTGCTCGAGGGCTTCGCTGATGGCGATGGCCAGGCTGCCCGGCGTGTCGGGATCCTCTTCGAGCATCTTGCGCCCGATGGCCGTCAGTGGACTCGGGCTGGGGATGCACTCCGCGCCCCAGGTCTTCATCATGATCTTGCGGAAGGGCTTCTGGTCGAAGCTGATGCGCACCATGAACACCTTGCACTCGATGCCGATCAGCTTGCAGCTCATCGCCAAGGCGCTGCCCCACTGCCCTGCGCCGGTTTCTGTGGTGAGGTACTTGATGCCGAACTCACGGTTGTACCAAGCCTGCGCGACTGCCGTGTTGGGCTTGTGGCTGCCGGCGGGCGAGACCCCTTCGTTTTTGTAGTAGATTTTGGCCGGAGTGCCGAGCGCCGCTTCGAGCCGCCGGGCGCGGTAGAGCGGCGATGGCCGCCAGAGTTTGAGGATGCCGAGAATCTCCTCCGGAATATCGATCCAGCGTTCTGTGCTGACCTCCTGTTCGATCAGGTTCATCGGAAACACCTGCGCCAGCGCGTCCGGCCCGATCGGCGTCCCGTCCAGCCCCACCGGCGGCGGCAGCGGCGTGGGCAGGTCTGCCTGGATATTGTACCATTGACGGGGCATTTCATCCTCGCTGAGGAGGATTTTGGTAGGCTCTGTACTCATGCGGGTAATGCTTTGAAGTAAGAGAAAAAGAGCGGTGACAGCTCTCATGGCCGGGATGTGTGGTGGCCATTATCAAAGGTAGGTAGAGCGCGGGCGGATTGCAAAGGTTGGGTGTGGGGAATCGGTGGGAGGGGGAAAAATGGTGGGGGAGGTGAATGCTTGTTGGACTGGTATTTTTGACGAACTGCGAATGTTGATTAGATTGCCACAAGGTGCCTGTTTTCATTTTTCTGGATTATGCAGATCAGTCCAAACATTGTTAGCATTCAAAAGATGCCACGGATCAGCACACAAAAGGAATTCCAGACCGCACATAAGCCAGACTTCTGCTACTTATGTGGCAAGCCTCTTCAAGATGGTCAGACACTGAATAGCGATCATTGTCCTCCAGAGAAAATATTTGCGGTCCATGATCGGGCTAACTATCCGATCAAGTTACAAGTTCATAAAAAATGCAACCATAGTTGGCATCTTGCAGATGAAAAGTTATCAATCTTCTTTGATGTCTTACATGGTGCAGAAAAGGCGAGTAACCCAGAGCACGTTAAGAAACTTACGTTTCTCTCAATTCCCACCGATCAAGGTGTTTATCAGGGGCTAACCCGTTTTCCGTTCAAGGCATTAGTGGTTAGGATAGTGCGTTGTGTCCATGCACTTCTATACTCCGAGTTTCTGCCGAGAGAAACAATGCACCATTTTCATTTTCCAATTCCAGAGGTCAATCCCCAAAAAGGGAATGAACCGATCATGCATGAAATGCAAACCTATGCATTTTCAAATGCTCTATGCACAGCGCTGAAAACGGAAACATTTGATTGCATATACGCATACAACAATGAATTCAAATATGTATGCACTTGGTCCGCATTAGATAACGGCGAACCTATCTGTATCTTTGCGTTCGATATTTACCGTTTATCAAAGTTTGCAGTGAAGATCAAAGATTTTCCAGAGGCAATAATTGGCTTCTATGCGCACCCGTGTCCAGAAAATGCATCTATCGGATCGAAACTTGTAGTTGAGAACACCGATAAAGAAATTCTTTACCCGCTCAGTCTATGCTGACAATTTGCTCAAGCTGCTTGCTTGCGCTTATTCAGCGATTTTTAAGAATGGCTTAGCCATTGTTTCGCAAACGGTGCTCCGTACGGGCTGTCGTTTAGCTTGGCGTTAAACTTAGGCCCAAAACCCTAATTTCCTATTTCAATTGTAGCTGATGGCTTTGAGGAGAGGCAGAAAGCGACTCGGCAGCGGGGAAAGAATGAGGCATGAGAAAAGCTTGGTGCCGAAGGCGGGAATCGAACCCGCACGTCCATTGCTGAACACGGGATTTTAAGTCCCGGGCGTCTACCAGTTCCGCCACTTCGGCATCCGTTCCGGTTGGAACTCGTTTAATGTACTATCTTTAACGGGAATACACAACTTTCCAGGACTGGATTGCCGCGTCGCTGTGCTCCTCTCCATGACACTTCATGGAGCCGCTTACCGTCTCGTCCGCCCTCACCCCGCGAAGTGATCGAAGCCCCGCTTCATCTCTGCCATGTCGATGGTCATGCCGAAGATGTCGGTCAGTAACATGCCCTCCTCTTTCTCGGTGATCGCGCCGATGACCGTGATGTCGCGGTGCGAGGCGATGAGGTCGTAGTGCGACTTCGGCAGTGTGAAGAGGAGCTGGTAGTCCTCACCGCCGGTGAGCGCCCAGTCGAAGGCGTCCTGCTGGAACTCTTCGGCCACGGCTCGCGCTTCGGGCAGCACCGGCAGCTTGCTCTCGTCGATGTGCGCCCCCACGCCGGAGCGGCGGCAGAGGTGGCCGAGATCGGCGACCAGGCCGTCCGAAATGTCGATCATGGCGGTCGGCACGATCCCCTCCTCGCTGAAAAAGTCGATGATGTCGATGCGCGCTTCGGGCAAGAGGTGGCAGCGGATCGCTTCGGCGTACTCCTGCAATTCGGCCATCACCTCCTTGTTGTACGGCTCGTTGTTGCGCATCTGCTCGATCATGGTGGCCCGTTCGCGTTGCAGCAGGTGCAGCCCGGCGGTCGATCCGCCGAGAGTGCCGGTGACGCAAATCAGGTCGCCCGGCGCGGCTCCCTTGCGCAAGGCGAGCTGTTCGGGAGTTGTCCGCCCGGTCATCGAGACCGAGATGAAGAGGCCCGATGGTGACGACGAGGTGTCGCCGCCCGCGATGGCGAGGCCGTACGCCGAAGCGGCGTGTTCGATGCCGCGGTACAGCTCCTCGACCATCTCGACCGGCATCTTCGGCGGCACGGCAATCGAGATGAGCGCGTAGTCCGGAAAGGCGTTCATGGCGCAGATGTCCGAGACGTTGACGCTGATCGCTTTGCTGCCGAGGTGGTGCAAGGGCGTGGTCAACAGGTCGAAATGCACGTGCTCGGTCAACAGGTCGGTCGTGACCACCTGCACCTCCGACTCGCCAAGCTGCCAGACGGCGCAGTCGTCGCCGATGCCTTCGAGCAGCTCCGGGCGCTGCTTCGCGGAAGGGGCGGTGATCTTCGAAAGCCGCTCGATGAGGCCGAATTCGCCGATCTCGGAAATAGGTTTATATGACATATATTTGCGTACATTGAAGGGCACCTCTAAAAACTTATTCCGCGTTTCGATTGCTTCGTTGGGTGGTGCTCGAAATCCTCACGTACTCCATGTACGCTCCGGTTTCTGCGCTCCAGCCGCCTTGCACTCGGGCCGCTCATGACACTGTATCAGAGGTGTCCAGAATTTTCAAGCGGGTTTACCGGAATCCGTTCCGGCCCCTTCGTCCGTAAACATAGCCAATTTCTCATTTTCCATGGGCTTTTTTGACAAGTTAGGGCTGTCGCGCCTCAAGGAGGGGCTTACCAAAACCCGCGACACGCTCAAGGAGAAACTCGCGTTCGTCTCCAAAGGCAAGACCGAGGTGGACGACGAGTTCCTCGAAGAGCTGGAGAACATCCTCGTCGCCGCCGACGTTGGCGTCGAGACCACGCTCGACATCGTCGATGCAATCACCGAGCGCTCGAAAGGCAAAACCTACCGTTCGGAGGAGGAGCTGAACGCGATGGTGATGGAGGAGATTCGCAAGCTGCTGGTCGAATCGAGCCACGACCATCCGGTTGATTTCGACGCGCCGCTCTCGGCAAAACCCTACGTCATCATGATCGTCGGCGTGAACGGCGCGGGCAAGACCACCAGCGTGGCCAAGCTCGCCCACAACTATGACAAGGCGGGCAAAAAGGTGGTGATCGCCGCCGCCGACACCTTCCGCGCCGCCGCCTACGAGCAGCTCAAAATCTGGGCCGACCGCGCCGGAGTGCCGATCATCGGCCAGGGGCAGGGGGCCGATCCGGCCTCGGTGGTGTTCGACTCGGTCAGCTCGGCGGTCTCGAAGGGCACCGACGTGGTGCTGGTCGATACGGCGGGCCGCCTGCACAACAAGAGCCACCTCATGGAGGAGCTGGCCAAGATCATGCGCGTGGCCAAGAAGAAGATCCCCGAAGCGCCGCACGAAGTGCTGCTCGTGCTCGACGGCACCACCGGCCAGAACGCCGTGCAGCAGGCCCGCGAGTTCACGAAGTTCGTCAACGTCACTGGCCTGGTCGTCACCAAGCTCGACGGCACCTCGAAAGGGGGCATCGTGCTCTCGATCTCCCGCGAACTGAACCTGCCGGTCAAATACATCGGCGTCGGCGAAAAGATCGACGACCTTCAGCTCTTCGACCGCAGCAGCTTCGTCGAAGCCCTGCTCGAAAAGGAGAACAAAGCGGAGGAGTGAAGCATGATTCGCGAGCTGCATCTGCAAGGCGTCGGCCCTTCACAGGAAATAGAGGTGTCGTTTGCCGACCGGTTGAACCTGTTTACCGGTGATAACGGTCTCGGCAAGACATTTTTACTCGATATTATCTGGTGGGCGCTGACCCGTACATGGGCTAATGGCCACGTTTGGCCTCGCAGGGACAAAGAACAAACTCCGCAAATCAGTTATCATCTGTCGGGCAGTGCTGGTCCGACAAAAAAACCAGCCACCAGCAGTTTTAATTCTAAGCTTCAACAATGGTCTCGCTCCCCGGCAAGGCCAGTCATGCCTGGCCTTGTGCTGTATGTGAGGGTTGATGGAAGTTTTTCTGTATGGGATCCGGAGCGTAACTACTGGAAGGTCAACCAGGCCAAGGGGTATGAGCAGCCTGATCGTCCAGATGCCTATCATTTCACTCCTGATTCTGTTTGGGATGGCCCTAAAAATGAGGTGTTTTGTAACGGTCTGATCCGGGACTGGGTTTCTTGGCAGAATCAACCTGATCAAAGTTCTACGACTCCTTTCAATCTGCTCTCAAAAGTTATCAAAAGACTTTCCCCGCATCCAGATGAGTGGATGAAACCTGGAAAACCAACTCGTGTTTCCATTGACGATTCTCGGCATTATCCCACCGTCGAATTGCCTTATGGCGTGATTCCTGTCACGCAGGTATCGGCAGGTATGAAACGGATACTTGGACTCGCTTATCTTTTGGTATGGACATGGTACGAGCATTTGCAGGCTTCGGAATTGCTTCAGCAATCCCCGACGGACAAAATCATTCTGCTAATCGATGAGGTGGAGTCACACCTACACCCTCAATGGCAGCGCACTATTCTTCCAGCACTGCTTGATGTGGCAACGGGCCTGAAAGAGACGATGCAGACGCAGGTTATCGCAACGACTCACTCTCCACTGGTGCTTGCTTCCATCGAGCCGGAGTTCGATGAGTCCATCGACAAGCTGTTTCTGTTTTCGCTGGAGAACTCGCAGGTCAAACTCGAAGAGAAACCGTGGGCAAAGCAAGGTGACGCGGTTGGCTGGCTGGTCTCCGATGTGTTCGGTCTCAAGCAGGCGCGGTCGAGGGAGGCCGAAATAGCTATTGAAGCCGCCGAGGCATTCATGCGGGGCGATGTCGAGAAGCTTCCCGAAGGTCTCACAACCAGAGAGGAGATTCACCGTGAGTTACAGCGTGTCGTCCCCGGTCACGATCCTTTCTGGCCGCGATGGATTGTCAGCGCCAAGGAGGACGCGAAGTGATTGGTTTTTTGCCTCCCCCAGAACCGTCGGAGTTTGATACCGAGGTTCGTCAGCCCGGCAATGCCTGGCTTGAAGCAAATGCTGATGGTAGGCCAACAGCGTTGTGGTCTCAATGCAAACCGGCATTGGCTGATGGATTCAGGAATCTCTGCGCCTACAGCGCCATGTATGAACCGGTCGGGACAGTCGATCACTTTCATCCTGTCGATACGCATCGGCATCTCACCTACGAGTGGAGCAACTATCGTTTTGCTTCGGGTTGGATCAACAGCAGTAAACGGACGAAGGTCGTGCTCGATCCTTTTGAGGTAGAAGATGGTTGGTTCGAGATTCTTCTGCCATCCTTGCAACTGGTGATTTCCGACAAAATTCCGCAGGAGAAACGTTCGCTCGCCGAATACACGCTCGAAAAGCTCCATTTGCGTGACGACGAGCGGGTAATCAGGCAACGAGAAATGTGGTATAGGCTGTATCTCGATAAAAATCTTCCAATAGAAATTCTTGATCAGATGGCCCCCCTGATTGCAAGGGCGATCAGAAAACAGCAAGCGAGTGAGCCAAAAGAATGACCCTCACCCTTTCCGTACCAACTCCATCCACCCCGCCTCAAGCCTCGCCAGCACCGCTGCCGTATCATCGATCCTGAAAAAATGCGTGCCCGAAGCGGCGTCCTGCGCTCCGAGGCGGTCGACAACGGGAATCGCGCCGGTCGTTGCAGCCAGGAGCGCGGCGAGCTGCGGCTCCAGTCTCGTTTCGCCCGGAAAGATGAAGAGGTGTTCGATTTCAGCCTCCTCACGGTCGAGCAGGTAGTCGATGTGCCAGTGCAGTTTTTTATCCCCCCGACCGGCGGGCAGTCGGTATCCCCATGACATGAAGAGATCGTGCAACGCGCTCCTGATGGCGTGCGCCGCTTTTCCGTCGCTTCGCGATGCGTGGCGCAAGAGGCGAGAGGCGAGCGGGAAGCGGCCTCTCGCGCCGCCGAGCGCCGAGCCGACGTAGAGGTAACGGCCCGGCACCAGCTCGATCGCCGCGCCGTTCCTGAATTTGCCGAACGCCACTTCGATCCTGCGGTCGAGGCCGATCAGCAGAACGTAGCTGCCCTGTCGGGAATTCTGCCCGAAAATGGTATACTGCATTGCCCGGAATTGCATTATCTTTTGTCAGATGCAATAGTAGCGAATCTTCCGCGGATTCCATGACAGCGTGCTGACTGGAACGGGTTGGGAAAACGATGATGATGCAACAGAATGGCGACATGGCGCGTGAGCGCCAGGAGATGGTGGCGCAGCTCGAACTGTACGGCATCCGGAACGCTCGCGTGCTCGATGCGTTCCGAACGGTCAGGCGGCACCTGTTCGTCGATGAGGAGAGCAGGCCATACGCCTACAGCGACGGAGCTATGTCTATCGGATTCGGCCAGACCATCTCGCAGCCCTACACGGTGGCCTATATGACTTCGCTTCTCGTGGAGCGCCGCCCTTCCGGCAGGGTGCTGGAAATCGGCACCGGTTCGGGCTACCAGGCGGCCATTCTCGATGCGCTGGGCTACGAGGTGTTCACCATCGAGCGGATCGCCGGACTCTACGAAGCGGCGGGTCGTGTGCTCGATGCGCTGGAATTGCCCGTTCAGCGGCGTCTCGGTGATGGAACGCTCGGCTGGCCGGAGGAGGCGCCGTTCGACGGCATCATCGTGACCGCCGCCGCGCCTCACGAGCCTCGCACGCTCATGAGCCAGCTTGCCGATGGTGGCGTGCTCGTCGTGCCGGTCGGCGACCTCGGCTCCCAGCAGATGACCGTGATCCGGCGCAGGGGCGAGAGGTTCGAGCACGAGCTATTTCACAGCTTCGCCTTCGTGCCGCTTTGCGGGAGCGAAGGTTGGGGAGACAACAACGAATAACAGTCAAGACTGAAAAAAATACGTTATGGCACTCATGAGCAAGTTGAGGGACAAGACGCATATCGTGCTCTTTGTCCTTGTAGCAGCGTTCCTTGCCCTGATCGTTTTCGAGTGGGGGATGAACTTCACCGGCCCGACCAGCAAAGCGGGAGTCGCCGGAAAGGTCAATGGCGAGTCGATCTCCATGAAGGATTACGAAACGCTCTACAACAACCTCGTCAACAGCTACCGGCAGAGCAATCCGGGGGCTGAAATCACCTCCAGCATCGATGCAAAGCTCCGTGAGCAGGCGTGGAATTACGCCGTCGATCAGGCCCTCATCCAGCAGCTTCTCAAGAAATACGGAATCGGCGTCACCGATCAGGAGGTGCTCGACGCGGTCAACAGCGATCTCAATCCGCCGATGATCATCCGCCAGAACTTCACCGATCCGCAGACCGGTAAAATCGACCGCAAGCTGCTCGAACAGGCGCGCAGCGATCCGAAGGCCAAGGAGTTCTGGGTCAACGCCCAGGAGGCGGTCAAGCGAGAGCTGATGGTGGGCAAGCTGCTCATGGCGCTGAAAACCATGGTCGTAGTCACCGATCCCGAGCTTGCCGAGGTGGTTCAGCGTCAGTTCACCACCTTCAGCGGCTCTTTCATTCCGTTCCCGCTCAGCTATGCAGGGGCTGAAAGCAGCTTTCCGGTCAAGGATGAAGAGATCAAGTCGTGGTACGAGGCTCACAAGGCGCAGTTCAGGGAGGAGCCGACACGCAGCGCTGAATTTGTGTTTTTCCCGCTGACCCCCTCCGCGCAGGACAGTCTTCAGGTCAAAAAGGAGATCGACGGCCTGATTCCGCAGTTCGCCTCGGCGGCGAGCGACAGCGAGTTCGTCAAGATTCAGAGCGACATGCCGAACTCGGTGAACGTGGCGCTTTCGAGAGCTGATTTCTCGCCCGCCGCAGGCAACGCCGTGTTCGGTTCATCGAAACTCGCGCCCGGCCAGATCGTCGGGCCGATTGCCGATCAGGGCTACTACCGCCTGCTCAAGATCAAGAGCATCACGACCGGCGAGCCGGTGGCCAGCGCCTCGCATATCCTGATCCGTCTCAATCCGGCGGACAAGGCCGACGCCCAGCGCGTCATGGGGTTGCTCCGGCAGATTTCCGATGAGATGAGGAGCGGCGCGTCATTCGCCTCGTTGGCCGCAAAATATTCGCAGGATCCCGGCAGCGCCCGCAATGGCGGCGCTGTCGGCTGGTTCACCAAAGATCGTATGGTGCCGCAGTTCGCCCAAGCGGTGTTCGCCGGACGTCCTGGCCAGATCGTCGGGCCGGTGCAGACCCAGTTCGGACTGCATATCATAAAAATCGAAGGGTTTGACAACCGGCGCATCGTCTCTTCTGAAGTCGTCCGTCAGATCAAGGCCTCCACGCAGACCTCCGAGTCGATCAAGCGCAATGCCGCGGCCTTCCAGTCCGAGGCGAAGTCGAAAGGGTTCGAAGCGGCGGCCAAGGTGCAAAAGCTCGAAGTGGGCAAAACCGGAGATTTCACGCGCCAGAGCCTCCTCGCCGTTCCCGGAATGGGCGAGACCGTCACCAAATTTGCGTTCAAAGCGAAAGAGGGAGATGTTTCCGATGTGCTCGATACCGACAAGGGTTTTGTCGTCACGAAGCTCCTGTCGAAGAACGATACCGGTTATCATCAGCTCGATGAACAGCTTACGGCGATGATCAAGGCTGAGCTGGTGCGCGAGAAGCAGGGGACGGCGCTGAAATCGAAGCTGGTCACCCTGTCGAAAAGCTTCGGCGGATCGCTCGACGCTATCGTCGCGAAGGACCCCTCGCTGCGCAAGATCACCTCGAACGAGATTCGCTGGCGCGACGGCTACATCGATGGCTACGGCGTCGATCCCCGGCTCGTGGAGGCGATGGCCGGCATGAAGCTCAACACGCTCTCGCAGCCGGTACAGAGCGGCGGCGGATACGCGCTCGTGCAACTGACGAGCCGCCAGCTCGCGCCCGGCATCGATCTCGCCGCCGAGAAGCGCCAGGTATTCCCGCAGCTCATGAAGGCCAGGCAGGAGCAGTTCCTTTCCGAATATCTGCAATCGTACCGGAAGAACTCCAAAATAGAGGATTTGCGGTAACGTCGTCAGCAGCCTCCTCTTCTTCTCTTCCAACTTGTACGACCTATAAGACTTATAGGTCGTACAAGGCCTATGGGCTTCATTTTTCGATATGATTTTTTCCGGCAGCCGCTTTCAGTGCGCCTTGACGAACGCTTCGAGGTGCGCCTTGATGGCCGAGGCGCTGGAGAGTTTGAGGCATTCGGCGGCGAGGGTTTCGCACTCCTCGACCGTGTATTTGCCCACGGTCGCCTTGAGCGCCGGTATGTCGGAGCTGACGATGCTGAACTCCCGGAGTCCGCAGCCGATGAGATAGGGCGCGGCGAGCGGGTCGGAACCCATGTCGCCGCAGAGCGAGACGCGGCAGCGGTTTTTCTGCGCCGCAGTGATGACGCGGTGGAGCTGGCGGATGATCGCCGGGTGGAACTTCTCGAACAGGTCCTGCACGATCAGGTTGTTGCGGTCAACGGCGAGGGTGTACTGGGTCAGGTCGTTGGTGCCGATGCTGACGAAATCGACGATCCGGGTGATTTCGTCGATCAGCTCGACCGCCGCCGGCATCTCGATCATGGCGCCGATGCCCGGTTTTTCGAGCGGATCGTGGGTGTGTGATTTGATGTGGGTGTAGTGCTTGTCGATCGCCTGTTTGATGTGCATGATCTCCTCGACTGAGGAAATCATGGGGATCAGCACGTCGATGTTGCCGTGAATGTTGGCCTTGATGACCGCCTGCAACTGCGCGTCGAG
The DNA here is from genome assembly GCA_964476855.1 of uncultured Chlorobiaceae bacterium. Lineage (GTDB taxonomy): Bacteria > Bacteroidota > Chlorobiia > Chlorobiales > Chlorobiaceae > Chlorobaculum. The sequence goes on from CAYZCF010000027.1 coordinate 19,854, forward strand.
AATCTCCGGCACGTCGATCAGAATCCTGACGCCCCGCCAGCCGAGGTTCGGATTTGGCTCCTTGACCGGCGAATAGATCAGCTTGTCGCCGCCGATGTCGAAGAGGCGGATGACGAGCGGTTTCGGTGTGAGCATCCCGGCCATTTCGAGGTAGTAAGCCTGCTGCATCGACTCTTTTGGCGGCTTCAGGTCGTCGAGGAAGAGGTTTTCGGTGCGGAACAGCCCCACGCCCTCCGAGCCGGTCGCGTCGAGATGTTCGATCTCCTCCTTGAAATCGATGTTCGAACAGACCGAAATTCTCACCCCGCAACGAGTGAAGGCGTGGCGATGAGCCATGATCGAGTCGTCCGCCTCGCGTTTGCTCTCCTCCTCCCGCTTTTTGATGTAGCTCTCGACGGTTTTGTCCTCCGGGTCGGTGATGACCAAGCCTTCGTTGCCGTCGAGGATGATGCGACCTCCCGGTATCGCCTTCTGCGAGAAGTTGCCGAGGCCGACCACGATGGGGATGTTGAGCGACTTGCAGATCAGCGAGATGTGCGAGGTCTTGCCGCCGGTATCGGTGGCGAAGCCCTTGATGTTGCTGCGGCTAAGCAGAATGATGTCCGCCGGTGAGAGGTGGTGCGATACCACGATGGAGCCTTCGGGTACCCAGGAGTGGAGCTTGCGGATGTGCAGGTTCCGGATGATGCGATCCTTGATGTCGTGCAGGTCAGCCGCCCGTTCGCGAAAGAAGAGGTCGTCGGAGTTGAGGAAGTGGTTGAGGTACTTGCTGAACTCCTGATCGATGACCAGATGTGCGGGTTTCATCTCCTCGCGGATGCGGCGGGTGATGTTGCCGGTCAGCACCGGATCCTTGAGCAGCATGATCTGCGCCTGGAAGAGGTCGGAGTAGAGCCGCCCGATCTTGCGGGTGGTCACCCGTTCGATCTTCTTCAGCTCCTTTTCGGAGCGGTGCAGGGCGGTCATGAAGCGCTCGACCTCCTCCTCGATGTTCTCCATGCAGAGAAAGGAGGTTTCGTGCTCGATGGTCTCCCGGACGAATTCGTAGGTCTCCCCGATGGCGAATCCCTTCGCGCTGCCGATGCCGTGATACCGGCGCTCTCTGGAGGGCGGCTCCGGATGATCGCCAGGGTTTGCTTGTGATTCCGGCGCGTCGCCGGAGGATTTCGGGGCTTTTCGGTAAACCATGACCGGCAGGGTTAAAAGGGTGCGGCGTCCGAATTGTTGATGAAACTGTCCATATCGAGCGGCGGCGGTTCGGGCAGCGACGCTTCGAGGTAGCCGCCTCCACGGGCGGGTTCGGGTTCATGTTGTCCGTTCTCGGCAGCTGTCAGGTAGCTGTTGGCCGTCGACTGGAATCGACCGTAATTTTTCAGGAAGAGCAGCCTGACCGTGCCGATCGGGCCGTTTCGCTGTTTGCCGATGACCACCTCGGCGATGTCCTTGGTCGATGAGCCGTCCTCGAAGTTCTTGATGCCGTACATCTCCGGGCGCGACAGGAACATCACCATGTCGGCGTCCTGCTCGATGGAACCCGATTCACGAAGGTCGCTGAGCTGCGGTCGCCGGTCGCCGGAGCGCTGTTCGACCGAGCGGTTGAGCTGCGCCAGCGCGATGACCGGAATGTTCAGCTCCTTGGCCAGCGCCTTGAGCGAGCGCGAAATCTGGGCGATCTCCTGCTCGCGGTTGGACTTGCCATCCCGCACCGGCGTGACGAGCTGGAGGTAATCGACCACCACCATGCCGATGCCGTGCTCCTGCTTCATGCGACGGGTCTTGGCGCTCAGCTCCATGATCGAAATGCCCGGCGTGTCGTCGATGAAGAGTTTCGCGTCGGCCAGTGCATCCATGCTGTTGATGATCTTGTTCATCATCTCCGGCGAAATCTGGCCGCGCCGGACGAGCTGCGACTCGACGTACGCCTCGGCGCACATCAGCCTGAGCGCGAGCTGGATTTCCGCCATTTCGAGGCTGAAGAAGAGCACCGGCGTGTTGAAGTTCACCGCCGCATTGCGCGCTAACGCCAGAGAGAAGGCGGTTTTGCCGGCGGACGGGCGGGCGGCGATGATGATCATGTCCGACGGCTGGAACCCGGCGGTGTATTCGTCCAGATCTGAAAATCCCGAGCCGATGCCCGTGACCGATGAGTGCGAGGAGCCGAGATTCTCGATCATCCTCGTGGCGGTCTTGAGCAGATCCTTGATGCTGCTGGCCTTCTTCTTGACCCCCGCCTGCGAGATATTGAAGAACTGCTGCGAGGCATTCTCGACCAGGTCGAAGATGTCCATTGAGGTGTTGTAGGCGGCGCTCGAAATGTGTGACGAAATCGAGATCAGCCGCCGGTAGAGGAACTTCTCCTTCACCAGCCGGGCGTAAAACTCGATGTTGGCCGCACTGATCACCTTGCCCGAAAGCTCGCCGAGGTAGGGGCGTCCGCCGATGTTCTCCAGTTCGCCGACTCGCGACAGCTCTTCGCTCACCGTGATGAGGTCGATAGCCTGCCGTTTCTGGTAGAGCTGCATCATCGCCTTGTAGATGATCTGGTGGCGCTTCTCGTAAAAGACCGCTTCGCCGTTGTCTCCGAAAATCTGGATCACCTGCTCGATAGGATCCTCTTCGAGCAGGATGCAGGCGAGCACCTCCGGCTCGACCTCCAGCGAATA
>CAYZCF010000028.1:0-15386 GCA_964476855.1 uncultured Chlorobiaceae bacterium
GCGCTCGTGAAGGAGTTCTTTGGCAAGGAGCCGCACAAGGGCGTCAACCCCGACGAAGTGGTCGCCATCGGCGCGGCGATCCAGGGCGGCGTGCTCAAGGGCGACGTCACCGACGTGCTCTTGCTCGACGTCACCCCGCTCTCGCTCGGCATCGAGACCCTCGGCGGCGTCATGACGAAGCTGATCGACGCCAACACCACGGTGCCAACCCGCAAGCAGGAGGTATTCTCGACTGCCGGTGACAACCAGACCTCGGTCGAGGTGCATGTGTTGCAGGGCGAGCGTCCGATGGCCAGCGACAACAAGACCCTCGGCAGGTTCCACCTCGGCGACATTCCGCCGGCCCCGCGCGGCATTCCGCAGATCGAGGTGACCTTCGACATCGACGCCAACGGCATCCTGAACGTGTCGGCCAAGGACAAGGCGACCGGCAAGGAGCAGAGCATCAAGATCGAGGCGAGCGGGAAGCTCACCGACGCCGAGATCGAGAAGATGAAGGAGGACGCAAAAGCTCACGCCGCCGAAGACCAGAAGCGCAAGGAGGAGATCGACCTGAAGAACTCCGCCGACTCGCTGATCTTCAGCACCGAGAAGCAGCTCTCGGAGCTTGGCGACAAGCTCCCGGCAGACAAGAAGGCGGCCATCGAGAGCGCGCTCGAAAAGCTGAAAGAGGCGCACAAGAGCGGCAGCGTCGAGGCGATCAAACCGGCGATGGACGAGCTGAGCAAGGTCTGGAGCGACGCCGCTTCGAACCTCTACGGCCAGCCCGGCGCTGAACCCCAGCCCGGCCCGCAGCCCGAGACCAACGGCCACGCAGGCAGCAAGGGCAGCGACGGTGCGGTCAACGCCGAATACGAAGTGATCGACGGCGACGACAAGTAAAAGCTGGCAAGCCAACCACAAGCGACAAGCCCCGTGTCAGTACGAACGGGGCTTGCTCATTTCTAAGGATTCGTGGGCGATGATGGCTCGGTCAATGTGCAAATTTAAGTTCAAACTCCGCTTTCGCCTCCTGGCCTGATGCGATGAACAGGCAGTACGCCGTATAGACACCCTCGGTCGTTATTGCCGCCGGATCGATTTTCCATACCTCGGTAAATTTGAAGGGACTGCCGCCCGGAATCTTTACCGGTGTAATCATCTGGGCAAACATCTTGCCGTCGCTCCAGCGCCAGACGGGCTTGCCATCAAGCTCTATCCAGAAATCGTAGAGTTGCGTTGTCGGGCACTGCCCTTCCCAGATGCTCCGGTACGGCCACTTGACCGACATGGTAAGTTCCAGGAATTGCGGCGGGTTCGGGCCGGGAGGCATTTTGTTGACCCAGATCACGTCCGGCTGGGTCTCCAGCGTGACTTCCAACCTGTGTTCATCGGCCACCTTCAGTTTTCCCGGCTTGAAATCACCGATCTTTTTGTACTCGATGCCGCTGTAACTCATCACTCCCTCGATCGTTACCTTTTTATTGAGGAAAGGATGCAGCTTGGGATCTTCCTGCCACAGATAGACTTTTTTAATAACCGGAATCTCCTTGTAATCGAACTGCTGGAGAAAATAGCTCGGCCCTTCCGACTTGCTACCTATCGCAGCAAGTTTTGCAAACAGATAACCATGAAATTGTTCCATTTTGACCTCCATTGAATGTGGGTAAAAAATGAACTCCGTACTGCAAAACAACGCTATTTGTAAGTTAAGAGCATTTACTATTGTATCAAGCTTTTCGATAGAATTTCTACGGTAAAAAATGAAGTGAAGCATAATCCAGCCAAGCAACAAGCCCCGTGTCAGTACGAACGGGGCTTGTTGCTTTATTGCTGTTTTTGCAGAGCCTTCGTGAGTTATTTGATCGATTGCGGAAGCATTATCCCTGAATTAATGGTAAACTGAATCAACAGTCATTATTTCGAAATGTGGGGAGATCAGAGGAGTAGAAGTCATGCTTCCGAGAACAAAAATGAAACCGGTTCATCCGGGAGAGATTCTCTCCGAAGAGTTCCTCGCCCCCATGCAACTGAGCAACACGGCTGTCGCCAAGGGGCTGAATCTGCCGGAAACGGAGATCGAGGAGATTCTGCAAGGCAAACGCGGCATCGATGCAGACACCGCCTGGCGTCTGGCCCGTTTTTTCAGCAACTCGGCGCAGTTCTGGTTTGGAATGCAGATGCAGTACGACCTCGAAAAAGCTTATGAGGTCAATGGCGAGGCGATCAAACGTGAAGTTTCAGTATTTCAGATGAAAGATTGAGCGCTTCTTCGGCTCCATCGAAGCGACCACCGACGGAGCCTTGCTCTCCAGTCGCGCACGAAAATTTACGCCTCTGAGCCCAGCATCTCCTCCAGAATATCAGCCGCCGTGCCGACGGCATCGACGCAGACGGTTTCAAAGAGCTTCAGCTCGCGGGCTTTTTGCAGATTTTCCGGCTCGCCGATGCAGAAGCCGAGAATCGATTCGCAACGGCATGAACCCATGCGCTTCTCAAACTCCGCCATGAACTGCCGCCCAAGTTCGTAGCTTTTCGTTTTGTTCGCCAGCTCTTCGATGCCACCCATGCCGTAGCGCATCGAAAGCGCCATCAGCGCCCCGGCAGCCGCGCCGCACATCCCGCCGCCCGACCCGGCCACGCCGCCGCCAAACATCGTCGCCAACCGCAACGCGCTCGCTTCGTCGAGCACCTCCGCCCGCCGAAAAGCCGCAAACACCGCCTGACTGCAATTGCAACGGTTGCTGAACAATTGGAGAGCTTTTTCTTTTCTCTGCATGGGGCACGGGAAATGGATTTTGATGGATGATTGAAACACCACTCACTCGCCGCGCATTGCTTTTTCGATTTCTGCCTGTGTTTGTTGCGCTTCTTGCGACTCTTTCAGCATGCGCAGTTGGGTGTAAATATTAACAGCACGGACAGCAAATGTCAGAGCTTCCTCAAGATTTTTACTTTGCTTGAGCAAAGCTCTGGCAAGGCTGTTACAATCATGGGCAATCAGCTCCTGCCGCCCAACTTTTTCAGACAGCACTATAGCTTGACGTGCAGTGGTTTCGGCTTCCAGCCAATGCTCCTGATAAAGAGCAATCTCAGCCATGTTGCCGGTTATACTCGCTATGCCTTCCCAATACTCGATTTTATTCGCAATTCGCAAAGCTTCCCGATAATCACGCTCAGCCGCTGCGTAATCCTTGTTAGAAGCTTCGGCGTTGGACAGTGCATTCAGCGCAATGACAACATCGCTACTTTCAGGTGATATTGAACGATAGATATCCAACGCTTCGCGATAAGCCGCAATTGCATCGGTATACTCTTTATTTATTTCATGCCCACTGCCTCGAAGTCTTATTGCAATCGCTTTTTTGCGCGGAGAGCTATCCTGCCAGTACCCGGCAGCACGTGCCGCACAGGCCAAAACTTCATCTGGCTGATCGCGCACACAATAAACCCAGCCCGCTTGATATGCGCGCCAGCCTGCATTTTTTTTATCATCGAAAGTCAAGGCATACTTTTCCGCGTTTTCAGATAACCAAATTAAATCATCCCATTTTCCGCTGAAATCCATAAACCGCCAGAGCTGGTTACACACCGTTTGCAAGCGTTCATTGTCACCGGTCAGCAAGCGTCGCAATGCGGCATAAATGAGTCCCCATTCATCATCAAGTATTGGGAATCTTTCATAATCATCGCTATCTCCGCCATTTTGCATAACAAGTGCGTATGCGCGATCCACCAGCGCATCACCTGTCCGGTTCACGGCCTCTGGGCGCCGGGTTTTGATGAATTGCGCGGCAAGAGGTGGAAGGTAGTATGTACGGACTTCGAGATCAGAAATCAGAATAGCTCGGTCGGTCAGGTCTTCCAGTGCTGTTTCAGTATCGCATTCCGGCAGACCGGTCATCGCCACCAGCCATTTCAGCTTTGCTGGCTTGGTGAAATAGGTCAGTGCGGCAAGCACGAGAGTCTCATTTTCGGTAAAGGTCTCAAGCAAATCGCCGAAAACGTATTCGAGTGGATCGTTGTCTTTGGGCGATTTTTCGATGAATGCGCAGGCGTCGGCGATGGTGCGACACTGCGAGCCCGTGCGTCCCAACTGACCCGCAATCCAGCGGATAAGCAGCGGATTGCCGTGCGTCATGGAATACAGATCGTCACGCTCCTGCTGTGAAGCCCTGCTTAAAAGTCTGTTGTATTTTGCCAACTCTTCGACAAGCACCATCGACTCATCACGTGACAAACCACCGAGACGAATAATCGGATTTGCGTCCTTACGTCGGCATGAAGTGACAATAACTTTATTGCCGTCGGGCAGACGTGCAAGAAACTGGAAAAGGCGCGTGCGCTCCTCTTCGGTCAGGGTTTCCAGATTATCGAATACGATCAGCGCCTTTTTGCCTGCCAGAGCACGGCGTAATTCATCCGGACGTTTTTCGGGTGCAAGTCGTTCCAGATTCTCTACGCCCAGCTCCTTGCCCAGTTCATCAAGCATCGCCAGATACGTCGGACGAGCGAAGTCCGTAAGCGATTCTTCACCATCCGAGGTCAATTCGCTCACTTTTGCCGAAATAAAAATCTTGCGTTCAAACAAACCCGCTGGCGCTTCATGCGCAGCCTTGATGGCAAGCGCCGTTTTGCCGATACCGCCAGACCCATAGATTAACGTCCCCCATGTGCGCAATTCCGGAGAAAGTCCAGACGCAATCGTCTTGCGCTCATCCTCACGCCCGACAAAAAAACCTTCTCGCGGCAACGAATTGCCTGTGGGTTTGGGTGGTTGGCTGATACCATTGGATGTGGATGAACCGTTGTGATTTGCAACGAAATGGCTGAGGGCATTGGCGACTTTGGCCCTCAAATCGTCGGGGGTAGTGAAATAAGCACAAACATGCTTCGTCTGGACGCGCTTTTTAAACTCTTCAAGCCTGGATTTTCCCGGCTCGTCTTCAATCCATTTTTTCAACCACGGCTGATTTTCCTCATCCAGAATGAAGCAATAAATCTCTTTGCCAAGTTTTTTCGCGTGAACATATTCCATCTCGGTAATGGAAATATCTGATCCATCAGGAACAAAGCCGTAACGAAGAGCATAAATCCCGATGAAAATCTCAGACTCCTCGATCTCTTTCAAACAAGCCTCTAAAGGCTCTTCGGAACGCGCTCCGAAAACCTCCATTTTACTTGCCTGATAACTGGTTCCCTCTACTGCAAGGATAGCTTTTGCGCGATAGTCAATTAAATCCTTGTAGGTCGAACTGATAAAGACTTTCATGCCTGGTTCTCCTGATTCAGCAGCCGTCAAAAAGGTCTGCCAGGATGTAAATATACGCAACAACTGAACAGTTACGGCATAGTGGTCGAGCAAAGCGACTCGATAACAGCAATGCAATGGCTGGAGCTCTCCGAGGTCGAAGTCTCTCGGAAGCCCTCGACATTACGATGGAAAGCCAGTGAGAACTGCCAGACCTGTGGATTTCGCAGAACGAAAACACAACGCTCAGCCTCGGCATTATGACTGAACTGAAAAACCGGGGTGTTCACGAAATCCTGATTGCTACCATTGACAGGCTGGTGAGCTTTCCGGACACCATCACAGCTGTACTCCGGCAGACCGACTTGCAGCTCGGCATCATGCACATGATGCGGCACCCTACCTCAAGTACTTGTCGTGGAAAGAGATCATTCCCGAATGACGAATCGATCATGAAGCTGATTTTCCTTGCCATGCAGAACATCTCCAAAAAGTGGACAATGCCGCTCCGGAGCCGGGAGGCGCCACCACCAATCAGCTTGCCTTTAGATTCAAGATGCGGTTACCTGGTTTAAAACGACCGTTCACACACTTTATTCAATTAGACCTGAAGGCTATGTGTTTCTGTTCTGACAACTATCCATTGTCACTCGTCCTGCAAATCCCCGCCGGTGGGTCTCAGCACGATCTCTTCTACCACCGTTCTTGCCGGTTGCAGGTAAGCCTGAACCACGGACGCGGCGATGTCCTCCGGCATCATCATGAGCGCCTGCATCTCCTCGCCCATTTCACCCCACATCGGGGTGTAAACCGCGCCAGGCTGGACGTCGGTAATCCTCACGTTGCACTTCCTGGCGTACAGCCGCAACGTTTCGACCAGGCCGCGCTGACCAAATTTGGACATACAGTAGATCGAAGAGTGTTTGAACGCTTTGGTTGCGGCTACCGAGGTGATGAAGAAGATGTGTCCCGAAAGCTGGCGCTCCATGACGGCGAAGAGCGCCTGCGTCAGGAAAAAGGTGCCCTTCAGATTCGTACTCATGATGTGGTCGAAATCCTCTTCGGTCATATCGTTCAACGCTCCGAAACGACCAACACCGGCGTTGTTCACCAGGCAGTCGATCCGAGCATAACGATCTATAATGTAATCGGTTAGGCGCCTCAAAGCGACCATGTCGGAGATGTCGGCAATTACAGTGTCGGTCAGGGCACCCTCGGCACGGCACTCGAGCGAAATTGTGTCCAGGTCTTCCGGTGTGCGTGAAGAGAGTACAAGAACTGGTTCGAAATCAGGGTGGTGCCTGATGGCTCGCGCGAATTCAAGCGCTATTGCCCGGCCAATACCTTTACCCGCGCCGGTGATCAGGATTACATGCCTCATAGTTAATCTGAAAAAATAATTATATGTTTTATGTGAAGTGTATTTAAGGCGAAAATATTTTTACTATTGCGTCATGTGACGAAATATTCTATATTAAAATCAATGTAAAGTTTTTCATTTTGTTAACGTGAACCTCCAAGTGTCATCATGGCTAAAAGTAAAGTCAAATGGTTTGATGGCAAAAAAGGGTACGGTTTTATTCTGAACCCTGATGGTGGGGAAGACATATTCGTTCATTTCTCGGCGATTGTTTCCGACCAGAGCTTCAAGGTACTCAATCAGGATGCTGAAGTTGAATATGATCTTGACAAAACACAGAAAGGCCTTCAGGCAAAGAATGTTCGTGAGTTTTCTGCCTCTTCAGGCACAGTGGTTTCCGGAGCCATGAATCCAGCCGCAGGTGTTTCTGTTCAAAGCGAGTTCAATTCGGCACATCACTAAGCCGTTTTCCGGTGACATTTCCCCACAACGGTTATTTTAACAATATCCTTTTTTCTGACTCAACCTCATTTGACGCAGTGGTTCCGATTTTGAGATCGTCAACCCCTCAAGAGCGCGACGAGCCCAAAACCAGTCAAAGCAGGGAGTGATCCCTGAAGCTGAACCAGTCTTCACTACCCACGATCACATGATCGAGTAGTTCGATCTGGAGGAGGTCACCCGCCTTTTTCAGGATTGACGTCACCTGTTTGTCGGCGTTGCTTGGCTGCACGTCACCGGATGGATGGTTGTGCACCAGAATGATCGAGTGAGCACTTTCGCGGATTGCCGCCTTGAATATTTCTCTCGGGTGGATGAGCGACGCGGTGAGCGTGCCGATGGTAATGGTTTCGTGCCTCAGAATCTGATTTTTTGTGCTCATGAAAAGCACGAACAGGTGCTCCTTGGTTTCATCCGGGATTCTTCCTTTCATGTACTCAAATACGTCACGCGCGCCCTTTACTTTCAGGTTCATGTTGCGTGCAAAGTGCAGTCGTCGCTGAAGCTCGAAGATTGCAGCGATCTGCATTGCCTTGGCTTCGCCGATGCCGGGCGTTTTCTGCAGCTCCTGAATCGACAGGTCAGCGAGGCGTTCGAGACCGTGCTCCGAGATGAGCTTGTTGCAGGTGTCAATAATGTTCAGGCCCGCTGTGCCGAAGCGGAGGATGAGCGCCAGCAGTTCCGCTGGGCTGAGGGATTCTTTGCCCGAACGGAGAAACCGCTCCCTCGGACGATTGTCGGGATCGATGTCGTGTATGCGCATGATGTTTCCTGTAGGGGTCAGGAGTGAACAATGCGCTAAAGATAAGCCTGATAAGGTGATAAATGCAAGCGGGATGAGACTTATAGGTCGTATAGGATTTATAAGACCTACACGACCTATAAGTAGTCACTTATCACTCGTTGAGCGTTACTTCAACAGGAACTGACGGCGCAGCTTTTGACTGGTGGTAGAAGAGGTAGTAGTTGATGCTGTCGTTGAGGGCCTGAAGGCTTGCCTCGATGATGTTGGTCGAAACACCCACCGTGCCCCAACTGTTCTGGCCGTCGCTGCTCTCGATGAGCACCCGCACCTTGGCGCTCGTGCCGCTTTTCTCTTCGAGCACGCGCACCTTGTAGTCGATCAGCCTGATGGCGCGAATGTCCGGGTAGAAGTGCAGCAGCGCCTTGCGCAGCGCCTTGTCGAGCGCGTTGACCGGGCCGTCGCCGTCCGCGACCGTCTGCTCTGTTTCATCGCCGACAACCACCTTCATCACGGCCTGATCGACCGCCTTGATCTCTTGCCCGTTCTGGATCACCACCTTCGACTCGATCACCTCAAAAAATGGCGTGAACTGGCCGAGTTCGCGGCGCAGGATCAGCTCGAAGGAGGCTTCAGCCCCGTCGAACTGGTAGCCCTGGTGTTCGAGCTTCTTGACGTGGTTGACCAGATTCCTGAACACTTCGCCCTTCTCCGGCAGCGAAATGCCAAGCTCCTGCGCCTTGTAGCGGATGTTGCTCTGGCCTGCCAGCTCCGAGACCAGCACGCGCTGACGGTTGCCGACCAGCGCCGGATCGATGTGCTCGTAGAGCGAACTCTCCTTCATCACCGCGCTGACGTGGATGCCGCCCTTGTGCGCGAAGGCCGATTTGCCGACGAAGGGCGCTTTGGTGTCAGGCGGGAGGTTCAGAATCTCGAACACGAACTTCGACATCGAGGTGAGCGCTTTCATATCCCGCACATGGCTGAACTCGCTGCCGAGCTTGAGCATGAGGTTCGGAATGATGCTCACCAGGTTGGCGTTGCCGCACCGCTCGCCGATGCCGTTGATCGTGCCCTGCACCTGCGTCGCGCCTGCCCTGACCGCCTCGATGGAGTTGGCCACGGCGAGGTCGCCGTCGTTGTGCGCGTGGATGCCGACCGGCACAGCAACGATCTGGCGCACCCGCGTGACGATCGCCGCGACTTCGTGGGGCAGCGTGCCACCGTTGGTGTCGCAAAGCACGACGCGGCTCGCGCCTGCCTCGACGGCTGCCGTGATCATCCGTTCAGCGAACTCCGCGTTGTCCTTCCAGCCGTCGAAAAAGTGCTCCGCGTCGAAGAAGAGCTCGCGGCCCGACTCGACGAGGAATCGCACCGAACGGCGGATCAGCTCGGCGTTCTCGTCGTCCGAAATGCCGAGACTCTTGACGGAGTGGGCCTTCCAGGTTTTTCCGAAAATGGTGAGCACCGGCGCCTCGCATCTGACCAGGCCGACCAGGTTCGGGTCGCCCTCGATGTTGTCGAGCGACCGAGCCGTCGAGCCGAACGCGGTGAGGCGGGCGTGCTTGAAATCGAGCTTTCTGGCCTTGAGGAAGAACTCCTCGTCCTTGGGATTGCTGCTCGGCCAGCCACCCTCGATGAAGTCCACGCCGAACTCGTCGAGCCGTTCGGCGATCAGAAGCTTGTCCTGTACCGAAAGATTGATGTGTTCACCCTGCGTACCGTCACGCAGGGTGGTGTCATACAGTTCGATTACCATGCTGTTGCTTATGCCTCGGTCGAAGCCATGAGGTCGTTTTTCCTTGCGTATTCAAAGATGCCACCCGCCTGCACGATGTTGACGACATCGCCCAGCGGCCTGAGCTGGTAGGTGACGTTCTGCGTGAGGTTGGTCAGCGTGTTGTTCTCCATGTCGAGCGACAGTTCGTCGCCCGTCAGGATCGATTTGTTGAGCGGCTGCGCGGTCTCAAAGGGAATAACAAAGCCGCCATCCACGCAGTTGCGATAGAAAATTCTTGCGTAGGATTCGGCGATGATCGCCCTTGCGCCCGCGACCTTCAAGGCGAACGGAGCGTGCTCCCTCGACGAGCCGCAACCGAAGTTGGGGCCTGCGATGATGATCGAGTAGGGCGAGCTGAAATAGCCCTCCTCGACAAATGGAATGCCGCCTTCCGGAAGTCCCGCTTGCTCGATCGGAACGCCGGAGAGCGCGTATTTGCCGTACATCTTCACCTCTTCGGGATCGGAGAGGCTGTAGACCAGGTGCTCGGCGGGAATGATCTGGTCGGTGTCGATATTCTTGCCGAGAACGTAGGCTTTACCCTGTATGATGGTGTCCATGATGCTGTGTTTTCCTTGTCAGTTGCTTCGTTCGATCAGAGGAAATCCCTCGGATCGGTGAGTTTGCCCGTCACGGCGGAGGCCGCCGCGGTCAGCGGAGAGGCCAGGTAGACCCCCGCGAACTTGCTGCCCATGCGTCCGGGGAAGTTGCGGTTGGTGGTCGAAACGACGACGTCGTTGTCCACCGAGCGCCCGACCGTGTCCGAAGGGCCGCCGAGGCACGCCGCGCACGAGGGCAGGGCGATGCTGCAACCGGCCTCCTCGAAAATCTGGCGGAGTGACTGGCCGTCGTAGGTCTCGGTCGAGAGCTGCGAGGCCACGAGCACCGTCGCGGGCACGATGTTGGTCGTCACGGCCACCTTCTTGCCCTTGAGAATCTTTGCCGCAAGCCTGAAGTCGGTCAGCTTGCCGCCGGTGCAGGAGCCGATGTACGACTTGGTGATCGGCGTGCCAGCCACGCTGCGCACGGTGGCGCGGTTGTCCGGGCTGTGCGGCTGCGCCACGACCGGCTCCATCTGCTCGACGTTGTAGCGGTACATGCTGTGGTACTGCGCGTCGGGATCACTGTGAAAAATCTCGTACGGCTTGCTGGTGCGCGCCTTCACGAAGGCTTCCGTGACCGCATCGGCGGCGATGATGCCGTTCATGCCGCCCGCCTCGATGGCCATGTTGCAGAGCGTCATGCGCTCGTCGATTGGCAGCGAATAGACCGCCTCGCCGTCGAACTCCATCGCGCGGTAGGTCGCGCCGTCGGTGGTGATGTCGCCGAGAATCTGCAAGATCAGGTCTTTGGCCGTCAGATAGTCAGGCATCTGCCCTTCAAAGGTGAACTTCATCGAATCGGGCACCTTCTCCCAGAGCTTGCCGGTGCCGAGAATGAAGGCCGCGTCGGTGTTGCCGATGCCGGAGCCGAACATGCCGAACGCGCCCGAGGTGCAGGTGTGCGAGTCGGTACCGAAGAGCACCGTGCCGGGGAGGTTGAATCCCTCTTCAGCCAGCGCGACGTGGCAGACGCCGCGATAGCGGTCGGTGCCTACATCGTAGTAGTTCGGCAGACCCTGCTCGGCGGCGAACTGCCTCAACAGGTCTATGTTGCGGTGGGCGTGTTCGTTGGCCGTGAAGATGTAGTGGTCGGGAAGCACCACCACTTTCGACGGATCCCACACTTTGGCCTTCGGGCCGAACTCCTGCTTGAAGATGTCGAAGGTCGGCGGGCCGCAGACGTCGTGCGTCAGCAGAACATCGACATTGAGCCATACGCTCTGGCCAGGATCGACGAACTTGCGGTTCGCAGCCCTGGCGAAAATTTTCTGGGTTATCGTTTGTGCCATGATTTCAAAGATTCCGTTATCGGTAAAATCCTGTCTGTATATTCACGATGCCGGGCCGGTGGCCCCGTCAAAAACTGAAAAGCCGGATGCTTGCAGAGCTCCGGCTTTTCTCGTTGCGGCTCATCGCCGCCTGTGCTCTGTCGTATGCTTCGCGCTGCTTGCCGTCAAATTCGGGCGATGATAGCCGCCGTCATTTCGGTTGTCGAAGAGATCGCCTCGCCCGGCGCGGCAATGTCGCCCGTGCGGAAGCCAGCAGCAAGCGCGCCTTCGATGGCGGCGTAAATGTCAGCGGCCACTTCCGGCTTGTTGAAGCTGTTCTCGAACATCATCGCCACCGACGCGATGGTCGCGATCGGGTTGGCCTTGTTCTGGCCCGCGATGTCGGGAGCGCTGCCGTGGATCGGTTCGTAGAGCGCGTGCTCCGAACCGATGCTCGCCGACGGCAACATGCCCAAGCTGCCGGTGATCATGCCGGAGATGTCGCTCAGGATGTCGCCGAAGAGGTTGCTCGTCACGATCACCTCGAACTGCTTCGGATTGCGCACTACCTGCATGGCGGCGTTGTCCACGTACATGTCCACCAGCTCGATTTCCGGGAAATCCTGGTGCACTTCGTGTACGATGTTGCGCCAGAACTGCGACACTTCGAGCACGTTGGCCTTGTCGATGGAGGTCACCTTGGCGTTGCCGCGTTTTTTGGCGAACTCGAACGCCAGCCGCGCGATGCGCTCGACTTCGTAACGCTCGTAAACCATCGTGTTCCAGCCGCGATTCTCGTCGTAGCCTCTCGGCTGGCCGAAGTAGATGCCGCCGGTCAACTCGCGGAACACCATGAAATCGGTGCCCTTCACCACTTCGGGCCGAAGCGATGACGATGCCACCAGAGCGTCGTACACCTTGGCCGGGCGCAGGTTTGCGAACAGGCCAAGCTCCTTGCGGATTTTCAGCAGCGCCGCTTCGGGCTTCTTGTCGTGCGGCAGGTTCTCCCACTTCGGGCCGCCAACCGCGCCGAGAAGCACGGCGTCGCAATTTTTGCACGCTTCGAGTGTCTCGTCGGTCAGCATGGAGCCATGCACGTCATACGAAGCGCCTCCGAAAAGGTGCTCCTCGGCCGTGACTTCAATACCGTGCTTTTTCGAGACGGCGTTCAGTACTTCCAAAGCACCGGCCACCACTTCGGGGCCGATGCCGTCGCCGGGTATGGAGACAATTTTCAACATCTTCCTCCCGCTCATTTCTTTTTCAGCCAGCTCATCATCTCGCGCAGCTTCGCGCCGACGACTTCGATGGGGTGGTTGCGATTGCTCTCGCGCAGCTCGTTCAGCTTCTTGTAGCCGGAGTTGCACTCGTCGATGAACTCTTTGGCGAAGCGTCCGTCCTGCACCTCTTCGAGAATTTTCTTCATCTCGGCTTTTGCGTTGGCCGCAATAACGCGCGGGCCGCGGGTCATGCCGCCGTATTCAGCAGTGTCGCTGACCGAGTAGTTCATGCGCGACAGGCCGCCTTCATAATACAGATCGACAATGAGCTTCAGCTCGTGCATGCACTCGAAGTAGGCCAGTTCCGGCGGATAGCCAGCTTCGGTGAGGGTCTCGAAGCCGATCTTGATCAGCTCGGCTGAACCGCCGCAGAGCACGGCCTGCTCGCCGAAGAGGTCGGTCTCGGTCTCGTCCTTGAAGTTGGTCTCGATGACGCCAGCCTTGGTGCCGCCGATCCCTTTGGCCCAGGCAAGCGCGATAGCTTTCGCGTCGCCGGTGGCATCCTGGTGCACCGCGATCAGGCACGGCACACCGTTGCCTTCGGTGTAGGTGCGGCGAACGAGGTGGCCGGGGCTTTTCGGAGCGATCATGATGACGTTCACGTCAGCCGGGGGTACGATCTGCTTGTAGTGAATATTGAAGCCGTGGCCGAAAGCGAGCGTCGCGCCCGATTTCAGGTTCGGCGCGATTTCGTTGTCCCAAACGCTTTTCTGGGTCTGATCCGGCAGGAGCACCATGACAACATCGGCCCACTTGACGGCTTCGGCGACCGTGTCAACCTTCAGGCCGACTTCGCGTGCTTTCGCGCAGGAGGCGCTGTCGGTCTTGAGGCCGACGCAGACGTTCATGCCGCTGTCCTTCAGGTTCAGCGCATGGGCGTGACCCTGGCTGCCGTAGCCGAGAATGGCGATATTCTTGTTCTGCAGTACCGCGAGATCGGCATCCTGCTCGTAATAGACGTTCATTGACATATTCGATATGCGTGTTGACTGGTTAGACGTACATAAAAAATTCAATTCTCGCCGCGATGGATGGCAACCGCGCCGGAGCGGGCGAGTTCCCGGATGCCGAAGGGCCTGAACAGGTCGATGGCGGTATTGATTTTATCCGGGGAACCAACGAACTCAATAGTAATGGATTTTTGCTTTATATCCACGACTTTTCCCTTAAAAACATTGGCCAGTTCGAAAATCTCGTGCTGGGTGGATTTGTTGAGTTTCAGGCTCAACAGCAGCAGTTCGCGCTCCACGTGCGGCTGATGGGTGAGGTCGGTCACCTTGATCGTATCGACCAGCCGGTTGAGCTGCTTGAGCACCTGGCTGATGATGCGGTCTTCGCCCCGCGTGACGATGGTCATGCGCGAGATTTCCGGGTCTTCGGTCTCACCGATGGAGATGCTTTCGAGATTGAAGCCGCGGGCGCTGAACATGGCCGCAACCCGGTTCAGCGTGCCGAACTTGTTCTCGACCAGAACGGATATAAGATGTTTCATAGAAGTTGCTTAAACCATTGTTTTCGGATTCAGCCGGGCCAGCAGCATGTCGGAAATCGATCCGCCTGCGGGCACCATTGGAAAAACCATATCCTTGCGGATAACCCTGAAATCGACCAGCACCGGCCCGTCATTGTACGCGAGCGCTTCCGAGATGGCGTTTCGCGCCGATTCGGGATTGCTTGCGCTCATCGCCTTGCAGCCAAATGCCTCGGCAACCTTCACGAAATCGGGGTTGCTCGACGCAAGGTCGGGGAAGGAGTACTTTAGCTGATGCCACTGGCGCACCATGCCGAGGTAGCTGTTGTTGATCAGGAATATCTTGACCGGCAGCTTGTTGTAGACCGCTGTGACCAGCTCCTGGATGTTCATCATCAGGCCGCCGTCGCCGGTGAAGAGCACCACCGGCCGGTCGGTGACGCCAAACGCCGCGCCGATGGCCGATGGCAGGCCGAAGCCCATCGTGCCGAGGCCGCCGCTCGTGATGATCGAGCGCGGTTCGGTGAACTTGTAGTACTGCGACGTCCACATCTGGTGCTGGCCGACGTCGGTGACGACCACAGCGTGTCCTCTGGTCTGCTTCGAAACCTCGTCGATGACGAACTCGGTCTTGAGCGAATCTGGCTCGATGGTGTAGTCGAGCGGGCACTGCTTGCGCCACGCCTCGATTTCCGAGAGCCACGCGCCGCGATCCTCCTTCGCTTTCGGCATCGCTTCGATCAGCGAGGCGAGGAAGTCCTTCGAGTCGCCGACCACCGGCAGATCGACCTTGATGTTCTTGTCCACGTTGGTCGGATCAATGTCGTTGTGGATCTTGTAGGCATGGGTGGCGAAGGTGTCCACCTTGCCGGTGACACGGTCGTCGAAGCGCGCGCCGACGGCGATCAGGAGGTCGCAGTTGCTCACCGCCTGGTTGGCCCAGTAGGTGCCGTGCATCCCGAGCATCCCCATCGAGAGCGGATGGTCGCCGGGGAAGGCGCCAAGCCCCTGCAGGGTCATGGTGACCGGAATCTGCTGGTCGATGGCGAGCTTGCGCAGCTCCTCCGAGGCTTCAGCCGTGATGACGCCGCCGCCGACGTAGAGCAGCGGACGCCTGGCTTTGGCGATCATTTTCGCCGCCTTATGCACCTG
>CAYZCF010000028.1:15396-20634 GCA_964476855.1 uncultured Chlorobiaceae bacterium
AGCCGCGAATGTCAACGCTCTCAGGCCATTCGAAGATGCAATCGGCGTTGAGCACATCCTTCGGCATATCGACCAGCACCGGGCCGGGCCGTCCGTTGGTGGCGAGGTAAAACGCCTTGCGGATGGTCGAGGCAAGCTCCTTCACATCCTTGACGAGAAAGTTGTGCTTGGTGATCGGCCGCGTAATGCCGACAATGTCCGCCTCCTGGAAGGCGTCGTTGCCGATCAGCGTGCTCGGGACCTGGCCGGTGAAGACCACCAGCGGCGTGGAGTCCATGTAGGCGTTGGTGATGCCGGTGACCGTGTTGGTCGCGCCGGGGCCGGAGGTGACCAGCACCACGCCGGGCCTGCCGGTGGCGCGGGCGTAACCTTCCGCCATGTGGGTCGCTCCCTGTTCGTGGCGAACGAGGATGTGCTCGATATCCTCGACATCGTGCAGGGTTTCGTAGACCTTCAGCAACGCCCCGCCGGGGTAGCCGAAGATGTACTCGACGTTTTCACGCCTCAGACACTCGAAAAATATTTCGGATCCGATCAGTTTCTCTCCGTTATTGTGCATGATTCAATCCTGTTGATCGATGGCAAGGCGAGTCATCCGGAAGCGCAATGGCCTCGCCTCATAGTCATTTCTTTTAAAAATCTGTTTTCAGCACCGCGCCGGTGTTGGCCGACGTGACCATCCTCGCGTAACGCGCCAGGTAGCCCTTCCTGATTTTCGGCTCGAATTCAGGTAATGCCTCGATGCGCTGGCGCATGGTTTCGTCATCGAGGGCCACCGTCATCGAACGTGCCGGAATGTCGATGGTGATCATGTCGCCGGTACGGACCGCCGCGATCGGGCCGCGGTCGGCGGCTTCGGGCGAGACGTGGCCGACGCACGCGCCGCGCGATCCGCCGGAGAAGCGTCCGTCGGTGATGAGCGCCACCGAATCGCCGAGGCCGCGACCCATGATGGCGCTGGTCGGCGAGAGCATCTCCGGCATTCCGGGGCCGCCGCGCGGGCCTTCGTAGCGGATCACCACCACGTCGCCCGATTTCACGTCGCCGCTCATGATGCCCGCGATGGCGTCGTCCTGGCAGTCGTACACCTTCGCCGGGCCGGTGTGCTTCATCATCGACGGGCTGACCGCGCCGGTCTTCACAACCGCGCCGTTCGGCGCAAGGTTCCCATAAAGCACCGCGAGGCCGCCGGTGGCCGAATACGGGTCGCTGACCGGGCGGATCACCGTGCGGTCGAGCACCTCGGCGCTGGCGATGTTCTCGCCGAGCGTCTTGCCGGTGACGGTCGGGGCGGAGAGGTCGAGCAGCCCCTCGACCTTCGACAGCTCCTTCAGGATCGCAGAGATGCAGCCCGCACGATCTACATCCTCGATGTGCACCTCGGTGGTCGCCGGGCTCACCTTGCAGATGTAGGGCGTCCTCGACGACAGATCGTTCAGCTCCGAGAAGTCGAAATCGAGCTCCGCTTCGCTGGCGATGGCGAGCGTGTGCAGAATCGTGTTGGTGCTGCCGCCCATCGCCAGGTCGAGCGCGAAGGCGTTGAGCATCGCCGCGCGGGTCAGAATCTGGCGCGGGCGGACATCATCGCGCACCAGATCGACGATGCGGCTCGCGGCGGCTTTCACCAGCTCGTTGCGGCGAGGGTCGGCGGCGAGGATCGTGCCGTTGCCGGGCAGGGCGAAGCCGAGCGCCTCGCAGAGGCAGTTCATCGAGTTGGCCGTGAACATACCGGAGCAGGAGCCGCACCCGGGGCAGCCGCACTCTTCGATGGTCTGAAGCTCCTCCTCGCTGATCTCGCCCGTGCTGCACTTGCCGACCGCCTCGAAAACCGAGATCAGATCGACCTTTTTGCCCGAGGGGGTATGGCCCGCCTTCATCGGCCCGCCGGAGACGAAGATGACCGGCACGTTGGTGCGAAGCGCGCCCATCATCATGCCGGGGGTGATCTTGTCGCAGTTCGGGATGCAGACCAGGCCATCCAGACGGTGCGCCTCTACGACCGTCTCAACCGAGTCGGCGATCAGCTCACGGCTGGCCAGCGAGTAGCGCATGCCGACGTGGCCCATGGCGATGCCGTCGCAGACACCAATGGTGTTGAACTCGAACGGCACGCCGCCCGCCTCGCGCACGGCCTCCTTGGCGATGCGGCCCAGCTCCTGCAAATGCGCGTGGCCGGGAATCAGCTCATTGAAGGAGTTGCAGATACCGATGAACGGCTTCGAGAAATCGTCTCTCGACGAAACGCATCCGGTCGCCTTCAGAAGACTGCGATGCGGGGCCTTTTCAAATCCCTTTTTTATGGTGTCGGATCTCATGGTCATGACAAATGGTTTGCAATTGAAAAAACAACAATCCGGGCCTGCCTTTCCCGAAGCCTTGGAGTCTGGTGTATTGTCGCGAAAAAATACGGTGGACCTGGGAACGGGCTGACGGCGGGTCAGGCTACGATAATTCGTACGTGTACGAGCGGTACCGATACGGTAGGGAGAATGCCGGAGAGAAGAAAGGAGTCGTGTGCGGTAAAGCTGCTTGCAGCGGGGGCGCCAGGCCAAGAAACCCCCCTGTGCCCTGAGGCTGCGATCATGGAGCGATGTTTGGTCGAATACGGCATTGCAATGGATCGGTTGTGAAGCCGGGTGGTGAAAAAATTGCAGGTAATCTACATTTTCCCGGTTATAAAATCAAGTGTGTAATTATTCTTCTGTTCAAAAATCACCAATTATTTCGCTTGTACGGAATGGTGTAAAAACTTAATAATTGTATCTTTGAGCATAGGATTCTGTTTATGTTCCACCTATCAAATAAAAAGTCAGTACCATGGTGAATATCCAGTATCCCTCTCCGCAGGATATGCCTTCGTTTTTTCTGCTTTTGACCTTTGTCGGCTTTTTTCTGGTGCTCGGTGAGCTTCTGACCCGGAAGTTCAGTATCAGCCCGCTCGTTGTCAGGAAGGTGATTCACCTCTGCATGGGGGTGGTAATGTTTTTCATCCCATCCTATTTTATCTCAAGTTTTTATCCGCTGCTTACCGCGCTTCTGTTCGCCGGTATCGGGCTCTTGAGCCTCAAGGCGGGGTTGCTGAAGTCATTACATGGCGACCCTGTCGTCACGCAAGAGGGTGAAACGGTCATCAGTTACGGGCCTGTGCTCTTCCCGTTCGTTTTTGCGCTGCAAGCGCTGTTTCTCTGGAACGAGCATGTCTGGATTCTCCAGACCTCGATGTTGGCGCTCGGTATCAGCGATGCCCTTGCGGCGCTGGTAGGCGCGGGGGTCGGCGGGCGTCATATCGAGAATCTGACCAAGAGCCGGAAGAGCGTCGAAGGTTCGATGGCCATGTTCATCTCCAGCCTTGTCATTCTTTCCGTCTCTCTCTTTTTTTTCCGGGATGCTTTTATCGGAGGGCTGATCGGGCAGCCAGTCTGGAAACTGCTCGCTCTGGCATTGCTTCTGGCGCTCCTGGTCACGGCGGTCGAGGCGCTGCTCTCCTGGGGACTCGACAACTTTTTCATTCCGCTCGCGATCGCCTACGTGCTCTACGTGATCGATGTCAACAGCATGGTGACGATCGACGGCTTTCTGCTCGGCGGGCTTTTCGCGCTGTTCATGGCCATCTTTTCGATCAAGGTCAAGTTCCTTAACAATAGCGGCGCCACCGCGACATTCCTGCTCGGAACGACCATTTTCGGTATCGGCGGCCTGGTCTGGACCGTGCCGATGCTGACGTTCTACCTTCTTTCGTCCATTCTCTCCAAACTCGGCCACAAGCGCAAGGCAAAATTCGATCTTGTGTTCGAGAAGGGTTCCCAGCGCGATGCCGGGCAGGTCTACGCCAACGGCGGCGTAGCCTGGATCATGATGGTGATCTATTCGCTGACCGGCGATCCCTATATATTTTTTGCCTATCTTGGTACCCTGGCCGCCGTGCAGGCCGATACCTGGGCAACCGAGATCGGCACCATGTGGCCGAATGCCAAAGCTCGCCTCATCACCACCTTCAAGGATGTGCCAGTCGGAACCTCTGGTGGCGTCTCCATTCCCGGTACGTCGGCATCGTTTCTCGGCTCGCTGCTCATCTGTTCGAGCGCTGTTCTGATGAATGTTTCGTGGGTTGATCAGGTGGGTATTGTGCCGTCGCTTCTCGTTATCGGCGTTTCCGGTCTTTTCGCCAGCCTCGTGGACAGCTTTTTTGGCGCGACGGTGCAGGCGCAGTACTACGATCCCATCCGTCAGAAGGTGACGGAACGAACGCACAGCATCGCTCCCGATGGCAGTCGCGTAGCCAACGAACTGCTCAAGGGGTATGATTTTGTAAACAACGATCTGGTCAATACATTGTGTGCAATATCGGGTTCCGCTGTCGCATATCTGGTTGTCCGGAATCTGGTCTCTTTATAATTGCGAACCTATCAGAAGGAATCGAACATGCCTGAACAAGCCAATGGTGGAATTGTTACGATGATTGCCAGCTCCGGTCCGGTGGTGGTGATGGTGCTGCTGGTGTTGATCCTTTTTTCAATCATTTCCTGGGCAATTATCGCCTGGAAGTTCGGGCTGGTCAGAAAGTCGATGAAAGAGTCGCAGGATTTTCTGGA
Organism: uncultured Chlorobiaceae bacterium; assembly: GCA_964476855.1. Lineage (GTDB taxonomy): Bacteria > Bacteroidota > Chlorobiia > Chlorobiales > Chlorobiaceae > Chlorobaculum. The sequence continues at coordinate 19,989 of CAYZCF010000028.1, forward strand.
CTCGTTTTTCGATCTCAAGAACGCTGACAAGCTCTTTGCAGCGAGCGAAAGTTACCGGAACGGTTCCCTTTCGAGAGTATTCCGTGCCGGTTATATCGAGTATAGCGGGATGCGTGACCGCTCCGCCTCTTCGAATGTGAAGGAACGCATCATGCTCGCCGTCAAGCGCGAGGTCAACGCAGAAAGCAAGCGACTGACCCGCATGGTACCGTTTCTGGCAACCGTGGGCAACACGGCCCCCTTTATCGGACTGTTTGGCACCGTTTGGGGAATCATGAGCTCTTTCCAGAATATCGGCCTCATGAAGTCTGCTTCGCTCGCCGCGGTCGCCCCCGGCATCTCCGAGGCGCTCGTGGCCACGGCGACTGGTCTGGTCGCGGCAATTCCCGCCGTGATAGGCTATAACTATCTGACCCATCAGATCGGTCAGATCGAGCGTGACATGGAGGACTTCTCGCTCGACTTCGTCGATTCATTTCTCAACCAGTAAGCGGGAGCACGGTGATGATGACTGGTCAGAAAACCAGGCTCATGAGCGAGATCAACGTGACGCCATTCGTTGACGTCATGCTGGTGCTGCTCGTTATCTTCATGGTGACCGCTCCCATGATGACCAGTGGCATGAAGGTCGATGTGCCACAGACAA
>CAYZCF010000028.1:20644-21724 GCA_964476855.1 uncultured Chlorobiaceae bacterium
GATATCGACTCCAAGGGGCTTGTGGTGAGTGTCGATGCATCGAGAAAGATCATGATCAACGATTATCAGCTCGACGCCTCGGAAATCACCGCGCGTCTGCCGAAAATTCTCGAATCGATGAAAGCCGAAGAGGTCTATCTGAAGGCAGACAGGACACTGCCGTACGGCTTTGTCATGTCGGTCATGGCATCGATCAGGGAGGCCGGGGTGGAAAAAATCGGCATGGTCACCGAACCTTCGGTACCGGAAAGCCAGAAACGTTGATTCGGCAGGCAAGGTATGCAGAGCAGGACTGAACTGAAGCAGGAAGAACGGCGGTTTTACGTCTGGATTGGCATTGCCGCGGCAACGCATGTGGCGATCATTGCCGCTGTCGTTGCATTCCAGCTTCTCTACCTCCGGCTGCATCCCCCGATGAAGATTGTCAATGTCTCGCTGGTGCAGATGCCGGGGCTTCCCGCTCCTGCTGGCGGGCCAAAAAGCATCGAAATGCCTGCGGCGGCCGGCGAAAAACAACCGGAAACATCTGAACCTTCTGGTGTTAAAAAGGTAGCCGAGCAGCCTCCGTCTCAACCCGCCAAAAAGATTCCCGAACCGGCGACGGTCAAAAAAATTCCAGAAAAGCCTCCGGTCAAGGCTCCCGGGCCAGCTCCGAAAACGCAGAGCGTGGCGGATGAGCGGAAAAACCTTCAGGCGGCGCTCGAACGCTTGAAAACAAATACCGCCGGGCGGAAACCCGAGACTGGCAAAACATCGGCAGCGACTCCGAGCAATCTCAGCAGTACGCTGGCCAGTCTTCAGAAGAAAGTAGCATCCGGCGGCGGTGGCCCTGCCAGATCCGGTTACGGCTCGGGTGCTGGTGGTGGCCGTTACGGCACAGGTGGCCGGGGAGCGTTCGATCCCTACATGGCGCAAATCGCAGCTATCATCCAGAATAACTGGTCTTTTTCGAGCCAGATGGTCAGGAGCACTGCAGGCCTTGAGGTCTATGTTTCCCTGCTGATTCTGCCGGACGGATCGGTCAACGAGATCCGCTATGACCGGAAATCATCGAGTGAATACCTGAACAATTCCGTCAGG
>CAYZCF010000029.1:0-21109 GCA_964476855.1 uncultured Chlorobiaceae bacterium
CCTCCTCCGGCCTCGACGGGTCGATCATCCGCCCCTCCGCGATAAAGACGCCGTTCAGCGCGGGTGCACCCCGGTCGGGCAGCGAGACGAGCTGCGCCGTGGCCGGTTCGTCGAGACCAGGCACATCGATGGTCACGTTGGTCACGATGCGCGGCGCGACAGTCGCCACGCCCGGAATACGCCGCACCGCTTCGAGCGTGAACTCCGGCGCGCGCTTGAGCTGCATGAAGAGATCGGCGAAGCGGTAGCGGCTGTAGTAGTCGGCCCGCGTCATTTCGAGCGAATACTTCACATTGCTCATCGACACGAACATGGCGATACCGCATGCCACCACAGCTGTGACCGCCAGCATCTGCCCCTTCATGTGCAGAAGGTCACGCAACAATTTCCGGTTGAGCTGCCTCATAAGCCGTTGACGATGAGAAGATTCAGCGAAAAATCACCGCTCTTCAAAGTTATCAAGCGGCGGCTTTGAACAAAAATCTTTTGCTAACCCGGAATGAGCCGTCGAAACACGCGCCCGGGATTTGCCGGAAGACTGTCTCTATCGGCGGAAATCCGGATGATTTGCTTGAAGAATTGGCGCTTCTTGATGAAATTACCGCCATGGAGTAACGGCACTCGCCGTAACCACGGGAGAATATGCCTCCCCGAGATTCTGTTTCATACAAAAAAACGGAGCACACAAATGGCTGAAAACACCTGTGCGAACTGCCGCTTTCGGGTCAGATACAACCAGAACCCGCGCTCGTTATCGGGTCGATTCTGGCGCTGGCACATCAATTTCTGTCCCGGCTGGAAGGCGTACTTCGCCTCGCTGACACCCGGCGAAAAAGCCAGATTGGCCGATGAGTACAACTTCATGAAATATCAATGAGACGAGGCAAACTGCCATCCATCCACGGATAACATCCACGGAGATCAAAATAGCGCTTAACGTCACGCCAATATTACAGTTATCGATTTCCTGGCTTCATGGAAATTTTGTAATTTCAGCGCTACAGCCCATAAATCGCGCCTGAACTGAAAGGCGTATCGTTCGTGCAGAGAAAACGCAAGCCGAACCGCCAGATCAGGCCATTCCCATCGAGGGCTGTAGACGACAGGCAGTTCCGAGCCGATAGCCATCAAAGAGCCGTACTGTTTCGCCCATCCAGTTGTCAAGTTGTACGTCGCCTTGTTTCAGAGATTTACGCCACAAGCGTTTTTTCGGATTTCTTTGTGACTCACTCGCTTTCGATGCTTTTTTTCTACATCCGGCATCGATGCGCCTTGATTTTTCGACCATAAACCATTTTTCAAGGAGGTTATCATGACACAGCCAACGGAACCCGCCAAAACAGACAAGCAAGTCAACACGCCTGCCGGCGGATCGCCGAAACCCAAACCGGCCGTTGCTGCCAAGCCATCCGATACACCTCCCGGAGCGAGTCCGAAGCCGAAACCCAATGTTGCCAGCAAGCCCGCCGGTGCGCCTGCCGCCACCGCTCCGAAGCCGAAACCTGCCGTCGCCGGAACTCAGAAAGGCGGCGGCCCGAGGCTCGCGCCATTTGACACATACACCCGCGCCGGAGTGGCCGCAAGCAGCGCAAAAGCAGCGCCCGAAGATCGCGACATGCGGTCACGGCCCGTCGCCAAAACAAGAATGATAAACATTTTCCCCGGCGGCACCCCGAAGCTCTGATGAGGATTGTGACTGATGCCGATAGTTGTGAAAAAATGAAATTGACGACGTGAGGATATAATAATTTACCCCCTGAGCGAACACCGAAAACAGGTGAATACTCAGGGGGTAAAATGTTTATGCTAATCGCAAGTTAAAGGTCAGACGAAGACGATTGCGGGAACTGTTGCGAAGTGTGAAAAACCGTCAGAACAGTGATCGTATCGTTACGAACGGTATAAACGACAAGAAATGGCGCGTCGCGATAGACAAGCTCCCGTGTACCGGCAAGACGTCCGGCTCTTCCGATTTGCGGGTATTGCGAGAGTTTGAGCGCTGTTTTTGTAATGAGTGAACGGATGAGTTTCCTTGCCGTTTCCGGACGATCAAGCGAGATATACGCCTCGATCTCTTCGAGCCGCTTCCTGGCGCTCCTTGACCACTGGACTTTCAACGAGCTACTCATCCCAAAGTTTTTCCATTTCCTCCTGCGAGAGCACCCGGCCATTGTCGAGATCGTTCAACCCAGCCTGAATGCTCTGAACCTGCCATTCGTTCGTGGTGAGGTACTGCTCGATAGCCTCCTCGATCACGAAAGTCCTGGAACGTCTCGTCGCCTCAGCAAGCAGATCGACCCTCTTTTTCATTCCGGCAGGAATCTTGAAACTCACCTGCTCGCGTAACTCACTGTTTTTCAATGTCGGACACATCATAACCTCCATTTCTCATCTGTATTTCAACGCATTTCGCTAAAATACCAAGCACATGGCGAATATTCAAAATACACGCTCAAACTCCTTCCATCCATCACCCCACCCTCACCACGCAATACCTCGCTGGTTGGTGGAAGTCCGGCGCTCCTTCGCCGCGCCACCACGGAAATAATCCGTAGCGCTCGTCTCCGAGGCTGACGGCGCATTGCAATCGGAGCGTATCATCGTGGATAATCGGCTCCAGTAGCGAGTATGACAGCTCCATGCCAAAGCCGGTTTCGCTGGCGAATGGCGTTGCCTGGCCGCGCCAGAGTTCCTCCGATGGAGTTTCGTACCCGACGGTTCGCTGGCGTGGGGCGTCGAGGCGGAGGGCGAGCCAGTGGGCTTGTGGCGTCACCTCGAATTCGAGGTACCTGCCAGTTCCGCTCCCGTCGGCGATGAACAGTTCGGAGACGCTCGATTCCCAGAGTTGATCAACAAACGCTCCGGCAGGTGCTTCGGGCCGCAACGCAAAAGCCGCGCCCGATTCGTTGCGCGTCGTCCAGCGGAGGAAGGGTTGCTCCGGGGCGCTCCGGGCTTCGGCGAGCGACGCGAGCTGCTCGACTTCGACGGTGATGCCTGCCGGAAACGCGGCATCGCGGCAGAAGTAGTCGAGCACCGGGCCTTGCTGCAACGTGCGGGGAAAAGCGGCTTCCGTTGCGTCCGGGAAGCGCAACAGGCCCACCCAGCCGTATCCCGGCCTTGATGGCTCCGGCGCCGAGGCGATGCCACAGGCGTCGAGCAGCGAGGTCTCGAAGAGTCCTGCGCACTGGAGTTCGAGTTCCAGCGCCGCGCCAGCCTTCTCGCGTGCACCGGTGCGCATGGCAGCGCAGAGCTTCAGCACGTCTGCGGCTTTGGCCCCGCCGGTGTTGAAAATGAAGTTGGCGTGATGATCGCTCACCTGCGCTCCACCTTCGCGGCGGCCACGAAAGCCAAGCGCGTCGAAGACCTGCCCGCTCGGGCGGCCCGCCTCGTAGCTGTTCTTGAAGGTCGAGCCGCAGCTCGGGAAATCGAACTGATGCTTCGCGTCGCGGTCGTCGCCATACTCCCGCATCCGCGCTTCGATGGCATCGGGATCGTCCTCGTCCGCGAACGCAAGCATCGCCCCTGCGACGATTTCGGGACTCTGCATCAGGCTGGTCTCCTTGTAGCCGAGGAACACCTCCTCGGCGCTGCGCCAGCGAACCGCGCCGTCCAGCCCGACCGTCACGACGCTCTTCGTCACGCCGGAAATCTCGCGTCCGTAGCAACGCCCGTTCATGCGCACCGTCGCGCCGATGGTGCCCGGCAGGCGGTAGAGCCACTCGCCGCCACTCCGGCCCGCCCGCTGTATCGCGATGGCCGCGTCGGTGTTCTCCACCCCCGCCTCGCAGAAAAACAGCTCGCCGGAGACCCGGAACATGCGATTCATCGCGTCGAGAACGATCACCACGCCCGGAAATGGTTCGTCCGAAAAAAGCATGTTGCTCCCCTTTCCGGCGATGATGACCGGCAGCCGGAGCTGGCGGCACCGGTCGAGCGCCAACGCGAGTTCCCCCACGCTCCGCGGATGAACGACCCAACGAGCCTCCCCGCCGATGCCATAGTAGCCAACAGTTTCAAGCAGCACACGCTCATCACAGGGACAGGGAAAAATCGTTTCGGTCATAGAAATATTTGCAGGGTTCGGGTTTCAGCGATGCCTTCAAATATAGGATTTAAGGAAGTTGCCACAAGGCGGAGAAACAGCTGGCAACGGGGCAGACATCCAGGAATGCAGTTAAAAAAAGAGGGGTAGCGGACGCAAAAAAACAGCAAGGATGTAAAGATTCTTCAGCCTTTACGCCCCTGCTGTCCTTGAATTCCTTTTGCAGACTTATACTCAGTTAGCCGGAGGAGGATTCTTGGTGAGAATGCCGTCCTGGACCATTTTGTCGATCATCTTGCCGAGCTGGTCCTGAATACGGATCAGTGCTGGCAGAGAAAGGGCGAGCGTGGCGTTAGGACGAACATTGGGTTCCTTGTCTTTCTCGACCGAGGTGACATTGACAAGATCGAAGCGCACGACGCCGTCAACGAGAATCATGTTCGCGATACCATCGGCATAAATGGTCTGCATATCTTTTTCCTCCGGGGTGGATAGGTTTTTGTATTTCCTTCTGTTGTGTAAACTTGCGGCTCAATATACGCAAAGTCGGAATGGGGGCCTAAGCCGGTTCGAAAAAAAACAGGAAACTTTCAAACCGGCCAGCCGGGAGCTTTCCGCGAATGGAAGCGCTCCCGATCACCGGCGGATGTTCAATCCTGGCGCTGGTTAAGAACGCTGTGGTGGCGACCGTAGAAGAAGTAGATGCCGAACCCTATCGCCAGCCAGACGATGAGCCGCCACCAGTTCTCGGCGGGCAGGGAAAACATGAGCAGAAGACAGGTCAGGATACCGGCGATCGGCACCAGCGGTACCAGCGGCGCTCTGAATGGGCGTTCAGCATCGGGATTGGTACGGCGCATGATGAGCACCGCCGCGCAGACAATTACGAAGGCAAAGAGCGTGCCGATGTTGACCAGCTCAGCGAGAAGACGAAGCGGCAAAACTGCACCGAAAAAGGCCACGAAAATGCCGGTCATAATGGTCGATTTCCAAGGGGTCTTGAACTTTTCATGGACTGCGCCGAAAAATGATTTCGGAAGCAGTCCGTCACGTGCCATCGCCAGAAAGATTCGCGGCTGACTCAACATCAGAACGAGCAGCACCGAGGTAATTCCAGTCATCGCGCCGAGCGAGATGACGAATTGCGCCCATCCGAGGCCGACCTGCTTGAAGGCGTTGGAGACCGGCGCGTCGATATTGAGCTGATTGTAGGGCACCATGCCGGTGATGACCGCCGCCACCGCGATGTAGAGTACCGTGCAAATGAGCAGCGAACCGATGATGGCGATCGGCACGTTCCGGTTCGGTTCTCGGGCCTCTTCGGCGTGAGTCGAAATCGAATCGAAACCGATGTAGGCGTAAAAAATCATTGCCGCTCCAGCAAGCACGCCAACAGGCGCGCCCTCGGTGCTGTTGCCGCCGATGACTGTGTGACCGAAAAGACTGATGCCGGAATAGCCGAAAGGCGCAAAGGGTTGCCAATTTTCAGGCTTCACATACATCGCGCCGAGCACAATGACCAGCAACACGATGGCGACTTTCACGATTACCATGCCTGCATTGAACCCCGCGCTCTCCTTGATTCCTTTGACGAGCACCACTGTTACAATAAAGGCGATGGCAACCACCGGAAGATCGAACCAGGTTCCGGTCATGCTCATAACGCCGGTTGCTGAGTCGAAATCGATAGGTGCTTTGGTGAAAACAAAAGGTAGTTTTACTCCGAAAATTCCTATAAAATCCTGGAAGTAGTGTGACCAGCCATGAGCAACCGAGGCTGAGGCGATTCCATATTCGAGGATGAGATCCCAGCCGATGATCCAGGCGAACAGTTCGCCGAGCGTGGCGTAAGCGTAGGTATAGGCGGAACCGGCGACCGGGGCCATCGAGGCGAATTCTGCGTAGCAGAGCGCTGCGAAGACGCAGGCCAGCCCGGCAAGGGCAAAGGAGAGCGTCACAGCGGGGCCCGCCTTGTCGTGCGCGGCTACACCGATGAGCACGAAAATACCGGTACCAATGATCGCGCCAACCCCAAGGCTGGTCAGCGCCAAAGGGCCGAGAACACGGTTGAGCCGGTGCTCGCTCTTCATCTCGTCGAGCAGCAACGAAAGCGGCTTTTTTCTGAAGCTGTTTTTCACAGGCAATGTGCTTTTGGTTGAAAAAAAGCACCCAGAAGGGCAAGGCGGAAAAGGTAAAAACTTTTCAATATACAGAGATTTTTCCAGTTTTTCCCTCAAAGTCTGCCACTTCTGATCAGCCATTTGGTCATTTCTATGACCGGCACAACCGTCAGTGCTCCACAAATCACGATCACCCAGTCCTCGGCAGGCATCGCGAAGGTGCCGAAGGGCACGGTCAGCACCGGCACGTAGATGATCGCGGCAAGCATGACGAGCTCCCAGGCGATAGCGAAATTCAGCCATTTGTTCGCGAACGGCTTGCTGAAAACGTGCTTCCTCTCCGAACGGAAGTTGTACGCCTTGAAGAACTGGATGAGCACGAGGGAGACGAAGGTCATGGTCATTGCCTCCGACAGGGAGCGCCCGGAGTGACGCGCCCACTCGAAAAGCACCAGGTTGACCAGCGTCGACCAGAGGCCGCCCGCGAGCATCAGGGCCATGACCGGGCGGGTGAAGATGCCCTGCTTCCGCTCGTTCGGCGGACGCTGCATGATGCCGGGCTCGGCGGGATCGACCGCGAGGGCGAGCGCCGGAAGGCCGTCGGTGGCGAGGTTCACGTAGAGAATCTGCACCGCCGTGAGCGGCAGCGGAATGCCGAGCAGGGTCGCTCCGGCCATGAGGCCGAGTTCGCCAATGTTCGAGGAGAGCAGGTAGGTGAGATATTTTTTGATGTTGTCGTAAATCCCGCGTCCCTCCTCGATGGCCGCAACGATCGTGGAGAAGTTGTCGTCGAGCAGCGTCATGGCCGACGCCTCGCGCGACACCTCGGTGCCGGAGATGCCCATCGAGATGCCGATGTCCGCCTTTTTCAGCGCCGGAGCGTCGTTGACGCCGTCACCGGTCATGGCCACCACTTCGCCCTTTTTCTGAAGCGCCTCGACAATGCGCAGCTTGTGCTCCGGCGAGACCCGCGCGAACACCTCGACGCTTCCGGCGGCCTCACCAAGCGCCCGGTCGTCCATCGCTTCGATCTCCACGCCCGCGAGCACGTTGCCCTGGCGCAGAATGCCGAGTTCACGCGCCACGGCCCTCGCCGTCACCGGATGGTCGCCGGTGATCATCACCGGCCGGATGCCCGCCGCCAGGCAGCGCTCAACGGCTCCCTTCGCCTCGTCGCGCGGCGGATCGATCATCCCGGCCAGGCCGAGAAAGGTGAGGCCATCCGATGCCTCCGCAATGCCCACGTTCTCTTTCCGCGCGATGGCGATCACCCGGAGCGCGTCGCGCCCCATCGACTCGACCTTTTCGAGAATTTCGCGGCGCGAGGAATCATCCAGCGCTTCGGTTTGTCCCGATGCATCGAGCGCGAGCGAACAGGCGGGCAGAATCATCTCAGGGGCGCCTTTGACGATAGCGAAGGTCGCGGCATCCGAACGGTGCACGGTGGTCATCCGCTTCGTTTCGGAGGAGAAGGGCTGCTCGTCGATTCTCTGGAAACGGTTGCGCAGATCACGCTCGTCGAACCCCGCCTTTCGCGCCGCGACGACGAGCGCCGCCTCGGTCGGGTCGCCGGAGATATTCCACTCCCCCTCCGGCGAACGGTCGAGCGCCGCATCGTTACAGAGCGCTCCCGCCTGAAGCAGCTCCCGCGCCGCTTTCGGCAACTCGCCGGAACCGCCATCGATCTTCAGCTCCCCCTCCGGGCGGTATCCCGAACCGGCCACGCTGACGTCAAGTCCGGCGACGTAGAGGCGGCGGACGGTCATTTCGTCACGGGTCAGTGTGCCGGTTTTGTCGGAGCAGATCACCGTCGTACTACCGAGCGTCTCGACGGCGGGCAGGCGGCGCATGAGCGCATTGCGCTTGACCATGCGCTGTACGCCGAGGGCGAGCGATATGGTGACCACCGCCGGAAGCGCTTCCGGCACCACCGCCACGGCGAGCGCAATACCGAAGATGAGGATTTCGATGAAGGGTTGGCCACGCACGATACCGAGACCAACGATGATCACCACGATCACCAGCGCGGCGCGAGCGAGTGATGCACCGACCTTGTCGAGGTTTTTCTGGAGCGGCGTCTTTTCGCTCTCGACCCTCTGCAACATTCCGGCGATGCGCCCGAACTCGGTCTCCATCGCCGTGCCGGTCACGACGCCGAGACCCCGCCCGTGCACCGCCGATGTTCCGGCGAAGAGCATGTTCCGCCGGTCTCCCACGGCGGTCTGTGGCGGCAGCATGACACTGGAATCCTTTTCGGACGGCAGCGATTCGCCGGTCAGGGCCGCCTCGTCCGTGCGCAGGTTCACCGCTTCAACGAGGCGCGCGTCCGCCGGAATGCGGTCTCCGGCGGCAATCGCGATGAGGTCGCCCGGCACCAGCTCCAGCGCAGGAATCATCTGTTCGCGACCGTCACGGATCACCTTCGAAGCCGGAGCGGCCATCTGCCGCAAGGCCTCGATCGCTTTCTCGGCGCGGTACTCCTGGATGAAGCCAAGCAGCACGGCAAAGAGGACGATAACCAGAATGGCGATCGCTTCGATGCCGTGGCCGAGAAAGGCCGACAGCACCGTGGCGATAAGCAGGGTGACGATCAGGACATTGCGGAACTGCTCGGCGAGCAGTTTCCAGGGGCTAGCGGCAGGGGCGGTCTGGAGCTGGTTCGGCCCGAAGCGCTCCAGGCGCGCGGCGGCCTCTTCTTCCGAGAGACCGCCGCGCGAAGCGCCGAGCTGATCGAGCAGTTTTTCGAGAGGCAGAGAGTGCGAAGCGTCAGGCATGGCGGAAACCGTTTATGTCCACGAGGTTCAGAGATAACGCAAGTGCTCCTTTCCTCAACCGCCGAAGCTGCCGAACGGTTCCGCCGGATGACGGTCAGCGCTCAGTGGGCGAAATGGACATACTGGCCATCCGGGAACTTCGTCAGAGTGATGCCTCGCTTGTCCGAGCTCTCGTCATTAAGCCAACTGACCAGTTCACACCCTTTCCAGTCATCGAAGCTGTCGATTTCAGGCTTGTCTGAAGAGAGCTGATCGATATAGCGCCGCATCAGTTCGTTGGTAAAGTGAAACTCACTCTCTCCGGCCTGCCAGACAGTCGCATCCTTGCAACCGGCAAGTTTTCCCTGCTGGCTGTCCGCCATCGAGCACAGATCGTTGCGGTGCAGCAGATAACCGCAATGGCCGCCATCTTCGACCATGCAGACAGCTCCCCAGGACTCCTTGCCGAAGGGCGTCATCTGCGCGTACTGGTTGTTGCTGTTCGTCGCGCTCCATGCCGGAGGATTGGACGCATTGGTCAGGCACGCGCTGTCGCAATTGCCCACGACCATCAGGTTCGGGATTTTCATCTCCGCGAGCTTCTCGCGGTAAGGCTTCATGCCGGGAGCGAACACCGGAACGATCTTGCCGCCGGCTCCGTCCACCGGCGAAAGCTGAAGTACGCCGACCGGATCGGCCATCTGCTCGGGCTTCCACTTCGACAACGGAGGCGTATGATCTGGCGTAACTTCTCGATTGTAGAAAACCGGATCGTAGGGCGTGAAATTCTTGCCGCCAAGCGCTTGCAGGTTCGAGAAACCGGTTGCCGCCGCTTGCGCGTGAGCGCCGCCCACCGAATGACCGGCAAAGAGCACGCGGTTGCCCTTGCTGAGGCCATCTTTCGTGTTCTGTTTCAGAAACCGGAACGACCTGACAGCCTTGTCGTCGTTGTATTTGTGGGTCGCACCGTAGCGAATGAGATAGGAGGCCGCCGCGTACGCCGCCTGGCCGGGCCTCGGACTGCCGCCGAAATCGGTCCAGGGCATACTGTCGATCTGCTGATGCACCGTGGTCACGAAAGCGAGCGCCCAGTTGTTGTCGATTGCTGCCTGCGAGTAGTTGTAATACCACGAAGGGTTGACCTCGAAGAGCGGCGTATCCTGATTGGTGAGCTTGCTGAGGAGCTGCTTGAAATAGAACAGGGGATCGAAGCCGATCAGGAATCCGTGGTTGAACATCACGAGTCCATCAGCCTGCATGTTGTTCGGATAGAACACCTCGATAACCACCTCCGTGAAAAACGGAAGCTTGTCGGAATATTGCAGCCACAGGTAAATCCTCTTGAAATCGTAGTTGCCAATCTGAATCGGATACATGGATCAACCTCCTTTGTAGGCGTGCAACACGCTGTTGATTGTATGGAAAAGCAATGATATTGAAGTCATAGAACAGACGAAGCCCGTCAATGCCAGAGACCACCGCCGCAACACCTGCCACGTGCCTGACTGTCGAACGGCAGCTCGCAAAGCCACCCGGCGACGTGCCCGAGAGCGCCTGGCGACAGGTTCGCCTTGGCCTGTTCAAGCTCCTGGTCTGTAAACTCGAAACCAGCCTCGCGGATCAGTTCCATCCGTTTTCTGGAAAGCTCGCCGGCAAGCCGGATACCCAGATCCTCTTCAGCCATAAGCTTGTCGAGGAACATGCGCGCTGATGATAGTGACATTGGCGTGATTTTTTTAGTTAAAGCAGCCCTGATACAGTACACTGTGAATACTGAATATTTAACAATAAGCTGGCTAAAAAGAAAGGTTTATTGCAAAAAACAGGGGCACGAAGTGGAGGTTGTGGTCTTGATGGACGATGTGGACTGATGAGGATATTGCATTGCTCACAGCCTTGCGCCGCCGGAAATTTCGAGGAGCTGGCCGGTGATGAAGGCTGCGTCATCCGAGGCAAGGAAGAGCGCGGCTTTGGCGACGTCATCCGGCGTAGCGATGCGCTGGAGAGGATAACGCTCGGCGGAGGCTTTCGCGAGCGCCTGCCACCGCTCCGGGCCGAGCGCGCAGACAAACGCTTCGACCTCCACCAGCGCGGGGGCGAGCGCGTTGGCCGTGATGTTGAACGCGCCGAGCGAGAGCGCCAGCGAGCGGGTGAAGGAGAAGATGCCGCCCTTGGAGGCGGAGTAGCTGAACTGGTTCGGGCTGCCGCGCCAGACGAGCGAGCTCATGTTGACGATCCGTCCGTACCCCTGCGGCTTCATGATCTTCGCAGCCTCGCGGCAGCACAACATGCACGACTTGAGATTCATGTCGAGATTGTGCATGGCACGTTCCATGTCGATCGTTTCGACCGAAGCCGCCGGTTCGCAGTCGCCACCCGCGATGTTGACCACGACATCGAGTCGGCCGTAGTCGCGGCGGATATTGGCAAACAACTCGACGACCTGCTTTTCAGAGGTAAGATCGACCCCCGAGCACGAAGCCTGTCCGACACTTTGCGCAATGTCGTCGCAAACCTTGCTGCACGCTTCCAGATCGATATCCACCAAAATAACCGTAGCCCCCTCGCGGGCGAAGCAACGCGCCGTCGTGCTGCCGATGCCCCCCGCCGCCCCGGTGACGAGCGCGATTTTCCCCTGCAATCTCATGCTGGTACAGCGTTTTGGTTATCGTTTGCGTGAGGATGTCCGGCATACCGGCATCTTCCGCATCACCTTGATTACAGCCGTCGCTATCCGACATTGCGAGGAGCAAGCAAATCTGGATTGCCGTGTCGCTTCGCTCCTCGCAATGACTTGAATTTTGCAACCTTACAAGGTTGTCTACTCACCACCTGTTCTGCCGTCATCGCGAGTCCCGAAAGGTCGGGACGTGGCGATCCATCCCCATTGAGACCCGCCTACTGCACGGGAATCACACGCTTTTCCGCCGTCGATCCGGCGAAGAGCTTGAAGCCCATGAGGCTCGTCATCGACTGCACCGCCGAGTTGAAGCGCCCGATGAACAGGTCGAGGTCGTTGATCTGGAACAGCTCATCGGCAGCCACCTCCTCCATGAAGGCGAGGAACTGTTCGTGGCGCATCTCCCCTATCCGCGACGACCACGAAAGATTGGAGATTCGGAAAGCGCAGAGCGGCTCGTCGATCATCCAGAGATTGCCGAGCCGCATGAGCTGCATCCAGAAATCGAGATCGATGGTATAGGGAATGCGGGCGCTGTAGCCGCTGGTCGAGGCGATCAGCCCGGCGGGATAGAGTCCGCAGACCGGCTCGCCGATGATGTTGGTGCCGAGGCGCACCATTTTCCGGACGACCTCGTCAGGCGTTTTCAGGCCGCCATCGATGAAGTTGACCTTCTTGATGAGCACCTTCCCCTCCGGATCGATGATGGTTCGCTGCGACGAAACGAGGCTCACCCCATCCATCCCACCTTGCTCGAAAGCCGCGACCTGCTTTTCGAGACACTCCGGAAAGAGCAGGTCATCCGCGCAGAGCAACTTGACGTAGCGCCCCCGCACGTCACTAACGGCGCGGTTCCAGTTGCCTTCGGGACCGAGGTTGCGCTCGTTGCTGAAAACCGAAATCCGGGGATCATCGAACGAACGGGCTATTTCGAGCGAGCTGTCGGTCGAATGGTCGTCATACACGAGCAGCTCGAAATCCTCCATCGTCTGGCACAGCACCGAGTCGAGGGTTTCGGCAATGTAGCGCTCGTTGTTGTACATCGGTATCGTGACCGTTACCAATGGTTTTGGGGGTCGTGACATAAACTCTTCTCCTCATTCTCGTCATCATTGTTTCACTGGCAACGGCTCACCGTTAAACCGGGCCGCATGTTCCTGCGCCCACGCCGGAGTCGCTTTCCTGCCGGAATCGAGCACGGTTTCGGAAGAAACAATCGCGCCTTCAAATTCCGCCCTGCCGGTATTGGCGAGCCAGAGGTTCGCGCCGCGCAGGTCGGCCTGCCGGAAATCGGCCCTCTGAAGATTGGCAGAACGCAGATCCGCGCCTCTGAGATTGGCATTTTTCAGGTCGGCCTTTTCGAGATCGGCACGCTTCAATGCGGCTTTTTCGAGATCGGCGGCGTGAAGATCGGCGTGAGCCAGCACCTTGCCTGAGAGCGGAGCCTCCTTCAGGCGGACCTGCATCGCCGGATTGGCGACCCGCAAACGGTTCCACTTCATGACGTCCGACTTGAGCTGGTCGAGCTGGTCGGCATCATAGCTGATAGCGGATGGCGCAGGCCGCCAGGCTTTGACAGGCTTCAGGGTTTTGGCCAGGGTCGCTGCCCGCTGTGGAGGCGCTGCGGCAGTAACAGACTGTGCTGTTGGCGAAACTGCGGAAGGCTGCGATGACTGACTGTTTCCGGAAGATGCCGCCCCGGCAATTCCGGCTGGCGGCTCCAGCTTCGGCGCTGCCACCACCGGCGCGAAGAGCGCACCGTGTTCGTCGGCCCACTTCGCCGACCCTGGCTTGCCGTTCGGCAGCACGGTCTCATCGGAGATCATCGCGCCGCTGAAGTTCGCGCTGCCGGTTCTCGCCAGCCAGAGATTGGCTGCGCGAAGATCGGCGCGGCTCAGGTCGGCGTATTCGAGGTTCGACTCGCGCAGATCGGCCCCCGCCAGCTCGGCACCACGCAGCTTCGCCTCCGCGCAATCGGCACGCCGCAGCACGGTCGAGGCCATGCGGGCGCCGCTGAAATCCGCGCCGGAACACGACGCTCCGGCAAGCGTAGCCTCGCGCAAATCCGCGCCGGTCAGGCGGCTTCCGGCGAGCACGGAACCGTCGAGCTTCGCGCCGCGCAGGTCGGCATCGCGAAATTCGGAGCGCCCCAGATCGCTCTGCCGCAGGTCAGCGCCAACAAGGCTGGTCTGGCTGAAATCGATCTTGCGCAAACGCCGTCCTTTCAGAACCGAACCCGAAAGATCGGTATGCAGCGCAGGATTCTTCTCGCGCATGGAGTTCCACTCGACGCTGCCCTTCTGCAAAACAGCCTCTTGCCGGGCATCGGCAGCAATGGCCCCGGATGCGGAGCTGACGAGCAGAAAACCGGCGCAGGCAACAGCGCCGTAAACACGGTACAACGAATGTTTCATGGGACTTTATGGTTTGTCACCGGCATCGAAAACCGGATCATGGATGAGATTTCGCAGGAGCATGAGCGCCGCCACGGCGTAGACCACGCCGCTCATGCCAAGCACGAGCTGCTGGCCGCTGAAGAAGCTCCCGATGAGCACAACCCCGGCAACGAGAATGATCGAAAGCTGCACGAAGGCGCGATTCATCGTGCGCACGTCGAGCAACTGCTCCAGCGGATCGCCCGAATGGAGCAGTTCGAGGTCGCCCGCCTTCTGGATGGCGGGCAGCACGATGTAGATCATGCCGATGAACGAGAGCGTGATCCAGCCGAGCAACGCCGAGTGGGTGTGCGAGTGGTAGATCCACATCTTGTCGCCCCGGATGGGCGGATAACTGCCGAACAGGATGCCCTTCGCGTAGTAGATGTTCAAAATGCCGAAAGCGCTGGTGGCGAAGAGAAACGCCAGGCCGCCGAGCATGAAGGCGAGCGCCGGATGGGCGAAGTTGTCGCGGAACCAGTTGCGCAGGAACACCCCGAAGGTGTAGAGCAGCGCCATGACGCCAAAGGTGAGCAGATGGCTGATGAGCATCATGCCGAGATAGTCGCCCATGAGGATCACGATGAGAAAGTAAAGTACCCCTCCGACAAAGATGTAGAACCAGAGACTGAAAAGCTTTTTGGCCAGCTCCATCTTGTCCGTCCGCCGCCAGGCGTAGGCGTAAAGAAATCCCATCACGCTGATGCTGAGCGGAAAAGAGGAGCCGAGGAAGTAGGCCGACTGCGTCACGAAGAACGGAATGATGCCGTTGTCGGGAAACGCCTCCTTGAGGCCGAGCGTGAAAAGGCCGAGGTTGGCGTTGAGGAGAAACACCACGTCGAAAATGTAGTAGCGCACCGACACCTCTTTCCAGATTTTCGCCACGGAGAGGGTGGTGAGAATCTCGTAGAGCGGCACGGCGACCACCCCCATCAGCATCAGCCCCGCCGCCGCCTTGAGCAAGGGCAAGTCCGCCGCCACCGCAATCGTGACCATGACGAGCGCCAGCACCACCAGGCCGATGAACATGCGCTGACGCACGGGGTCGATCCGCAATTCGGGATAGATCGCCGCCGTCAGGTAGCGGTTGAAGAGCAGAATGGCAAGATTGCCGAAACCGACAAAAAAGAGGTAGGGATTGTTGGCCAGCACACCGAAACCGCCACCGAAAGCCGCGAGGGAGATGACGGTGAAGGATACGTCGAGAAAGGTTCTGGATATTCCTCGAAGCGTGTTATCTGAAATGGCAGAAGTCATGGATCGTTGTGATTTCATTGATTGCTTGCCGAAGCCTTGCCCATCTCCCAGTACGCCGTAAGGGAGAGGGCGATCACCGCCGCATTGAGTGACACCGGATTGAATGCTTCTGCCAGCAGGCGTGGTTCATGAAGTGAAACAAAGCCCAGCAGACTCAGCATGGCAGCAATGTTCAGCAAAAACGGCCAGCGCCAGGGAGTCAGAAGCAGCAGCAGTCCGAACACTATCTCGCCGTAACCCATCACCGAGCACATAAAACCGTACAATGGCCCCAGATGCGAAAGCAGTCCCAGCTCAACCGGGCTTGGGCACACCAGTTTCGGCACCGCCCCCTGATAGACCCACACAAAAGCAAGAGCAATCCGGCTGGCAATCAGCGCCGGAGACTGACGAGCGAACAGACTCATAAGGGTAAAGGGTTCAGGCGTTTCTTTTTGGAAGATAACAGTTACAGGCTAAATACAGCCACACCCAACGTTAAAGGAGCGTTGAAAGTGCGCGGATAGTGGGGATTGGAGGATTGTGAAACGTGAAACGATTTCCGGTCAATTTCAGGAGAGCATGGTTTCAAGCCTGTCGAACAGTTCCGAAAGGCTCGCGACCGTGACACCCGGCTTCAACGGATAGCCTTGCTCGACCGGAGCGACGACAAAAGTATGATCTGGAACCAGATCGCCTATGGCGGAACTATTCCCCCTCGTCAGCGCCGGAGCCACTGAAGCCTTGCACTCTATGGCAATACGTTTGCCTGATTGCTGCATGACGATATCGACTTCCGCACCGTTGGAAGTCCGGTAGTAAAACAGTTCACAACCAGGAAACATCCCCTGAATATTGGTCAGCACCAGAGTTTCCCACAGCGAGCCGAACACTGGATGCCCTGCAATCTGGCTGAAACCGGCAATCCCGAGCAGCGCAGCGACAATACCGGTATCGGTTACATATACCTTGGGAGATTTGACAATCCGTTTGCCTGTATTTGACAGCAAGGGTGGCAAGATTGACACCATGAAGGTTTGCTGCAAGAGATCAAGGTAATTCCGCACCATGGTGTGACTTGCACCAAGCGAGCCACCGATGGCGGAGAGGTTGACCATCTGCCCGTTTTGATGAGCGAGCATCTGCCAGAGCCGCCGCATCGTCGCCGGTGAAAATCCGCTCCACTGGAGCAGGTCTCGCTCCAGAAAGCTGGTGATGAAATCCTCGCGCCATGCGAACGACACTGCAGCATCCTCCTGCATCAAGCTTCGCTGAAAGCCTCCGCGAGCGAGATACTCCTCGATGGTCACGTGGCCTTTGATCTCCGTCCATAAAAATGGAGTCAGTCGTTTGTAGGTAATTCTTCCGGCAAGCGACTCGGAACTCTGCTTCAACAAATCGCGGGAAGCCGAACCGAGCACGAGAAAGTGACCATTACCACCCCACTCGTCCACCAGACTCCGGATCAGTGGAAACAGTTCCGGTTTCCGCTGCACTTCGTCGATGCACACCACGCTCTCCCGCTGGTTTTTCAGGAACCATTCAGGATCGTCGAGCTTCCTGAGGTCAGATGGACGTTCGAGATCGAGATAAACTACCGGACGATCATACGTGACCAGATGCCTGATCAGGGTTGACTTGCCACACTGCCGAGGCCCGACTATCGCCGTAACGGGATAATGTTTCAGCCCTTGCCGAACATCGGCAGCTATAATGCGATCCAGATATTCGCCGCTCATAATCATGCAATTTGAAACTTATAAATTCAAAATACATGATTATACGACGGATAGCAACGATTATTGGCACCTGAACCTTACCAAAATACCGATGGCCAAGCCTCACGCTCCGGACCGGGTGAGGCGCTGGTTCCAGTGGGCGAATTCGGTCTTGTAGCGGGCTGCTTCTTCGGGCTGCGTTCGAGTTCGACGCCTTCGTTGTGGATCGATTCGATGAACTCCAAATAGATTATTACTCTTTTTGTCGCTTTGCCTGTCGGGTTCGTTTTGGCTTTTGCGCCATTGCATGGGAAAGGTGTTCGGCGTATCTGGCGTACAGTTCAAACAGGTATTCGAGGCGTTCGAGTTCGGATTTGAATGCCGCCCGGCGATAACACGCATTAACGACCGCGTCCAGTTCGCGGTGAGCCTTGAGCAGCTCTTTCGGCATGGAGAGCGAATCGTAGAGATCGGCAAGAGTTGAACCGTGGAAAAGTTCACGCGCCGAAAGAACCGCCTGCGCATTCTCCTCAACCTTCACCTGCTGCTTCTCCGTCACGGCTTCGGGAAACGGAAAGTTGTTATAGACCAGATTGTTCGAATATCGATAATCACTTTTAAACCGGCCGCAATCACTGTCATTGCTATATGATATGGCCTCAGCGATCAATTTACCCGATCTGTACACAATTCTGGCGAAGCATATCGAAGGTGTTAAGACATTGCACACCAAAAGCTTCACAGATATTTGGAATGGGAATTTTTTTCTTTGTCATCGGGTCATGCTTTTCAAGCGTCACGATGACGCAACCATGCACACAGGCATACGCAACAAGCCATGGATCGGCATGCTCGAATCGCGCAAAATCCTGCTTCACTGCCTGCGGATACCTTTGCTGCGCCTGCGCCCAGGTTATGATTTCCGTGTATTTCCCGAGAATCTCACTGGTATCTGTTCTGAAAAAATATTCCAAAAACGTGTGGTTAACCCATGAAACCAATTCATCTTCTCCACGATTGATTTCATCATGAACCCTGTCAATGCTTCGCAATTCACCGTTCACAGCCTGTTTGCTCAGAGCAGACCAGAAGCCGGGAGCAATATCGAAGGCATAATAATGACGCGCTGCCGTCATGAGGACATTAGCGTCAAGAAGAAAAACAGGTTGAGGGGTCATACGTTCCTTCCGAATATCTTTTGAGCGTATTCCTGAAAGGTATTTTTCTTCAGACCAGTCAAACGCCATGCTTCGCTGTAGAGCGTCGATCCTGCCTGAACGGAACGAGTCAGCAAATCACCGAATCGATGACCTATTCGTGCATTCTGGTTGGCATAAAAGTCACCTTTACTCTCATCATCTTTTGCTTTTTTTGCCTTTCTCGCTTCACTTCCCAACCATTCACTATAAAACCTGAAAAACTCATCACGTTCGATAAAAAATAAATCGAGCAACCGGCGAGCCACAACGATTTCACTTACTTTGAAACGCCTTGCGAGCAATTGATATTTGTTTTCTTTTCCAGCAAAATTTGGCCATACTTCTTTCAAAGTCAAAGACGGCACAAGAAATTCGGCAGCAATGCGATTGCAAGCAAGTTCTGTTTCGTTACTCGCCGGTTGCAGCTCCCGCAAATCAAAAGCGGCACTCACCCCCAGCCAGATGTGAGCGAGTTCATGTGAGAGGGTAAACATACGGGCCGCCTTACCGTCAGCTCCGTTCAGAAAAACAAGGGGCGCGTAATCGTCAACGAGAACAAACCCGCGAAACTCTTCGGGGTTGAGTTTTCGGGAGGTATTGTTATCCACGACACCATTCGACATCACCATGATACCAGCCTCTTCAACTTTGCGAATTATAGCTCGCAACGCTTCCGTCCAGTTTGGAACGGTAGAAGCCCAATGCTCGTCAATTCCGAGCGTTTCACGAATATTCCGGGCGATCTTCACCGGATCGACATCAAGAGTATCGGAGGCAACAAAAGGAAGGCGATCATGACCTTCCGCTATCAGGTACTCTCGCATCCAAACCTGCCGACGCTGCATGATCTGGATGGTATCAATAAGTTCTGGACTGATACTCTGACCGACCTCACCTGGCAATGTACGAAAATTGGCGACGGGCAGCTGCTCTTGCGGAGGAGTTTGCAGCAACAGGTAACCGAAAGGAACGGCTGCCGCTTTTGCAAAATCCTGAAGTTGCCTGAATGTCGGTAACGCCACGCCGTCACGCCACGCGTGAAGCTTTGGAAACCTCTGCTCCAGATTCTCCCTGCGATGGGAGCGATCCAGTGCCCATTCAAGCACCTGAGCATTGACAGCGACTCTCATTGCTGGTTTTTGATTTGGTGAACGGCTTTGCTGAATATCAAGTAAAATACTCAAAAACATTGAGTGACCTCACTTGCCAATCCAAGAATTTCAGTTGGACACGAAAGACATGCAGCCGCCAAAGCTGATGATATAAATATATACTAATGTATTTAGGGGAGATGTTTTAGCTCTTTTAATCGGACGTAACTTCTTAATGTAGTAACGAGTTTTTTGATCTCCGGCGCTTTGAAAAGACGGATCGAGCATCATTGAGTTAATACTAAAAACAATCAACGGATTTAGACGATTCGCCATCAGGACAACCAGCCAGTCGCCCCTACAACTATCCATTATCCATTACCCCTTCCCCAACTTCCCCGCAACCCACGCTTTCACCCTGTCGAACCAGACGTACACCACCGGAATCACCAGCAGCGTGAGGAACATCGAGCTGGAGAGGCCGCCGACGAGGGCGAGGGCGAGGCCGGATTTCCATTCGGAGCCGGAGCTGGCGGAGAGGGCTATCGGCATGAGGCCGAAAATGAGCGTGAGCGTCGTCATGAGAATCGGGCGCAAGCGCTCCCGTCCGGCTTCGGTGATGGCGGGCAGGAGTTCCATGCCCTCGGCGCGGAACTTGTTGATGAAATCGACGAGCAGAATCGCGTTCTTGCCGACCAGGCCGATGAGCATGATGATGCCGAGTATCGTAAAAATACTCAGCGATTTGCCGAAGAGCGCTAGCGACCAGAGCGCGCCGATGATGGCCAGCGGAATCGAGAACATCACCACCATCGGCCATATCCACGAGTTGTAGAGCGCCACCATGATCAGGTACACGAAGATGATCGCCACGGCAAAGGCGTAGAGCAGGTTGAGATTGGACTCCCCCTGGTGCTTGAGGTCGGCCTCGTAGGTGTGGGTGACGCTTTTTGGCATGATCCCTTTCTTCTGCATGTTGCCGATGATGCGCTCAAGCTCGCTGCCTATATCGCCGACCGGGCGGCCGATCACCTGCGCCTTGACCCAGACCGCTTCGTTGCGCCCGTGGCGTTGCAGAAGTGCGTAGCCGCGTGACTGTTCGAGGCGAGAGAACTGCCCGAGCCGCACGAGGTTGCCATCTTTCGCACGGAAGGAGAGATCGGGAATGCCGCTGGTGGCGCGGCGGTAGCCTTCGTCGAAGATCAGGCGGATGTCGTACTCGTCGCCCTCTTCGCGGTACTTGTTGCTGTCGTCGCCGTCGTAAGCGATGCGCATGGCGGAACCCACGTCTGCGATGGAGAGGCCGAAGGCGGCCATCTGCTCGCGGTCAACCACCACGTGCATTTCGGGCGTGCCTGGCTGGGAGCTGAGGCGCACGTCCGCCGTGCCGCGCACCGTCTTGAGGCTGTCGCGCAGGGCGTCGGCGGCGCGGGCGACCTCCTCGCGCTTCGG
The DNA here is from genome assembly GCA_964476855.1 of uncultured Chlorobiaceae bacterium. Classification (GTDB taxonomy): domain Bacteria; phylum Bacteroidota; class Chlorobiia; order Chlorobiales; family Chlorobiaceae; genus Chlorobaculum. The sequence goes on from CAYZCF010000029.1 coordinate 20,727, forward strand.
GCCGCTCAGGATCACCGTGACCGGCGTTTCGTTGGCCGTGCCGAAGATGCCGATGGGATTGATGCTCGCCTTGAGGCCCGGCACGCCGTTGAGATCCTTGCGGATAAGCTGCATCATGGCGTCTGTCGAGCGGCGGCGTTTCTCCTTGGGAATCAGGCGGACGTTGATCTCGGCCACGTGGTCGGAGCTTTGCCCGAGGAACCCTTCGTTCGAGGTGCCGACAACGGCGAGCACCTTATCCACTTCGGGATAAGCCTGAATCCTGCGCTCGACCTGGCGGACGAAGCGGTCGGTCTGGTGGAGGCTCGTGCCAGATTCGAGTTCGAGCATCACCGAAAAGTCGCCCCGGTCGGAGACCTCGATGAACTCGCCGCCGATCTTTC
>CAYZCF010000030.1:0-20344 GCA_964476855.1 uncultured Chlorobiaceae bacterium
CCATGTACACCTCCGGCAGCGTTCGGTTCCTTATCCTGAATGTGTATTCATCCGCCCCTTCAGGCAAAAACGAATGAAGCTTACTTGCGCGAGCGGAAGCTCAAGCGCGGGTTATGCCATTTTGCGTTTTCAGAGTAAGCGCATCCGCCGCAAAACGATGGCTGGTTAATTAACTTGTGCTAATCAGGCAGCCATTGCATACGAATAATCGTCTGCATCTATTGGTACATAGACTTGTTTAACGAGTCCGTCCATGCTGAAACTCGGAGTGCAACGACATCTCACACCTATCCTGTCGATAGCCTGTCATCCCCAGTAGGTCAAAGAACATTGGTATACAGAAGTAGATACCATTTTCTACTGATATTATCAACAACTGGAACCCGGGGAGAGTTCCGGCCAGCATTGCAAAAATCAGTTCATGCCCGGCAGTTCGGGCGAGTTGGCGATATAGCAATACTCGCCACCTTTGGAGCGCACCGTACGGCTCCACATGCGTTCGTACTCGTCCGTGAATACCTGCAAGTTCGAGGCGTCTGCGGTATACCACGCCCCCTCTTCGAACTCCTCTTCGAGCTGCCCCGCGCTCCATCCGGCATAGCCGAGAAAAAAGCGAACCTCGGAGGGTTTGATGACGCCGGTATTGATGAGATAGCTGAGCTGCTCCTTGTCGCCGCCCCAGAAAAGGCCCGGAATCACCTCGACAGCCCCATCGATCACATCGCCCCGGGTGTGCAGGAAGTGCACCGTATCGACCTGTACCGGCCCGCCCATGTGCAACGGCTCATCGATCTCGTCGAAACCGCTGATGGCTTCGCACACCTTGAACTCCATCGGCTTGTTCAGAATGAAACCGATCGACCCTTCATCGTTGTGCTCGCACATGAGAAGCACTGTCCGCTTGAAGTTGGACTCCAGCAGATTTGCCGAGGCCAGCAGAAGCTTGCCCGACTTGAGCTTTTCGAATTCGTTTGTCATGCGGTGTCACGTTTTGTGCTGCAACCAATCGAGCACCTCTGCAGCATGCGTTTCCGGTTTGACTTTGGGCCACACCTTCTCGATTTTACCCTCTTCGTCGATCAGATAGGTGACGCGATTCGTGCCCATATACTCCCTGCCCATGAACTTTTTGAGTCCCCAGACGCCATAGGATTCGACGATCTTTTTCTCGTCATCGACCAGGAGCGTGAAGGGCAGCGCATGCTTGTCGGCGAATTTGCGGTGAGCTTTCTGCCCATCGACGCTCACGCCGAGCACCACGGCATCTATCTTCTGAAAATTAGGAAAATTGTCGCGAAAAGCACAAGCCTCCCTCGTACAACCCGGCGTGTCGTCTTTGGGATAGAAGTAGAGAACGACCTTTTTGCCGAGGTATTCACTGAGGGAAATCTCGTTGCCATCCTGGTCTTTCGCGGTGAACTCCGGGGCTTTCTCGCCTGCCTGCAATAGTGCCATGGGGGGTGATTTATAATTACATTTTCATTCAGTTTCTCAGCATCGGGAACTCATATCCACCCGCAAAAAGTTTCCCGGATTTGTCATTGTTCCAGAGCAGGAATGCGCATCTTCAGAAATTAATTGAGCACGCCCCCGGTTTTTTCGGATGGAATCGAGCGGAGGCATTGTGTCTCCTTTTCGAAAGAAACTGCTTCCAGGTATTTCCGGTATGAAGCCTTTTGCTTTTTGTCCGCAGTGCGCCACCCCTCTGAACGAAGCGTTCATCGATGGCCGCGACCGGAAAAGCTGTCCGCAGTGCGGATGGGTGCACTACGTCAATCCCCTGCCGGTCACCGTCGCCCTGACGGTCAACCGGAACAACGAGCTGCTCGTCATCCGGCGGGCACATGAGCCGGCCTTCAACGAATGGGCGTTGCCCGGCGGATTTCTCGAAGCGGGCGAACGCCCCGAAGAGGGTTGCCTGCGCGAACTTTTCGAGGAGACTTCGCTTGAGGGCACCATCGACCGGCTCATCGGGGTGTGGCATCTCGAATCGGAACTGTACGGGTCGCTGATGGCGGTGGCCTACCGGGTGATCGCCGCGCACGAGCGCATCTCGATCAACCACGAGGTGTTCGAGGCGGGATTCTACGCGCCCGACAATCTGCCGCCGGTACGCATTCCGCTGCATCGCCAGATCATCGAGGCAAGTCGCTGGCCCGAGCACGACCTGTCGCTTACGCTTTGACGACCGGCGGCGACGGGATGATAGCGCCCTGCAGCTGATAGGCCCTGAGGTCGAAATACGGCAGCACGGAGAAGACATGATCCAGAATGTCCGCCTGCACCTCCTCGTAACCCGCCAGCTCCTTCGTTTTGGTGAAGCAGTAGATTTCGCACGGCAGGCCGAAGGCGTCCGGTTGCAGGTAGCGGATCATGATCGTCATGCCGGTATTGATTTTGGCCAGGCTGCGCACGTAGGCCTGGAGGTAGGCGCGGAAGGTGCCGAGGTTGGTCAGGCGGCGGCCATTGACCGGCGAGCTGTCATCCACCCCCATCTCCCGGTTGTGGCGCTCGATCTCCTGAAGGCGCTCCCGCAGATAGGGCTTCAGGAGCTGGATGGCCTCCATTTTTTTCATCAGCTCCCCGTCGAGAAAACGGATACTCTGCATGTCGATGTTGAAGGAGCGCGTGATCCGTCGTCCATCCGACTCCCGCATTCCCCGCCAGTTCCTGAACCCTTCCGAAATGAGCGTATAGGCCGGCAGCACGACGATGGTCTTGTCAAAGTTCTGCACCGAAACGGTCACGAGCGAAATATCGATCACGTCGCCATCCGCGCCATATTTCGGCATTTCGATCCAGTCGCCGATGTGCACCAGATCGTTGGTCGAAAGCTGGATGCCAGCCACGAGGCCGAGGATCGAATCCTTGAAAATGAGCAGCAGTACCGCCGTGAACGCGCCAATACCGCTGATGAGCACGACCGGTGACTTGTCGAGAAGCCTTGAAACCACGATCACCACGCCAATCGACACGGTGACTGTCTTGAAAACCTGCACGATGCTTTTCACAGGCAGCTTCTTGCCAACCGGATGGGCCGAGTAGAATTCGTACAGGACATCGAACACGGAGAACGCCAGCAGAATAACGACCACCGCGAAATAGATAACCAGCGTATCCGTCACAAGCGGCACGGCATCGGCGTAATATTTCAGCACGGGCGCAACCATCCGGTAAGCGAGCAGCGGCGGAACCAGACGCGCAACCCACTTGAACACCCCGAACCTGACCAGCATGTCGTCGAGGCGAGTCGCGGTTTTCGCGGCGAAGTGGTTGATGGAGCGCAGCAGGATTTTTTTGGTGACAACCTCGACGGCGGCGATGAGCAACACGGCGGCGAGCGCGGCAAGCAGCGTGGTCAGCGGCACGGCGATTGCGTGGTCGATGTTGAAGGATTTGATATAGCGCAGAAGGGAGTCAAGCATGTCGGCGGGATTGGATATTCCGGAATTCAGAAGGAGGTGCGTTCGTTCATAGCTTGTACGTTTATCTACGAAAAATTGCGGATTTACCGAAAAAGTTGCCGGACGTCGCCCCGTCAGGCCCCGACGGCAGGAAAGGTGACTGTGAAGGTGGTGCCTCGGTTGACTCTCGAACGCACCTCCACCTTTCCTTTGTGCGCCAGCACGATGTGTTTGACGATGGAGAGGCCGAGCCCCGTGCCGCCAAGCTCGCGCGAACGCGCCTTGTCCACGCGGTAAAAACGCTCGAAAATGCGGTCGAGATCGGCCTGCGGAATACCGATGCCGTTGTCCGACACCTCGATGCTGACACCATCGTCGCTCGCGTATGCGCTGACCCTGACCCGCCCGCGTTCCGCATCGACATACTTGAGAGCATTGTCGATCAGGTTGCGCATGACGATGTCGAAGTAGCTCCGGTCAGCCAAAACCGTCGGCAAACCGGCGGGTACGTTCAGCTCGATACTCGCCCCTTTACGCGACGCGGCAGGTTCGAAGAGCGCCACCGTTTTTTCGAGTTGCGGCTTCACCTCGACAGGCTCGAAGGTGTAGAGTATCTTGCCCGACTCGATGCGCGACAGGTCGAGCACGTCGTTGACCAGCGCCGTGAGCTGCTCGCTCTCCTGGAGAATGATGTTCAGGAATGCCGTAGCGTTTTCGGGATCGTTCATCGCCCCTTCGAGCAGGGTTTCGGTGTACCCCTTGATGCTCGCCAGCGGAGTGCGCAGCTCGTGCGAGACGCTCGAAACAAAGTCGCGGCGGGTGCGCTCCAGATTGCGCAGGCGGGTCACATCGTTGATGACCAGCACCGTGCCGTCGAACTGATCGCCCTTCATGACCGGCACGGCAGTCACCTTGAGCGTGCGCCGTCCTTTCGAGGTCATGGCCGAAAGCTCCTCGTTGTAGATGCCGCTCTGTCGCCTGTGCACCCGTTCGAACAGCTCTCGCATCGCCGCGTCCTCGATGTGGGTCACGGGAATAGAGCGCTTGCGCGCGGCCTCGATCATGAAGAGCCGCGATGCAGCGGGGTTGGCAAGCACGATCTCGCCCGAGGCGTTGGTGACGATGATCGCCTCGCGAATACTCGACAGCACCTCGCGCAACCACTCCTCCTTGCGGGTCAGCCGCACGATCTCTTCGGAGAGATAGTTGAAGGCCCGCGCCAGGCGCCCGATTTCATCGTCATGCTTGACCGGAATCTTCACCTCCGTCTCGCCGTGCAGGAAGCGGTCGGCGGCACTGGCGATTCTGACGAGCGGGCGGGAAAGAAACATCGCCGAAAGTGCGCCCGCCGTCAGGGCAAGCAGGAGCGCCCAATAGAGGCCGCCCTCGATGCCCCGGTCGATCTGCGCCTCGACGGCGGCGATCGCGTGCAATGGCTTGGCCAGCCTGATCACCCCCCAGGGTGCTGGCTTTCCGACCGGCATGGCCATATAGAGCATGTTCTCGCGGATGGAAACGCTGAAGCGTGTTGCCTCGCCGAGGCCGCCAGCGAGCGCCGCGTTGACCTCCTCGCGGTTGCGATGGTTTTCGAGCGAAGGCAGTTTCGTCGCCGAAACGTAGGAATCACCGATGACCTTGCCATCGAGAGCGATCAGCGTGACCCGCACATCGAGTGTCTTGCCGACCTGGTCGGCCCACTGGTCGGAGAGCAGCGGATCCGTCCACCCCGGCGGGCGGTTCTCCAGCATTCCGGCGGTAAGGCGAAGGTCGTGCAGAAGGCTGGCGTGAACGTTCTGAAACAGCACCTTGCGGAGCTGACGCCCCTGATAGACATAGCTGAAGGCAAGCGAAAAAAAGATGATCAGTCCGAAAACCAGACCGAGTCTGAATGAGAGCTTAGCCTTCACCGGACTCCTCACCGTTTTCGTCAAACTTGTAGCCGAGGCCACGCACGGTCTTGATGAAGCGCCCTGCGTCGCCGAGCTTTTCGCGCAGGCGCGTGACGTGCGTATCGATGGTGCGGGTGTTGATGCTCTTGTCCACGTCCCACACGTCGCTCAGGAGCACCTCGCGCGTCTGCGCCTGCCCCTTGCGCTTCAGGAGGAGCGCCAGCAGCTTGAACTCCATGAGGGTCAGCACCAGCGGACGGCCGTCGAGCGTGGCGGCGTGGCGTCCGATGTCGATCTCGATGCCGCCCGCGCGAAGCACCTCCTGCACGTTGCTGCGGTTCCGGCGATCGCGCTTGAGAATGGCGCGAATGCGCAGATTCAGCTCGCGGGGACTGAAGGGCTTGACCACGTAATCGTCGATGCCGAGTTCGAAGCCGAACACCTTGTCGATCTCCTCGCCCTTGGCTGTCAGCATCACGATGGGCAGGTCGCTCCACTGCACATCCTGCCGGATGCGGCGGCACACCTCGAAGCCATCGATGCCGGGCAGCATGATGTCGAGCAGCACCAGACTGACGGCGTGGCGTTGCAGCTCGTCGAGCGCCTCCTCGCCGGTGGCGGCGTGAATGCAGGCGTAACCCGCCTTGCCAAGGTTGTATTTCAAGAGACCGGCAAGGTTCCGGTCATCTTCGACGATCAGTATGGAGGGTTCAGGCATGCGTATTCAGCGATTTTCAGTTCATTCGATTTTCCAGCAGGCCGCCTGGTGCCCCGCTTCATACTCGCGGAGCGGCGGCTGCTCTTTCCGGCAGTGGTCGTCGGCGAGCGGGCAACGTCCGGCGAAACGGCACCCATCCGGCAGGCGGGTGGCGCTCGGCACGTTGCCCTCGATCACGTTCAGCCGCTCCTGCTTCGCGCCAAGTCGCGGGATCGACTTGAGCAGCCCCCGCGTGTAGGGATGGAGCGGGTTCTCGAAAATGTGCCGCACGGTGCCGCTCTCGGCGATGCGCGAGGCGTACATCACGACCACCTCCTCGCACAGCTCGGCCACCACGCCGAAGTCGTGCGTGATCAGCATCACGCTCATGCCCCGCTCCTGACGGAGCCTGCCGATGAGTTCGAGAATCTGCGCCTGCACCGTCACGTCGAGCGCCGTGGTCGGCTCGTCGGCGATGAGCAGCTCCGGGCCGCAGGAGAGCGCCATCGCAATCATCACCCGCTGTCGCATCCCGCCGGACATTTCGTGCGGGTAAGAGTCGATGCGCTCGGAAGGATTCGGAATGCCGACGAGGTTCAGCAGCTCGACCGCCTGCTTTCGCGCCTCGGCCTTGCTCACGTCGCGGTGGTTGAGAATCTGCTCCATGATCTGGTCGCCGCAGGTGAATACCGGATTGAGCGAGCTCATCGGCTCCTGAAAGATCATGGCAATCTCGTTGCCGCGAATCTTGCGCATCTCGGCCTCGGTAGCCTTGACGATGCTGCGCCCTTTCCAGAGAATGTCGCCCCCGGCGAAGTAGCCCGGCGGCATCGGCACGAGCCGCATGATCGAGAGCGCCGTCACCGACTTGCCGCACCCCGACTCGCCGACGATGCCGATGATGCGGTTCGGCGCAAGCGAAAAGCTCACGCCATCGACAGCCTTGGCGATACCGCTATCGGTGCGATACCAGGTTTTCAGATCCTTGAGTTCGAGAAGATGCTCCATAAATAATAACGATGCGCCCGCGCCCGTTGGCGGAAAGCGCGACTTTGATGAAGGTGAATGTACGACAGAGAACCGTGACTCACGCGGCCCCAACAGCCCGCGACAGTGCAATTTGCACAATTTTCACAAAGTATGGGGGGGAAAGTTCGCGGGGGAACTGGTAAGCTTGTATCACTTGGCACAGAAACGCCTGTAACTCATTCAAAACTCTATCTGCCTACCAAAAAAGCGCAGCTGGCCTTGGGCAGGCAGAACCATTGAACCCTTGTCCAGCTGCATTCGGACTATACTGTATTAATACTCGGTCGCCGGTTTGAGAATATCTTCCAATATATTGGCAGCAGCAGCATCGTATTCCGCTTTTTTCTTCTTGTAATCTTCAGACTGCCGATCGAGTTCTTTCAATTCATAGGCAAGCTTGTCTGCTTTCTTTCTGAATTTCCAGTCGTTGTACAACTTTACCGCATCCATTAGCAGTCCAATCCCCTGTTCTTGCCCCTCCTTGATGCTATAGAACCTATCAAGCAAAGCCGCACTTGCAGCAGTAGAGGAAAAAGCACTGTACTCATCGTTTTTCCTCCCATCCAAGCTTATAACAATGTATGGAGTATCGCCGTTATATTGATTTCCACCGCTATCCACAAGTTGCCCGGTTTCTCCCACCTTGTAATCCTTGAACACGTCCTCACCAACATCGTCATTTGTGAGTACGCGAAAATCTGCCTGCGGAGGCACATCTCCTGGCCTTACAAATGTTAGACGCTCTGTTCCTTTGAAAACAGGTGCAGCATCAAAGACTCTACTGCCTATGTCGCCAAAGAGCTTGGTTATCGCACCCGCAGCAAGTAAATATGTGCTCGCTGACACAAAAAGAGGTATTCCGGCAGCTTGTGTGAGCGCATTTTGCACAACGACGAAGATTTGTTCAGGAAATTCGTCGAATCCGATTTCTAATGTGAGTACAGTGTTCTTCTCAGTCAGTGCTGGTGTGTAGTGAATAAGAGGAGTTCCTTTTTCAGTAGCAGCAGGAGTTGATATGTTATGCCTCGCTCTAACATTCTTTTCCAAGAAGTTTACAGCACGAGGCGCAGCATCAAAAGTGGCAATGCTTTTCATTGCAGAAGTGATGAGCATGTCTTTTGTTTTATCAAAAACAACAGCTTTTGGATATCGCCCAGTATATACGTGTCGAATTTCGATGGTAAGCGGCTTGCCTGGCCCAACCTCTTGAAATGGTGTGGGTTCACCGTTGGGAAGCCTGATTGATTTCCGAATATTCTTCGAGGTCAAACGGCCCGTTGAGAACTCAAGTATAGCACCACCCCGTTCTTTATTTAGCGATTCAGCAAAGTTAGCCACGCTGCCGAGAACCTGCTTCTCTCGGAGTTCCTCTTCTGTGACAATTGCTTCTCCAAGTGCGTAGAAAACTGCCATTTTTCTCTCCGTTTTGATTATTAAGTTCACTTGCCGCTTAACAAATGTTCAAACTGATCTGCCTTATACAGAAAAAGCAGACGTCTCTTTCTGTATAAGACAAACTCAAAATCATAACCTCAGAAAAGCTTATTTATTATTTATGAAATACTTAATAGCATTTATGGTTAAAAAGCATTACGGCTCATATAGACCACCGAAAACCAAGTGTAAATCTAACGAAGCTTATCGGTTATACCAACACTTTGCCGCGCTCGCGCCCTGCCGCGCCACGTAGCCGTCAGCTCATCCCCGGCTTCCGAAAAGCGGCACTGCGCAACTCCAGCGTATAGATACCAGATACCGGCAATTCACGCTACCACACTGGTATTCGTAACTCGTCGTCACTACGATTGCTTCCTGAATAAAGGCTGTTTATTATATTGCCTGTTGTATAAATCTCAACAGGTACAACCGGCCACCCGCATGAGCGACTGGCGGCTGGGTTGTCTGCTCCACGGAATGCCTCCAAGGAGTTCTCCCCTTTTGCCCGAAATCAGTATCGACGCCCGTCTCATGAAATTTACCGCCGATCCCACGCCCCAGCTTGCCAGCATCGTCAAAAAACCGGTCGATCTCGTGCTCGACAGCCTCGCCGCGTCGGCGCCGTATCGCGCGCTCCGCGAGACGCTCGCCGCGCCGCTGGCGGGCGAAGAGCGGCGTTCCGTCGGCATCTCTGGCGTTCGGGGTTCGCTCGCGCCATTCATCGCAGCCAGGCTGTTCCGGGATTTCGATGCGCCGGTTGTGCTCTTTTGCGGCGCGGACGAGGAGGAGGTGTACGACAACGACCTGCCGCTCCTGCTTGGCGGCAAGCCCTTCCGCAACACCGCCGACGAGCTCTCTCCGGCGCTCGGAATGCTCTCGCGCCGCCAAACGCTCGTCGTGCTCGCCGCGTTCGATGACCTCGGCATCGAGGTTTGCAGCGCCGAAGCTTCGAAGGATCGAGTCTTCCCGTTGGCCGCCGGAGCTGACGTCGGTTACGACTCTCTGATGTCGTTCCTGAAAAACAACGGCTTCGAGAAACGGGAGTTCGTCGAAAACGAAGGCGATTATTCGGTGCGCGGCTCGATCATCGACCTCTTCTGCTACGGCAGCCACGAGCCGGTGCGCATCGAGTTTTTTGGCGACACGGTCAGCTCGCTCAGGAATTTCGACACCGACAACCAGCTCTCCACCTCAAAGATAGAGTCGGTCGATCTGTTCGGCAGTTTCACGAACGACTCCACGGAGGAGTCGAAACCGGCGGACATTCTCGATTATCTGCCGGACAATACGATCATCCTGATCGACGACGCCACGGCGTTGCAAGGCTCCGCGCACCGCGAACTGCTCGATGCGGCGCTGCCCCGCTTCCGGCACGTGGTGCTCCACCGCCTCGAAAAAAAGGTCATCGATTTCGCTTCGGGCGAGCAGCAGCGGCTGCAAGGCAATTTCCGCCTCCTGGCCGGGCGCTTGCAGGAGGAGGCAGAGCGCGGACAGAAGCCGCTCTTCGCCTGCGCGTCGCGCCGGGAGATCGAGGAGCTGGCGGAGTTCATTTCCGAGGAGCGCGAGCCGGGTCAGCCAACCGAAATCTTCGATTCCATCGACTGGATTCCGGCCAACCTGCACTCCGGCTTCGCGTTCGGCGAGCTGAACCTCTACACCGAGTCGGACATTTTCGGCAAGTTCCATACCCACAAATCGCACCGCAAGCGCAAGGTGCGTGGCATTTCGCTCAAGGAGCTGCAACGCCTCAAGGTGGGCGATTACGTCGTGCACGAAGATTACGGCGTTGGCGTCTTCCGTTCGCTCGAAACGATCCAGGTGGGCGACTCGGAGCAGGAGTGCGTGCTGGTGGAGTATGAGGGCGGCGACCAGCTCTACGTCAACGTGCAGAACATCAACCTGCTCTCGAAGTACACGGCGTCGGAGGGCTCGCTGCCGAATCTCTCGAAGCTCGGCAGCGCGAAGTGGAGCGCCAAGAAGGAGAAGGTACGCAAGAAGCTGCGCGACATCGCGGCCAAGCTGATCCGCGTCTACGCCGAGCGCAAGATGACACCCGGTTTCGCCTTCGCGCCCGACTCGATCTTCCAGCGCGAGTTCGAGGCGTCGTTCATGTTCGAAGAGACCCCCGACCAGCTCAAGGCGATCCAGGAGGTCAAGAAGGACATGCAGTCCCCCTCGCCGATGGACCGGCTCATCTGCGGCGACGCCGGATTCGGCAAGACCGAAATCGCCATGCGCGCGGCCTTCAAGGCGGTCGAGTCGAAAAAGCAGGTGGCGATCCTGACGCCGACCACGATTCTGACCCACCAGCACGGCGAGTCGTTCGCCCGGCGCTTCGCCAACTTCCCGGTCAACATCGCCGTCCTGAGCCGCTTCGTGCCAAAAAAGCAGCAAAAAGAGGTGATCGAACGCATCGCGGCAGGAGCGGTGGACATCGTCATCGGCACGCACCGGATGGTCTCGTCCGACGTGATCTTCAAGGATCTGGGGTTGCTCGTCATCGACGAGGAGCAGCACTTCGGCGTCGAGATCAAGGAGAAGCTCCGCCAGCAGTTCCCCGGCGTGGACACGCTCACCATGTCGGCGACGCCGATTCCGCGCACCATGCAGTTCTCGATGCTCGGCGCGCGCGACATCTCCATCGTTTCGACGCCGCCAAAGAACCGCCAGCCGGTCGAGACGATCATCACCGAGTACGACTCGGCGACAATCCAGGCAGCCATCCGCCGCGAAATCCAGCGCGAAGGGCAGGTCTTCTTCCTGAACAACCGCATCGCCAGCCTCGAAGAGGTCGAACGCAAGCTCCGCGAGCTGGTTCCCTACGCCCGCATGGCCTCGGCGCACGGCCAGATGCCCGCCAAGGAGCTGGAGAACATCATGATGGACTTCATGCAGCAGGAGCTCGACGTGCTCATCGCGACCTCGATTATCGGCTCCGGGCTGGATATTTCCAACGCCAACACGATCATCATCAACCGCGCTGACATGTTCGGCCTGTCGGATTTGTACCAGCTCCGCGGACGCGTCGGGCGGAGCGAGCGCAAGGCCTACTGCTACCTCGTCACGCCACCCCTGCACACGCTCAAGCGCGAGGCGATCCAGCGCATCGCCGTGATCGAGAGCTTCACGGAGCTTGGCTCGGGCATCAACGTCGCCCTGCGCGACCTCGACATTCGCGGCGCGGGCAACCTGCTCGGCGCGGAGCAGTCGGGCTTCATCCACGAGATCGGCTTCGATCTTTACCAGAAGATGATCGAGGAGACCGTGGCCGAGCTCAAGCTCACCGAGTTCAGCCACATCTTCAGCGACAGCGAGAAGGCCGCGCTCAAGCCTCAGAAACCGTGCGACATGATCTTCTTCTTCGACGCGCTCCTCCCCGACTACTACATCACCGCCACGCAGGAGCGCTTCTCATGCTACGACCGGATTTCGAAGGCTGCTGACGACGCGGCGCTCCGGAGCATCGCCAAAGAGCTCGAAGACCGCTTCGGCGCAATGCCGGAGGAGGTGCGGAACCTGCTGGCGCTCGCCCGCCTGAAGCATCTCGGATCGTCGCTCGGCCTCGAAAAGATCGACCTCCAGCCCGCGACCGCCACCATCTTCCTCCCGTCGGACGATGACAAGGAGTTCTACGACAGCGCCTTTTTCAAGAACCTCATCGCCGCACTGCAGGACGGCTCGATCAAAGAGTACCACCCGCAGTTCAGGCACGAAAAAAAGATGAAGCTCGTCTTCCAGCACCCCGAAACCACCGACACCGCCCCGCTCGCGCTGATCGACCGCTACGAAGCGCTGCTGAAAGGAATTGCGGAGAGAACGGTTGCGAGCGAATAAAATCGCTATTTCCGCTTTCCTTCCTATAGGTCTTATAGGTCGTACAGGACTTATACGAGCTATTCTTCCATAAGGACAGCCGCAAGGGACTGCCCCTACGCCCCCACCATGACCCGACTTTTAACAATCGTTTAGAAACTAATTCCTGAACAGGAAAGGTTAATGGCTTTATGAAGTAATTCACTTCATGAACATAAAACCACACAGTCATGAACATCACGATAAACAACCGAGAGTGTTCCGCCCAGGTTGGGGATAGATTGCTCGATGTAGCTCGTGCTCATCACAGCCATATAGGTTATTTCTGCGGCGGCAACGCCATCTGCCAGACCTGTTACGTCAGGGTGCTCGAAGGGGCGGAGCTGCTTTCGCCGATGAGCGACGCCGAGAAGGCGATGCTTTCCGACAAGCTGATCGAGGAGGGCACGCGAATGGGTTGCCAGACTCTCATAGAGAAGCCCGGCAAGATCACGGTTCTTTCGGAGGTCGAGGCGGCCAAACAGATGGCCCTCGAAAATCCTCTCCAGCTTCCGGCGTACATGGGCAAAATGGGGTGGGAATCAGCGGTCAAGTTCACCGATACGATTACCTTCCAGGCAGAACGCGAAAAGACCGGCCACCCGATCGAGCCTACCCAGTTGCTCCACGACGTGATCTCGGGCATTGGCGATGCCATTCAGCTCGTGATCGACGCCTTGCAGGCCGCTTTCGGAGTGAAGCGTCCGGCGGACAAGCTCCAGCTCAAAGCGGACAACGGATGCGGCTGCGATGCGGCGCTCCTGGCGAAAACAGCAACCTGTGGCAATGGCCACGGCAGGATTGTCTCTCCCGAAGTACTCCAGCTTCATCAGGAGAGAGGTGCGGTCTGCAACTGACCCGCTCTTGTGAAAAAAGCCGGAGCGCCCGGCTTTTTTCATTTTTGCTCATCTGGCGAAATACCGCCCGAAGTACTCTTTGAAACCCATCGAACCGGAAGTATATTTCTACATAGAGAAACCTTCGGTGCTTATCTGCGAATAATCGTTCACCATGTCAATCTCACCGCCATGATTATCTACATCAACGACAAACCTTGCGATGCCAAGGTTGGGGATCTGCTCCTCAACACCGCGAAACAGAACAAGTCGCATATCGGCTATATCTGCGGTGGCAACGCTATCTGCCAGAGCTGCTTCGTCTATGTGCTCGAAGGGGCCGACTGCCTCTCCAAACCGGGCGAGGATGAAAAAGCTTTTATCTCCGACAAGCTCTTAGCGGAGGGCGGACGCCTCGCCTGCCGCACCACCATCGTCAAGGAAGGAACAATCCGTGTGCTGACCCGCGCCGAAAAATTCCGGCGGATCGTGCTCGGGCTGAACCTCCCCGACTTCATCACCTATGCGCAGACCATCGGTTACAACGTGACCACCAAACTCCCCTCCGGCGTTTCGAGCATCGTGTCGAGAGTGCAGAGCGGACGGCTCAAGCCGGTCGAGTCGATTGGCAAGATCGCCAGCGGCCTCAGCCCGGCGTCGCAGCTCGTATACAATAATTTCGTCGAGGCATTCCCCTTCATGCAGATGCCTCTCGATATGGCTGGCAACACGGCCAAAGGGGCCCTCGACACCGCCTCCGGCGCACTCTGCACGGTCAGCGGCGGGCGGTTGCACCTGCCGGGCTCGACCTGCGCGACCCACGACAAACCGGCGGAGGCCATCGAACGCATCACGATCTCGTCGAAATAAGCCGGACGAACCTTGACCCGCACCCCCGGTTGCCGTCAGCGGTCTCCGGGGGCTATCGGCTTTGCGCAAAGCTGTTTCAGAAATCCTGACGATTTTACCGACGATGGGCTACTCATCCGACCTTGGAACTATCGAATTCGAACTCGGAGTAAAAACACTCGAACGCTGGTTGCTCAAGCCGGAAAAGACGATGAGCATCTCCATCGCCATCCCGAAAGAGCGTGCCCAGGACGAGCGGCGCGTCGCCATTTCACCGGCGGGAGTGCAGATCCTGGTCGAACAGGGTATCCGGGTGGTGGTCGAAAGCAACGCGGGGCACTTCTGCAATTTCCATGATTGCGATTACGCCGAAGCCGGCGCGATCATCGTCACCTCGCCTGAGGAGCTGTACCCGCAGGCCAACGTCATCGTCAAGGTCTCGCCGCCGCAGCCCGAAGAGCTGCATCTCCTTTTGCCCGGCCAGATGCTCATTTCGGCGCTGCACCTCGGCACGGTGAGCCGCCAGATGATCAAAACGCTGATCGACAAGAACATCACGGCGCTCGGCTTCGAGTTCATCGAAACGCGGGACGGCGAGCTGCCCATCGTCCGCACGCTGAGCGAAATCGCCGGATCGCTGGCGATCCAGACGGCGGCGAAATACCTCGAAACCGGTTACGGCGGCAGCGGTATTCTGCTCGGCGGCATCGCCGGAGTGCCGCCCGCCCACGTCACCATCATCGGCGCGGGGACGGTGGGCCTCTTCGCCGCGCAGGACGCGCTCGGCCTCGGCGCGCAGGTGACGGTGATCGACAAGGAGATCAACCGTTTGCGGCGATTCGAGGCATTCTTCAACCGCCACCTGGTGACCGCCATCGCCAACGAGCACTACATCTCGCAACTCGCGAAAATTTCGGACGTCATGATCGGCGCGCTCAGCCCCAAGCTGAAGCTGAGCAAGCCGCTGGTGAGCGAGCAGGTGGTACAGTCGATGAAGCCCGGCTCGGTGATCATCGACGTTTCCATCGATCAGGGGGCCTGCTTCGGCACCAGCCGTCATACGACGCACACCAACCCGATTTACGTCAAGCATGGCGTAACCCACTACTGCGTACCAAACATTCCATCGGCCGTAGCCAAAACCGCGACCTTTGCCCTGACTAACACACTCCTGCCATTCCTGCTGAAGCTGAACGCTTACCAGACCATTCCGGAAATACTCTGGAACAGCCACAGCCTCAGGAAAGGCGCCTACCTCTACAAAGGGTACGTCACCAAGAAAATCCTCGCCGAACTCACCGATCTCCCCTTCCGCGAAATCGACATGCTGCTCGCTACAGCGTAGCGAAGAATTATGAATGATGAGTGATGAATTGAAGAGGATGAGGGTGAATAAGTTGTAGCCACGGACGGCGTTCGCCCGGAAGCATTTCAAATTTTCCGCTTCTCCCGTCCACCAAGTCCACGCCGTCCACTCTCTGCCAAACTCACAGGTACTCCAGCGCTTTGCCGAGTTGCCGCGCGATGTACGAGGCGCACGATACGCCCGAGTAGGTCACAGCGATCACCCCCTGCCCGGGAAAGGTGCTGTCTCCGGCGGCATACAAATTCTTGACCGGCGTGCGGTTCTGCGGCTTCAGGAGGATGTTCTGGCCCGGCTTGAGCAGCGGGCCGTAGGAGCCGTCCCGGCGGTTGAGGTAACGCACGTGGCTCTGCGGCGTGGCGGTCACCATCAGCTCGACCGCGCCCTGCACTCCCGGCAGAAGCCGTTCGAGCCGCGCGATGAGCGACTGCGCGAAGGCCTCCTTGGCGCTTCTGTATTCCTCGCCGCGATAGTCGTACCGCTCCCACTGCCACGTTTCGGCAGTCACGAACAGGTGCAGCGCATGCTTGCCGGGCGGCGCGAGCGACGGATCGAGCACCGACGGCGCGGAGAAGTAGATCGTGCCGCCAAGCTGGTCGTACGTCGACCAGTCGCCGACGATGATGTGGTGCATGTGAAAGCCCGGCGGCACGAGCGACGCATCCACACCGAGCCAGAGCTGGAACCAGCTCGGGGCCTTTATGAAGCGGTCGTCCGGAATCCGCAGCCGCGGATCGTCAACGAGTTTGCTGAAAGTGTCCCACACGGTGGCATTGCTCACCACCGCTTTGGCTCTGACCTCCGCGCCGTCAGAGAGACGGACGCCGACCGCCGTCCCGTTCTCGACGATTACCAGCGCCACTTCGCAGCCGAACCGCACCGAACCGCCAAACTTCTCGATTCCCTTCACCAGTGCTGCCGGAATGGCTCCCGAGCCGCCGACCGGATAGTTGATGCCGCCGTGATGCCGGTCGGCAAGGCAGATGCCCGCGTTGACCAGCGGCGTCGAAATGGCGTCCTGCACTGCCCACGAGTAGGATTCGAGATCGATAAAGCGCAGTAGCTCCGGATCGCTGACGAAACGACGCGCCGTCTTGCCCATCGAAAAAAGCGTCTTGACGCCAAGCGACATGACTTTCAGCGGATGGCGCGCACCGACAATCCCAAGATGCATAACATCTTCGAGCGACCCGGCGGGCAGTGCATTGAGAATTTCGTAGACCGACTCGAGTTCGTCGTAAAACTTCCGGATGCCCTCGCGCTCATGCGGAAAGCGGCGGCAGAGCGATTCGAGAAAACGCTCGCGGTCAAACCACGCAGGAACTTCGAAGCCCGCGGGCAGATGGTAGTGAATCTGCACCGGATCGGGAATGGTCTCGACCTCGACGCCGAGCTTACGAAAAATCCGCGTATGCAAGTTGAGCGTCCCCCTTGAATCGTCATCGCAGAAACCGTAAAAAACCGAAGCCCCGGCATCGAAAGTGTATCCGCCCTTCTGAAACGAAGAGCAGCTCCCGCCAGGAAACCTGTTCTTCTCGAAAACAATCGTCGAAAAGCCGCGCTCCTGCAACAACGCTGCCGCCGTCAGCCCCCCGATACCCGCGCCAATGACAATGACATCAACCGCTTCAGCCATTTTGCACATTTTTTTTGTATCAAATCAAGCCCTCTGTCGCAAAGCAACTTTTGGCGCTTGACTCCAAACTCTCTAAAGATATATTTTTATATTGGTTGTCATGAACACCAATATTACAGATCATCGATTCCTCGGCTTTGATCAGAAGAAGTCCGGCAAATTCATCCGGCAAAACAACACCCTATGAAAGAGAAAAAGCAGATTCTCACGGCTCAGGAACAGCTCAAACAGCAGGAGTTTCAAGCGGAGGCTGTCGCCCATATCAATTCGCTCTACAACTACGCACTACACCTGACAATGAACCCGGACGACGCCGAAGACCTTGTACAGGAGACCTACCTGAAGGCATATAAATTTTTTGACTCTTTCGAACGGGGAACAAACTGCAAGGCGTGGCTGTTTAAAATCCTCAAAAACAACTACATTAACAAATTTCGTAAAAACGCGAGGGAACCCGGCAAAGTCGATTACGACCTGATCAAGGATTTTTATCATACGATCAAGGACGTGCAGAGCGACACCACCGAAGCTGAGTCGGATTTTTTCCACTCCCTGCTCCATGAAGAGGTTTACCAGGCATTGCAGTCGCTTCCCGAAGAGTTCAGGGAGGTCATACAGTTATGTGATATTGAAGGATTCACCTATGAGGAGATCGCCAATATGGTCGAAAGTCCGATTGGAACAGTTCGGTCACGTCTGTACAGAGGCAGGAAACTGTTACGTGCCAAACTCGAAGATTACGCCAAAAAGCGTGGTTACGACACCGAATCCGGTGAGTGACTCCTTGAATTCAAACAACCTATCAGTAGACAGCAATGAATTGTAACAAAGCGATGGTGCTCATGAGCGCGGCTATCGACGGTGAACTCTCCCCGAAAGAAGAGGAAGAGCTCGCGCAACACCTTGCTGAATGTCCTGAATGCCGCGCCGAGTTTCAGGACGCAAAAAAAACCAAAATCATCATAAGAGAGCGCATCGTTCGCGTCAAGGCACCTACAGCTCTTATTGAATCGATCACGAGACTGACCAGCATCACCTCCTGAGAGCATTCCCATCGATGCAGTACTTCCCTTGAAAATTCAGCATTCATGCAAACGAATGTGCGGCGTGTGTTTTTTTGGTTTGATTAATATGATTTAATAAGCATATATTTGTATAAATTTATTATTCATGCCGTTGAATTGGTTCAGGGGCTTAACAGAGTTTTGAAATGAGCAAATCGATTACCATATCAGATGAAGAGGTTAAAAAATGGCAATTCAACATGCCAGACGAGATGCTCGACGCCGTATCGAACCGCTTCAAACTGCTTTCCGAGCCAATGCGCCTTAAAATTCTGAGGACCCTTTGTGACAAAGAGCACACGGTTCAGGAGATCGTCAAGGAGGTCGGCGCGAGTCAGGCGAACATCTCCAAGCATCTGGCGCTTATGCACGACAACGGCGTCGTCAACCGCCGCAAGGAAGGACTCAAGTGCTACTACCGGATTTCGGACGACAGTATCGTCTATGCCTGCTTCCTGATCTCGAAAAGCGTGGTTGAAAATCTCCAGGACCGACTGAGCTGGATTCAGAAGGTCAACAGCAACCTGACCACCTGAATTTTTTCAGTAAACAGAACAGACTTTTCCGGGCGATGTTTCTGCATCGCCCTTTTTTATTACTGCTTTTGATTCCGGATCATCCCCCGCCCGCTCAACCATCTGACAAAATGTACGACAAATTGTCAGCCAAACCATCTCAAAGATCATCTTTGTCAGACACTAACGAAAAGTGAATAAAAATCGAGCTTTGGCACGGCTTTTGATGCTTTACTGATAGAGGCGGTCAGAGATCGCCAAACACCATGGAACATCATACAAACAAAGCATACAGGAGATAACCATGTTGATGAAAATAGCGAAAGACCCGATGAGGCTGTTCGACGACATCTGGAGCAACACCCAGATGCCTGTAGCCCTGTCATTCAAGGTTGATATTTCCGAAGATGAGCACGCCTATCATCTCGATGCCGAGTTGCCGGGTATTGCCAAGGAAAATATTGCCCTGAACATCGAGGATGATGTACTCACCATCAAGGCCGAGCGCACGCACAAAGAGGAGGAGAAAAAGAAGGATTACCACAGAGTTGAAAGAACCTACGGCTCATTCTCCCGCAGTTTCAATATTGGCGAGATCATCGACCAGGAGAACATCGGAGCGACCTACGACAATGGCGTGTTACACGTCACGCTTCCAAAGACGCAACCAGTCAAGAAAACCAAGGAAATTTCAATCAGCTAACCGATTTTCCCGAACGCCTCCCGACAGAAAGGAGGCGTTCGCTGTAAATCAAAACCATTTAAAAAAAGGGATTACACATTATGGGTAAAATTATCGGAATCGACCTCGGCACCACCAACTCCTGCGTAGCGGTCATGCAGGGCACCCAGCCGACGGTCATAGAAAACTCTGAGGGCAACCATACGACTCCGTCGATGGTCGCTTTCACCAAAACGGGCGAAAGGCTCGTCGGCCAGGCGGCGAAACGCCAGGCGGTCACCAACCCTAAAAACACCATCTTTTCGATCAAGCGCTTCATGGGCCGCAAGTACGACGAAGTGCCGAACGAAAAGAAGCTCGCTTCGTATGACGTGGTCAACGAAAGCGGCGACGCGAAGGTGAAGATCGGCGACAAGACCTACTCTCCACAGGAGATTTCGGCCATGATCCTTCAGAAGATGAAGCAGACGGCTGAAGACTTCCTCGGCGAAAAAGTGACCGAAGCGGTCATCACCGTGCCGGCCTATTTCAACGACGCCCAGCGCCAGGCCACCAAGGACGCCGGTAAAATCGCCGGTCTCGACGTCAAGCGCATCATCAACGAGCCGACTGCGGCGGCGCTTGCCTACGGTCTCGACAAGAAACAGCAGAACGAGAAGGTTGCCGTGTTCGACCTTGGCGGCGGCACCTTCGACATCTCGATTCTCGAACTCGGCGACGGCGTCTTCGAGGTCAAATCGACCGACGGCGACACCCACCTCGGCGGCGACGACTTCGACCAGGTGGTTATCGACTTTCTGGCCGACGAGTTCAAGAAGCAGGAGGGCATCGACCTCCGCAAGGACGCCATCGCCTTGCAGCGCCTGAAAGAGGCCGCCGAAAAAGCGAAGGTGGAACTCTCCTCGCGCACCGACACCGAGATCAACCTCCCCTTCATCACCGCGACCCAGGAAGGCCCGAAGCACCTGGTGATCAACCTGACCCGCGCCAAGTTCGAAGCGATGAGTGCTGCGTTGTTCGACAAGCTGCTCGAACCGGCGCGAATTTCGAGTGCCGCCGCATCATCGAGCAGGCCGCGGATTTCGTGCGAC
>CAYZCF010000031.1:0-19906 GCA_964476855.1 uncultured Chlorobiaceae bacterium
CCGGCAACTTCGCGATGGATTCTGACGGCAATTTCGTGGCTCAGGACGTTGTAGATTTTGCCGACATGGTTCACCGGATTTTTCCCGGCTGCGGCTTCGGTGGTCTGCGGACGCCCGAAAGCGATGAGGCCGTTGACCCGGTTGCCGCGCCCGACCTGTCCGCCGTCGCCCCCCTCCGCCGAGGTGCCGAGCACCGTGAGGTAGAGACCGTCCTCGCCGCGCGATGGATCGTCGAGCGTGTTGATGTCGATCTCGACCGAGTCGAACGCGCAGTTCCGGCTTTCGACAAACGCCAGCAACTCATCGCGCAGGGCGGCTTTGCGTTCGAAATAGTGCTGCGCGTTCGGGATAAATCTATCCACAAACGCAATCGCTACCGTCAGTTGCAGCTTTCGTCCGTTGCGGCAGCCCATGATTTTGATGTCTTCGCCAGCTTCGGGGAATCGCTCTTTCAGCGCAGGGGAGTTGAGGAGCTGCTCGGTGGCGAGCACGATGCGCTCGGTGTTGCTCAGTGGTGCGTAACCGACGCCGACCGAGGTGTCGTTCGCGCCGATCACTTTTCGGGCGAAAGCGTCCGTCAGCTCCGGCGAGCCGGGTTTGATTTCGTTCTGGAAAAGCAGGTGCTCGTCTGGATCGACGAACCGGAGGTTCTCCCTTATCCAGCGTTTCGCGGCGGCTTCGGCGATTTCGCCTACCGGCACGACCTGACCGTTGCAGGTGTAGGTGGCGCGGTCGCCGAAGATGAGTTTCATCGGTTCGAGGATCATGCCGCCGCCGGTTTTCGGCAGGCTGCGCCCCGCCACGAGCAACCCTTTGTCGATGTTGTGATGGCAGATGTGGCCGAACCGGTTTTGGTACTCGCGGCACAGATCGACGCAGACCGCCTCCATGACGGAATCGCAAATCGTGTCGGGGTGGCCAATGCCTTTTCGTTCAACCAGTTCGAATGGCTGTTGATCCATCGGAACGGTATTCCTCCGCTCAACAGTGATGTATCCCGGATTGCTCATGACTGTCGCTCTCCTTCAATCGTGCGCTCGGTGCTTGCTCAAAAAAGTTGTCTGTTAGGTAAAATGTACAGAGAACCTTCCTGCAAGACAACTTCAGGGATCGCCGCTGCTCAGGCGTCTGTTTTTGGCGCTTCGGCGGACAGTTCGTCGATTTTGGTAGCCAGCACCTTGTCGATGCGCTGGCTGTCCATATCGACCACTTCAAGCATCCAGTTTTCCCAGAAGGTGATATCACCGGTCTGCGGCATACGTCCGAGCAGCCACATGATCATGCCGCTCAGGGTGTGGTACACGCCTTTCTCCTCTTCCGGCACAAATCGCAGGTCGAGCGTGTCTTTCAGCTCCGGCACGGGAATGAGGCCGTCGAGCAGCCACGAGCCGTCCTCGCGCTGCACGGCCCAGGAGTCTTCGAGGTTGCGCGGCACGAACTCGCCGGTAACCGCTTCGAGCATATCCTGCAAGGTGACGAGTCCCTGGATTTCGCCGTACTCATCGACCACGAAGACCATCTGCGTGCCGGAGGTTCTGAAGTGGTCGAGCAGCTCCATTCCGGTCAGCGTTTCTGGTACGTAGACGCAAGGTTGAAGGTGTTCGGCCAGGTTGGTGACGCCGCCCTTGATGGTCTGGGCGAGTAACTGTTTGGCATTGATCACGCCGAGCAGCGACTGCAAACCGTTGTTGCATACGGGAAAGCGTGAATGCTCCGATTCTCCGACCCGTTTCATGTTCTCTTCGAGTGTCAGGGCGGTGTCGAGGTAGATTATGTCCGCACGTGGCACCATGAGCGAGCCGAGTTGGCGGTCGTCGAGGCGGAATACGTTGCGCACCATCTCGTGCTCCTGCTGCTCGATGATGCCCGCCTCGGAACCCTCTTCGAGCAGGGCGTGAATTTCTTCCTCGGTGACGCTTGGCTGGGCCAGATCATGCTTGCCCATCAGGCGCAGGAGGGTGTCGGTCGATGCCGAGAGCAGGCGCACGAAGGGGCGTGTCACGGTGGCGAGAATCTGCATGGGGCGGGCGACGATGCAGGCGATACCCTCGGGATTGGTCTGGCCGATCCGTTTCGGCACCAGTTCGCCGATGACAATGGTCAGGTAGGTGACCATGACGACCACGATCGCCGTTGATACAACACGGCTGATTTCCGTATCGAGGCCCAGGGAGTGAAACATGGCGGCAAGGGGCGGGGCGAGTGATGATTCGCCGACAATACCGTTGAGAACGCCGATAGCGGTAATGCCAATCTGTATGGTGGAGAGGAATCGGGTTGGTTCCTGACCGAGACGGATAGCCAGATCGGCCGCCTTGTTGCCTTCGTCAGAGAGTTTTGACAAACGCGAGCGTTTGGCGGTTATCAGAGCCATCTCCGTCATCGCGAAGAGGCCATTGAGAAGGATGAGAAAAAAAAGAATAAGGATTTCCATGTACTTGAGTCAGGTGAACAAACCGTATCCGCCCCGGAAAACAGATACGCTTGACGGACATAATACGTTAAAGGTGGCATATTATAAAAAGGGGTTTCCTGGGGGCTTGTGGTGAGTTTTATGAAAGCGGAAATCTGTTGCCCGTGCCCGGGTAATCGACGACTTCCCGCCACGGAATTTTTGCATGAAAAATGCGGATGTTCGAGGCTGGGTGGGAGGTTAAAACAGCAGGGGAAAAAAGAAGCTCCTCCGAAGGTAAAAGAAAAGGAAGGGGCCTGATCTCAAACCGTGACATCAAAGGAGCTGTAAAAAAACTGTTGAAATATAAGCTAAAATACGTTATTTGTAAAGCGTTTCCAGCGTATATTCGGATTGCTATTACTATCGGGGCAGCCAGATACACGCAACTGTATATCGGACTGACACTTACGGAATCACATCCACGTCACCGAATCCTCTCGTTTTGTGACTGCGCAAGGTTTTGCTGTGGTTTTTTTGGTGATGTGTATTTCAAATAGACTTTTTTAACGGTGGCCTAATGTTTAAGGGTCTGACCCCATAAGGCTTTGTTTGAAAGCAAAGAGAAACCTTTGCCAACACCCCGAAGCTTTGCTGCGCGACAGTTGAATCAGGATAAAATCATCGAGGAATTGTCTGATCGGATATTCAGGCAGCCCTCAAATATGCCAGTCAAAAGCTCGATCATCCTGTTATCGTGGTATGGATCTCCTCTCCAGTCCAATCATCCAGACAACATTTCCTGCCAGCTCGTCCGATACCGGGCATTATCATGGTTCCTGGGTACAAAGAGGAGCTAACCGACTCTCCCGCGATTTTCGTACTTTTCGAGCATAGCATGTTGATTTAAATTGTTTTGCAAGGTCATGAAAATCGGGATTTCATGACGGCCCGTTTCCGCTTGTTACCGATTGTACGCCAAACCCTTCCTTTAGTCCATTGAATACAATGGTTTATAGTATCCGATTCCTTCCGCTCTATTCCTTTCTTTTTGTTTCCTTTCCCTTGTTTTTGTAACTTATTTGCAAACGAGTTACAAGGATATTGCAAACGAGGGCGAGAGATGGGCGTAAAAATCAGGGAGCGAAAGCTGGCCTCTGGCGAGGTGGCTTTCTACATTGACACCTACCACAAGGATTTCGGGCGATTCTCGCAGAAAACCGGCTTGCAGGCAAATCCCAAAGACCGGAAAGCGTACAAGGCAGCTCAGTCCACAGTTCAGGACAAGGTGCGCCAGATTGAAAAGGACTTGGCGCGGGATGCCGCCGGGGTGTTTGGCAGGAAGGCGAAATCGACAGAGGATTTTATCCAGTACTTCGCGGCGTATGCCAATAAAGGCGGCTATCCCCCGTACTTTAATGCCCTCAAGCACCTTATCGAGTGCTTCGGGGGCGTCTCTCCGTTTTCGAGTCTCAGCACGGCGTGGCTTGAGCGCTTCAAGGGCTATCTCCTCTCACTCGATGGCGTATCGCAGAACACGGCGAGCCTCTACCTCTCGACGGTCAAGGCGTTGATTCGCCGAGCTTTCCGGGAAGGCTTTATCGAGGTCGATTTCTCCCCGCGAGTCCAGAATATCAAAAAGGATGAAGTCGTCCGGCGGTTCCTGAGCCTTGAAGAGCTTGGCCGCCTGAGCATGGCCAATGTCTCAAACGGGATGGTCAAGCAGGCGTTTCTCTTCGGATGCTTCACCGGGATGAGGCTTTCGGATATTGAGGCTTTGCGATGGGAACAGATCAGCCTTGTCAATGGTGCGCCGTTCATCGATTTCCGGCAGCAAAAGACCGGCGGCGTCGAGAGGCTCCCACTCTCGGAACAGGCCGTCAGAACCTTGCAGGCGGTCAAAGAGCTGCATGTCGAATACGCGCCGTCCGGCAGCGAGCACGTGTTTATCCTGCCGTCTCGGTCTGTCATTTCAAAGCACCTCCACAAGCTGGGGGCCAGTGCCGGGCTGAGTTGGCCGCTACACTTCCACAGTAGCCGCCACACCTTCGCAACGCTTGCCCTCACACAGGGGAACGACCTTTTCACCGTCTCGAAATTGCTTGGTCACAGGGAGATCGCAACAACGCAGGTTTACAGCCATATCGTTGATTCAAAAAAGGTCGATGCGGTGAACCAGTTGCCCGTGTTGCCGTTGCGGATCGAGCCGCGCCCGTCACCGTCGCCAGCCGCGACGGGGGGTATTCAGAAGGCGCTCGCCGCCGAGGGCGAAAAGATCGCCAAAGCGTTGAGGTTGCCGCAGGATCGAGAGGGCCGGTATCTGTTCGAGGGCAAGGCGTTCACGGCGGCGGAGCTGGCTATCGAGGCTTCACAGGGCGAACAATAACCAAAAACAAGGATGGTGAACCATGACATACGGAGTAGCGGACGAGAACAACGGCATTTTCGAGACCTACCAGACCGTTCAAGAGGCGCAGGCCGCTTTTGAACGATGGGTTCAGCACGGCATCGGATGCGAAAAAGAGATTCAGAGCGAAAGCGGTTTTTCTGACGCTGAGATCGACGCGCGGGTGAGGTCGTTTTACAGCGTGATCGAGATCGAAGAGGGCGGGCAAAACTGAAACCAACAGAGGGCGAAAAGATGGGCGAGATATTTACAGAAGGTGGGCGGAGCTTCCTCATTCTTGAGGCTATCCGAGGCGCGGCGCGGGACTTCTACCGCAACGCACCAAAAACCGAGGAAGAGCAAAGGCGGCAGGCATTACGATTGAACCGGGATCAGGAAACTATATGGTACGATCCTGACTTCATCCAGCCCTTACAGCAATTGGCATTTTCCAGAAAGTGGGGGGAGCGATTCAGGGAGCTTGAGCGCGGGGGGAAGCCTTCGGATGTTCTCAAGGAATTACGGGCCGAGATCGATGAAAACGGATTGAGGGGCACTGTTCTCAATGCCTTGAATTGCTGGGCCGGTGAATTGGCGAAAAAGCGAAATGAAAGCGGATTGCCAGAGTACCGGCTTGAGCACGTCAAAGAGCAGATAGAAAGGATGGAGCTTGCCCGTAAAGGTTTATGCGAGCTTGATGCAGAGGGTAGGAGCTACCGAGATTATATAGGCCATTTGCAGGCGGTTCAATGGCTGAATGGTGTTACCGGTGAGGCCGCGCCAGCAGAGCAGGCCGCAGAACAGGCGGCGGGCGACGGCGCGGCGGGACAGAACGAAAGGCCGTTATCCGCAGAAGAGCGCTGCAAAGCCTATATCAAGATCAGGTACGAATTAGCGATGAAAATAAATTCAGCCGACCTTCGCCATTATAGGCCGGGGAAGCCAGGAAGGCCAAAGAAGATGGCCGAAGACGACACTCTGGAGGCTTATATCAAGCTCATTCACGGTGGTTTCAACAAGGAAAACGACAAATCAAAAGTTGCCTACTCAACATTCAAGGCGGCATTTAAAGCCTACAAAGCCAGCCTATAAAAAAATAATAGGTATTAAATAAGCATACCTAATACCTATTTCTCCGCCTATTAATCCATCATTATCTATCAATCGTTCGATACTGAATATCAACGCTAAATAGAACAATGATGGAAAACACAGCTACACTCAGCTCGCCTGAAAAGCGCTATTTCTCAACGCCGGAAGTTATTTCCTTCCTGAAGGAGTATGCAGGTCTGACGTTCAGTAAATCCACGATCTTCAAAATGTCGATGCGGCAGGATATACCCTGTCAGAAAGGCCCATCCGGGAGGCTGTTATTCCCCGTGCAGCAGGTCAAAGCATGGATCGATAATGGGGGAAAAATCGAGGCGGAGGGCTGAGGCGATGACCGGAAACAAGAATGCCCTTCCGGGGGCGAGTCCGAAAGGGCAGAAAGGACGTTGTGCGGATGATCGGGCGAATGATCGAGCGGCACGTCTGCAATATGCACAAAATCCCCGATTCATCCAATACCGAGACAATCCCGAAGCCTACCGCCGCGCCGTCCGGCGTCTATTCGCGGACGCCTTCGTGATGTCAATGGCCTTTCCGCGCCGTATGCGCTTCTCATGGCGAGTTGACCGCAACGGCTGTCTGCGATGCCTCACCGCTGACGAAGGGGGTGCGCTATGAAAAGCGTTACAGATGCCCTTCGTATCGAGTCGGGAGCCTTTCCAGCTCATGCGTTTGATGGCGGGCTGTTCAGGCCATTTGTCGAATACCTCAGCCGCCAGACCGACGCGCCGGAAGAGTTCCTGTATTGCGCTGCACTGATGACCGTACAGGCCGCAATCGGCAATCGGGTTTACTGTCAAACCGGACGGCAGCGCGTGAAATCAAACCTCTATGTGCTGTTACTTGCAGGCTCCACAGTCGCCAGAAAGTCAACGGCGGTGAACATCGTAAAGCATTACGGGCGAGAGCTTGAAAACGTCGTCAACGCGGGCGACGAGTTCGTTGCGGTGGATTCCTCGCCTGTTGGCTTTCTGATGCCTGATTCCGGTTCGTTGGAGGGCTTAATCGAGACTATGCGAGAGCCGGGAGTTGTGAAGCGGTTCGATGGGCACGGCAAGGACAAGATCGAAATCGAGGAGCCTGAACAGAAAGACGTGCTGAACAGCGGCACGGCTGTTTATAGCGAGTTCGCCGGATTCGTTGATATGATTCAGCGTGAGTACAACAAAGGCTATGAATCGTTCATTCTCGACGTGTACGACGGCCAAGATCATAAGCGGACGTTGAAGCGTGAGCAGTCCTATATCAAGAATCCGTGCCTGTCCATTTTCGGAGCCTCAACCATGACACAGTTCAGGCAGCGCATTCGTGAGGATGACAAGCACACTGGCTACTTGCAGCGCTTCCTATTCTGCCATGTGCAGGAATCATCGAGGAAACGCGCGTCACTCGTCGAGATCGGCGAGCCTGACCGCGAAATGGAAACGTGGCTTGTCGATGCCCTGAAGAGCGTCTATCTGGCGGCAAAGCAGCTCCACGACGGAGACCGCCCGTTTCACCTCTCCGACGATGCCAGAACGGTTTATCAGGCCGCCTTCGATGATGACCAGCAGTATATCAAGAAGCTGGGAAAAGAGAGCGTCGAGTTCGCCGGAATGCTCGACGGTTATTTCGGAAGGCTGGACGTAATGAAAATCAAGGTGGCTTTGATCTTTGCCGTTGTCGAACGAGTGTTTAGCGGTGATGGCGGTTTCCCTTCCGTCTCAGGCGCGGCGATGCAACGAGCCGTTGACGTGATCGGCTATTTCCAGCGTTCAACAGAGCGGCTTCTCCGGGATGAATTCAAGTTCGGCAAGTTCGACAAGCAAGCAAAGCAGATCATCGACAAGCTCAAGGCCAACGGCGGCAGCGTGACACGGCGAGTCCTTCAGAACAGCTTGAGGTGGAACAGTAGGGAGTTCAACGAGGTGTTGCAGTCCGGGATCGATTCCGGCCTTTGGATCGTGACGGAAGAGAAAGAACCGTCTGGCCGAACAAGCAAAAAGATTCTGTTACCGTGAAACAAAGATCATACGCGTATTACACCAAGAGCCTTTATCCATGCGGGTTTACATGTATAACATGTAGAGTCCTTGTTTCAAGGTTGATGATGAATTCCGGGATGCGCGGCGATGACTGAACAAGCATTACAGGCCGTCCGGGAGCGTCTGCCCGAATACGTCGAGACCGTCACGACGAAGAGCCGGGGCGGTTTCTACACCTGCCCGTTGTGCGGCAGTGGTACAGGCTTGAATAGAACCGGTGCGTTCCGCATTCACGGCGAGCGGTGGCGCTGCTTCTCATGCGGCAAGTCCGGCGACGTTCTGGACTTGATCGGCGAGGTCGAGCGGATACCAGATTTCCGGGATCGCGCCCGCCGCGCCGTCGAGCTGTTCGGGATTGATGGTAGCATGAAACCGGCGGGGGCCGCGCCGGAGGTGCGCCGGGAGTCGAAGCCGGAGCCTGTCTTTATCTCACCTGAGACGATGCAGGCGAGCTTCAACCACTTCGAGCAGAACAACTTCGCTATTTGGCTATGCGGCGTGTTCGGGGAAGCGAAAGCGCTTGAACTCGCTCTTGCTTACAGGCTGGGAACGTCGAAGCACTGGCCGGGCGCTTGCTGTTTTTGGCAGGTGGACGAAGCCGGGCGTGTGCGGCGGGGCAAGGTGATGCTCTACAATGCCGAAACAGGCCGCAGGGTGAAAGAGCCGGGCAATATGGTTGCCGGGGTTCACTGGTTGCTTGGAATGGCTGACCGGAAGCCGGAACCGTGCCTGTTCGGGCTTCACCTTGCGGCGGCGGATCGGTCGAAGCCGGTGGCCGTGGTCGAGTCGGAGAAGTCGGCGATAATTGGCGCGGGCTTCGTGCCGGAATTCATCTGGACGGCGACGGGCGGCAAAGGAAACCTGAGCCGTGAGATTCTTGCACCACTTCGAGGCCGTGAGGTTGTGCTATTCCCGGATTTAGGAGCCTTCGAGAAATGGACTGAGAAAGCCGAAGGATTGCCGGGCGTTCGGGTGAGTAACATTCTCGAACAGCGGGCCAGTACTGAGGATAGGGGGCGCGGCTTTGATATTGCAGACCTGCTTTTACGTGAGCATGGTATCAACGCATGACACGGGCCGAGATCGTTGAACCTGAGCTGTTTTTGGAGGTCGTTTTTACGGGCTGACAGTTCAAAAGGTACTTCCCAGCCTTTCGGGCTATGATTGGTTTCGTGAGCGCTCTATTTCTTTAGCGTGAGAGTTTTTTTTCGCATTCACATTCCGATAAAAGGAGGGCTTTTTATGGGCGATGATTATACAGTGAGCACTGCCCAACTTGCAGAAATACTGGGCGTTTCCGGGGACTTGGTGCGCTTATTGACACGCCAAAAGGTGATACCGCGAAACGGGAGAAACGAGTACGATTTGAGGGCCGCAATTCCCGCATTCTATGCGAGGTCAGGCGGCGACGATGCGGACGTGAGCGAGTACGAGCGCGAACGTGCAAGGCTCACAAAAGCAAAAGCAGACTTGGCCGAGATGGAAGCCGCCGAACGAGCCGGGACGTTGTGCAACTACGAAGAGATGGCGCGGGTGTTTGAGAGCGAGGTAATCAAGGTTCGTGAGGCTATCCTTCGAGAAGTGCCGCGCCGTCTCTCGCTTCTTGAGCCGCCGACCGATGCACGCGGGCGGGAGCTGACTTTCAGAGGGATTTGCACAGAAGCACTGAGAAACATTTCAAGACAGGGGGGCGGGAATGAGTAAATACAGGGAAGTGCCTGAAGATGAGTTGCGGGTAGCTGTTTGGGAAAGTCTGGCGCGGGCGTTGGGGATCGATCTGGACGAAGAGCCTGAAAATGATTTGGGCTTCGAGCTGAACATCGAGAGCTGGCAACCTGATGAGTGGCACGATATTCCAATTTCGTAGCACTGAGCTGAGGGGCGTGAACTCACCACCTTCAAGGCAATCGAGAGCCGGGGTAATTCCCGGCTTTTTTTGTGGCCGGAGTGGTCGCCGGATGACTGTTGATAGACCTTTTGGGAGGGATCGGTATATTCCATTCAGGCGGCTGGCGCAGGGTTTTTTCGCCGTTTTGCGACAGGTTTGTAACTTTGCGCCCGTAAGTCATTATAAAATATAGTAGAGATATGAAAATCGGGATTTCCTGTCATCATACGTACGGTGGAAGCGGGGCGGTGGCAACCGAGCTTGGGAAGGCTCTTGCTATGAAGGGCCACACGGTGCACTTTTTCAGTCAGGCAGCTCCGTTCAGGCTTGGTCTCTATTCGCGCAACATCCATTGCCACGAGATCGAAGCGATGAACTATCCGTTGTTCGAGACTCCGTACCACTCGCTGGCGCTGGCGTCGAAGATCGCCGAGGTGGCGTTTTACGAAAAGCTCGATGTGGTACACGCTCACTATGCCATTCCCCACGCCATCAGTGCCATGCTTGCCCGCCAGATGCTCGAAGAGAAGTGCCCTGCTTCGGAGTGCTTCCGGATCGCCACCACGTTGCATGGCACCGACATCACCATCGTCGGGGCCGACCGGAGCATGAGCGACGCAGTGCGGCTGGCGATCAACAAATCGGATGGCGTGACAGCGGTGTCTGGCTACCTCCGGGATGAAACCATCCGCATGTTCTCGCCGCGCAAGCCTATCGAGGTGATTCACAACTTTGTCGATACCTCCGTCTTCAAGCGCCTGCCCGGACGCCGGGAACTGCTCGGAATCGAGGGGGGCAAGGTGGTGATTCACATTTCCAACTTTCGGCCCGTCAAGCGTATCATGGATGTGCTGACGGTGTTCGAGCGTATCCAGTGCGAAATTCCGGCCACGCTGCTGCTGGTTGGCGATGGACCGGATCGGAGCGAGGCGGAAACCTGGGTTAGGAATCATGGCATCGGAGGCAGGGTGCGCTTTCTCGGCAAGCTCGATGACATCGTGCCGCTGCTTTCCATCGCCGACCTGATGCTCATGCCGAGCAACGTCGAGTCGTTTGGCCTGGCGGCGCTCGAAGCGATGGCGTGCGGCGTGCCGGTGGTCGTCACCGACGCGGGCGGTTTTCCGGAGTTCGTGCGGCAGGGGGTGGACGGCTTCCGCCATCCGCATGGCGACATTGGGGGAATGAGCCGGAGTTCACTCTCGATTCTGCGGGATAACGAGGTCTGGCAGCGCTTTTCGGAGGCCGCAGTGAACCAGGCAGGGCGGTTCAATACCGCCCTGAAGGTCGCAGAATATGAAGCGTTTTACCGCAGACTCATCGATGAGGCCCGCGAACACAAGGATCAGTAGCGTTTGGTCGAGAGCAGTACCGAGCGGTAGTTCTCCAGATCTTCGAGCACTGCGCCCGTACCGCGTGCCACGGCGGTCAGAGGGTCTTCGCTGATGTGCACCATCAGCTTGGTCTCCTCGTTGATCTTTTTGTCGAGTCCCTTGATCAAGGCACCGCCGCCCTCAAGGAACAAGCCACGGTCTAGGATTTACGACGAAATCTCCGGCTTGGTAACTTCAAGGCTCTTCTTGATCGAGGTGATGATCTGGCTGATCGGGGTGGCGATGGCTTCGCGGATGGTCGCGGAGTTGATTTCGCGCTCCTCCGGCAAGGCTGTGACGAGGTTGCGGCCCCGGACGTTCATGGTCAGCTCCTTGTCCAGCTTGTAGGCCGAGGCGATCCTGATCTTGACCTCTTCGGCGGTGCGCTCGCCGATGGCGAGGTTGTAGGCCTTGCGGAAGTGGCGGATGATGGCGTTGGTGATGTCCGTGCCCGCCACGCGGAGCGATTCGCCTGATGCAATACCTCCAAGCGAGATAACAGCAATTTCGGTGGTGCCTCCGCCGATGTCAACGATCATGTTGCCCATCGGTTCCTTGACGTCGATGCCAATACCAATTGCGGCTGCCATTGGTTCAGCGACGAGATAGACCTCCTTTGCACCGACGTGTTCAGCCGAATCGCGTACGGCCCTTTTTTCCACCTCGGTGATGCCCGACGGAATGCCGATCACCATGCGACGGATGCCGAGTGAGAACTGCTTCTTGGTCTTGTTGATGAGGCCACGGATCAGCTCCTCGGTCGCCTCGTAGTCGGCGATAACGCCGTTGGCCAGAGGCTTGATGGTGACGATGCCGGGGTGCGTTTTTTCGTGCATCAGGAGGGCGTCGTGGCCGATGGCGACCACCTTGCCGGTATTGCGGTCACGGGCGACGATGGATGGCTCGTTGAGCACGACGCCCTTGTTGCGGATGAAAATGAGGGTGTTGGCTGTTCCGAGATCAATGGCAATGTCTCTGAACAGGTCACTGAAAATGCCCATGGTGAGTAAGTATCTTGGTATGGTACATAGTGGCTTGGAAGTAGCAAAATCAGGCCCGATTCCAAGGTTTTGAATGAAGCCTAAAAGTACTTAATGGAACCTTTATTTCAAATGAAATCGTGGGCGGGAATGCCCGCTTTTTGAGCTGTCTGGCAAGCATTCTCCTCGAGGGTGGAGTTTCGTTTCAAAGCGCCAATGCTTACATTACGCAACGAGGTTCAAAACCAGGCGTGTCGAAGCCACTATTATTTAAAACAGAGAAGCGCAGTGCTAACGATCTACCATTTTCCCCAGGACGAAGCAGCCCTCAGAGAACAGCTCAACCGGACGGTATCCTTCGATCCCGACGCCCAGCGGACGGTCGATGACATTCTCCATCACGTCAGAACCGAGGGGGACTCCGCCGTGCTCGACTACACGGAGCGCTTTCAGGGCGTCCGGCTCGGCGACATGCGAGTGCCGGAGGCGGAGATCGAGGCGGCGTACGCGGAGTCAGATCCCGAGTTTATCGCCATTCTCGAAGAGGCGTTCTCGAACATCACGGCGTTCCATCGCAACGAGGCGGAGAAGAGCTTTTTCTACGAACAGAAGGGGGGCGTGATTCTCGGCCAGCGCGTCACGCCGATGGAACGAGCGCTGCTCTACGTGCCCGGCGGCAAGGCGGCCTACCCGTCGTCGGTGCTGATGAATGCCGCGCCCGCGCAGGTGGCTGGCGTCGATGAAATTTACATGACCACGCCGTGCGACGCCGAGGGCAGGGTCAATTCGCACATTCTCGCGGCGGCGAAGGTCGCGGGCGTGAAGAGCGTCTACCGTCTCGGCGGAGCGCAGGCCGTGGCGGCGTTCGCGTTCGGCACGGAAAGTATCCCGAAGGTGGACATCGTCACCGGCCCCGGTAATAAATATGTTGCGCTCGCCAAAAAGCAGGTGTTCGGCCACGTCGCCATCGACAGCATCGCAGGGCCGTCCGAGGTGGTGGTGATCGCCGATGCGGGCGCGGAGCCGGAGTTCATCGTGATGGACATGTTCGCGCAGGCCGAGCACGATTCCGACGCCTCGGCGGTGCTCATCACCCCATCCGCCGAGCTGGCCGCCGCCGTGCAGGAGGCCGCCGCACGTCTG
Organism: uncultured Chlorobiaceae bacterium; assembly: GCA_964476855.1. Lineage (GTDB taxonomy): Bacteria > Bacteroidota > Chlorobiia > Chlorobiales > Chlorobiaceae > Chlorobaculum. The sequence goes on from CAYZCF010000031.1 coordinate 13,294, forward strand.
GCGGGTACGATGCTGCGCGGCGAAGTGATCACCCGCGCGCTCACCGACAATGGCGCGATTGTCGTGACCGGCTCGATGCAGGAGGCGTGCCGCGTGTCGGACATGATCGCCCCCGAGCACCTCGAACTGCACGTGGACAATCCGTGGGAGATTCTGCCCGACCTGCGCCACGCAGGGGCGATCTTCATGGGGCCGTGGTCGTGCGAGACCGTCGGCGACTACTTCGCCGGGCCGAACCACACGCTGCCGACCAACGGCACGGCGCGATTTTTCTCACCGCTCTCGGTGCGCGACTTCGTCAAGCACACCTCGATCATCGCCTGGTCGAAGAGCGAACTCAGCCGCGCCGGGGAGAAGATCGCCCGCTTCGCCGATCACGAAGGGCTTCAGGCCCACGCCGAGGCGGTTCGCGTCAGACTGAAGCACCTGTGAAAATGAAGGTCAGCGATTTCGATTACACCCTTCCCGAAGAGCGCATCGCAATCTTTCCGCCCGAAGAGCGAGGCTCGACGCGGCTCGTCGTGCTCGACCGGGCGGCGGGAACAATCACCCACTCCGCCTACGCCTCGCTGTACGAGTGGCTCCGCGCCGGCGATCTGCTCGTGCTGAACAACAGCAAGGTGATCCGGGCGCGGCTCATCGCCCGCAAGCCGACCGGCGCTCGCATCGAGCTGATGCTGCTCGAAAAGCACGAGGGGGAGCAGAACCTCGCGCTCTATCGCGGACGGCTCCGCGTGGGCGACCGGCTGCTAGCGCATGGCGCGGAGCTGACGGTCGAAGCGCTGCCCAGCGACGGCATCGCGCGCCTCTCCTGCGCCACCGGAAACCTCACCGATCTTTTCGAAGCACATGGCTCCGTACCGATTCCACCCTATCTCAAGCGCGATGCCGAGGAGCTTGACCGCGAGCGCTATCAGACCGTCTTTGCCGAACTGACCGGTTCGGTAGCCGCGCCAACAGCATCACTTAATCTCACGGATGAGCTGCTCGACAAGGTTCGCGCCAAAGGCGTCGATATTGCCCACGTCACGCTGCACGTCGGCCTCGGCACCTTCCTGCCGATCCGCTCGGAGACTTTCGAGGAGCACGTCATGCACCGTGAGTTCTACAACATCCCGAAAGCGACCGCCCGCAAAATCGGCGCAGCCAAAACCTCCGGCGGGCGCGTCGTCGCCGTCGGCACCACCGTCACGCGAGCGCTCGAACACGCCGCGCCGAAGCTCTTTGACGGCGGCTTCTCGCAGGAAGTGAGCGGCGAGGCGGATATATTTATATATCCTGGTTATATATTCCGGATCATCGACGCCCTGCTCACCAACTTCCACGCGCCGCGTTCCACCGTGCTGATGCTCACCGCCGCCTTCGCCGGAACGGAGCTGCTCCAGCGCGCCTACCAGCAAGCCCTCGACAACGGTTACCGCTTTCTCAGCTACGGCGACAGCATGTTTATCAGTTGATAATTGACAATTTTCTGCAGGACCAGGCCCTTGTAACAGCCCTGAATCGTTATAAAATCATCGCCTTACCATCCATTCTATTTTCAACCTGCTCAATATTTTTTTCCTGCTTGTTTGCTATCCCTGTTTATTTCTCAAATTCTTAGTTCTTGTCGTAACCATGCCTGAAAAAGTACGGTGGCGGCTCCTCTGGCGGGGTTTGAGGTTTTGCATTTCATTATCCGCCGACTTATTTTAATGCTTTGCCTTTTTCGAGGCAGAAACCATTCCGGTCGTTACCGTTCGCTGTAATCACCATCGCATCATCACTCATAATCATTACCCTGGAGATCATTATATGAGTCTCATCAGCCAGTATCGCGCCCATACTGCGGAGCGCGCTCAACTCGGTATTCCGCCGCTTCCGCTGACCGCCGCGCAGGCCGTCGAACTGATCGCGCTCCTCAAAGAGAATCCGGTGCAGGAGCAGGAGTATCTTCTCGATCTGTTCGTGAACCATATCAGCCCCGGCGTGGACGATGCCGCTCTCGAAAAGGCCGCTTTCCTCGACGCCATCATTCGCGGCGAGGCCTCCTGCGCCGTGATCACGCCGGTCGAGGCGGTCGGGATTCTCGGCACGATGCTTGGCGGCTACAACGTCAAGCCGCTCATCGACGCACTCTCCAGCGCCGACAGCGCGGTTGCCGAAGCCGCGGCGCTCGCGCTGAAGAAGACCCTGCTCGTCTACGATTCATTCGACGCGGTGGTCGAGCTGGCAAAAACCAACGCCTACGCCAAAGAGGTGCTCGAATCGTGGGCAAACGCCGAGTGGTTCACCTCGCAGCCGACCATGCCGGAAAAGATGACCCTCACGGTCTTCAAGGTTCCGGGCGAGACCAACACCGACGACCTGTCGCCCGCCAGCGAGGCCTTCACCCGCAGCGACATTCCGATGCACGCACTGAGCATGCTCCGTTCGAAGATGGACAATCCCATCGCGACCATCGCCAGTCTGAAAGAGAAGGGCCATCCGTTGGCCTACGTTGGCGACGTGGTCGGTACCGGATCGAGCCGCAAGTCGGGCATCAACTCCGTGCAGTGGCACCTCGGTGCGGACATTCCCGCCGTGCCGAACAAGCGCACCGCAGGCGTGGTGATCGGCGGCATCGTGGCCCCGATCTTCTTCAACACCGCCGAAGACTCCGGCGCTCTGCCGATCCAGGCTGACGTGAATTCGATGGAGATGGGCGACGTGATCGACCTCTATCCCTACAAGGGCGTCATCGAGAAGAACGGCGAAGTGATCTCCAACTTCACGCTCGAACCGAACACGCTGGCCGACGAAGTTCGCGCCGGTGGCCGCATCACGCTCATCATCGGCCGCAACCTCACCCGCAAGGCCCGCAAGGTGCTCGGTCTCGGCGAAGAGACGATCTTCAGCCGCCCGGAGCAGCCCGCCGACACCGGCAAAGGGTACACGCTGGCGCAGAAGATGGTCGGCAAGGCGTGCGGCCTCGCCGGCGTTCGCCCCGGCATGTATGTCGAAGCCGAGACCCTCACGGTCGGCTCGCAGGATACCACTGGCCCGATGACGCGCGACGAAATCAAGGAGCTTGCTGCCCTCAGCTTCAGCTCCGATCTCTTCATGCAGAGCTTCTGCCACACGGCGGCCTACCCGAAGCCGTCAGACGTGCAGATGCACCGCAGCCTGCCCTATTTTATCATGAGCCGTGGCGGCGTGGCGCTCAAGCCGGGTGACGGTGTCATCCACACCTGGCTGAACCGCATGGTGTTGCCCGACACGCTCGGCACCGGTGGCGACTCGCACACCCGCTTCCCGATCGGCTGTTCCTTCCCGGCAGGCTCTGGCCTCGTGGCCTTCGCGGGCGTGACCGGCACTATGCCGCTCAACATGCCGGAGTCGGTGCTCGTACGCTTCACGGGCGAACTCCAACCCGGCATCACCCTGCGCGACCTGGTCAACGCCATTCCCTACGTCGCCATCAAGCAGGGTCTGTTGACCGTTGAGAAGAAGGGCAAAAAGAACATTTTTGCCGGTAAAGTTTTGGAAATCGAGGGCTTGCCGCAGCTCAAGGTGGAGCAGGCGTTCGAGCTGTCCGACGCCTCCGCCGAGCGTAGCGCCGCGGCCTGCACGGTGCGCCTCGACAAGGAGCCGGTGATCGAGTACCTCCAGTCCAACGTCAAGCTGCTTGGCCAGATGATCGAAGAGGGTTACGGCGACGCCGACACTATCAGCCGCCGCATCGGCAAGATGGAGGAGTGGCTCGCCAACCCGCAGCTCCTCGAGCCGGACGCCGACGCCGAGTACGCCGCGGTCATCGAGATCAACATGAGCGAAATCACCGAGCCGATCCTCGCCTGCCCGAACGATCCGGACGACGTGGCAACGCTCAGCGAGATTCTTGCCGATGAGAAGCGCCCGAAAAACATTGATGAGGTGTTCGTAGGAAGCTGCATGACCAACATCGGCCACTTCCGCGCGCTTGGCGAAGTGCTGCGCGGCAAGGGTCAGGCCAAAGCGAAACTCTGGGTCGTGCCACCGACCAAAATGGACATGAAAAAGCTTGTCGAAGAAGGTTACTACGCAGTCTATGGTACCGCCGGTGCTCGTGCCGAGGTTCCGGGTTGCTCGCTCTGCATGGGCAACCAGGCTCGCGTGGCCGATAACGCCGTGGTCTTCTCGACCAGCACGCGCAACTTCGACGACCGCATGGGCAAAGGCGCGAAGGTCTATCTCGGCTCCGCCGAGCTTGCCGCTGTGTGCGCGCTGCTCGGTCACCTGCCGGGCAGGGAAGAGTATATGGAGATTGCCGGTTCGCTCTCGAAGAATGGCGACAAGGTCTATCGGTACCTCAACTTCCACGAGGTGACCTCTCAGGAGTTGCAAATGCTTGTCGATTAATCGATTAGGGGCGTCTCGCACATCGCCGCGTTTGTGCGGCAAAAGAGGTGATGACGCCCCGGTCGTTTGACTTTTACGGCTGATTTGTTCGTTAATGTCTCGATTCGGCGAAATTGTTCGGTATAATGATTGCGAAACTCTGTTATTAAAAAGTACCTGAGTGTTGAGTGTGTTTTTTTGAAAAATCGGCGATTTTGCTTATAATTCGTGAGCTGAACAAGCTGTAACATTTTTTTATTTGAACCAAAACTGCATTCGAATCATGAAAAAACTTTTCGTGTTCATGTTCCTCCTGAGCTCGGTCTCTTTCGTTGGTTGCGCTCAGAAAGCTGAACAGCCTGCTGAAGCTCCTGCCGAAGCTCCTGCTGAAGCTCCTGCCGCTGCACCTGCCGAGGCTCCTGCCGCTGCACCTGCTGAGGCTCCTGCCGCTGCACCTGCTGAAGCTCCTGCAGAGCAGGCTGCTCCTGCCGCTGCACCTGCTGGCGAGGCAAAATAAGTTCCTGAACAAGGACTTAAGCAAAAAAGAGACAGAGACAACTCTGTCTCTTTTTTTTATGCCGGCCTGAAGTTATTGCTGTGAGCGCTGACCCCATCAGGACGCTTCACGAAAATGTGAAAATTATGATAAATCCAGCACGCCCATTGTAGGGGCAGACCTACCTGCATGTCTGTCCTCGGAAGTTCCGCGCACAGCTCACGTTACCGTCCATTCTACGTTCACTTATTTCGTTGTGCTTGTCAAAGACAAGCTTCAGTTGCGACTCAAAAATTCCGGTGTCAGCCTATAGATTTGTAAAGATAGATGTATATTTTTACTCTGAATCTCTGTCAGTATATTTTCAAAATTTAGTTGCGGTTTATTTAAACGCGGAAAAAATTGGAAACATCTTGCTTGTCTCAATTAATCTTTTATGAATGCTATACCTCAAATATTATACAAGTATGTTGACCTCCAAGGGGCAAAGAAAATTCTTTTCAATAATACCTTAAAAGTGACTCCTCCCAATAAATTTAATGATCCATTTGAGATGATGGCTGGAGGAGTTTTTGATGTATCAAGAGAGTATGATCTTGGTCAATTGAAAAGTTATGATTCCTATAAAAAAAGCAAAAAAGTTAAAATTTTTTGATGATAGTTATGCGAGATATATTGAGCATATTAATTCCGATCACAACTTGATCGATCATGTGATTTTGAGTTCTTTATCAAATCAAGATTCATATCATAATGAAATTGCCGAACAGGTAAATGAATTGTCAAAAACGGCAGGAATTGTATGTTTTAGCGCTACCAATGATAATATATTGATGTGGTCTCATTATGCTGATCAGCATAAAGGGGTGGTTATTGGTTTTGATAGTGGTTTACTGGATTCCTGTTGATTACTCAGAAGAGAGGTATTTGTTAAATATCGAAAGACTTAAAGAACGCGATGAAACAACTAAAATGATAGCAAGAAAAAGTGATTTATGGGCGTATGAGAAAGAATGTCGGTTTGTTGTTTTGCTGAAAAATTGTAAAAAGAAAGAAACTGATGATGAACTTATCTTTACATTTGGATATAAATCAGAAGCGATAAAGGAAGTGATTTTTTGGTGCCGAATGAGCAGTAGCAATATAAATGATTTGGGCGCTATACTTAAAGAAAGATATGACAAAAACATGATCACTTATAAAGCAAGTGCTGATAAATTAAAATATAGGATAAATCTTCATAAGACGAGATTTTAAGAAATAGTCTATAAGAATCTCGCCGCTCTAATCTTGTTTTCTGAAATTATCAATAAAAGATAAAATTCATAGTCTACCGTTTGAATCGAGGTTGTTGATTATTTTCCCTTGTTTGCAGAACAAGTTATTTTAATATCTTAGTCGTGTTTCGATTCTTATCTTTAAGAGTAGTTACGTGTCAAAAAAAATGACGGTGACTAAGCATCGCGAGTCCCGACCTATCGGGAGTGTGGCGATCCATCTTTAACTGTTTTCACTGATTCCCGCATGGATTGCCACGTCGCGATGCTTCTCGCAATGACAGGGAATGCGCAAGGCTGTTTCGTCTTGACTTGATAATAGGGACTGGGGGACTATCAAGCTGAAAACAATTAGGCGAAGACGCTCTTTTGGTCAAGAAACAGAAAAAGCCTTGTAACATCATCTGCTACAAGGCTTTCGAGGTGCTGAGGAGCCAGGACTCGAACCTGGAATTGCCTGATCCAGAGTCAGGAGCCTTACCAATTTGGCCACTCCTCAATA